>JAFAHS010000380.1 GCA_019237115.1 Deltaproteobacteria bacterium
CAGGAGAATCAGGAACAGACTGAAAAACAGATGCACAATTCGACCATGAACACGGTCGACTACAACTCCGGGAACTGGAACGGTGGGAACAACAACAACAGCGGTGGTTCGAACACGGGCGAAGCGCTGGGTGCGGCAGCATTGGGGATGACTGGCGGGATGGCGATGGGCGAGATGATGAACAAACCTCAGCAGAATCCCTACGCGTATGCGCCGCCTCCCGGATATGGTTCGTACCCCCCGCCCAGCTACGGCGGCGGGTATGCACCGCCCAGCTATGGCTATGGGGGCGGCTATCCACCACAGGCGTATCCCGCCCAATATCGGCCGCAGCAGCAGCAGCAGGGTTATCAGCCGTATTACAACGGCAGCCAGGTGCAATACGCTCCGCCTTCCGGGCAGTACTAGACGGAGAGCGCTGAAGTATGCTGCGAAGTGAAAAGCGCATCCTGACCACTCACGCCGGCAGCCTGCCACGCACCGCCAGGCTCAAGGATTTATTGGTGCGAAAAAATCGCGGCGAGACCATCGACCGCGCGGAACTCGAGCGTGAGGTCGAGCAATCGACCCGCCGCGTCGTGGCAAAGCAGCTCGAAGCCGGCATCGACATCGGCAACAACGGTGAGCAGCCACGCGAGAGTTTCTTCACTTACATCCACGACCGGATGAGCGGTTTCGGCGGTCGAAGCGAGCGGCGGTTCCCGAGCGATATCGCGCAATACCCCTCGTACCTGGAGAAGATGCGGCTCGGCGATCGGCAGATGATCGATCTGATGCACGCGCCCATGGCGGTGGGCGAGGTTCGCTACCAGGATCGCAAGCCACTTGAGCGGGAGTGCGCGGACTTCAAGCGCCTGCTGGCAGAACCGGAAAAGTCGTTCGCGGAGCCGTTCCTGACCGCGCCTTCGCCGGGGATCGTGGCTGCCGCGATGCACAATCGATATTACGACAGCCTCGAGAAATACCTGTTCGCGCTCGCCGATGCACTGCGCGTCGAGTACCGGCATATCGTCGAGAGCGGTTGCGTGTTGCAAATCGATGCTCCTGACCTCGCGATGGAACGTCACACTTCCTATGCCGATCGCCCGCTGAGCGAATTTATCGAGTTCGTCGATATGACAATCGGCGCGATCAATCACGGCATCGAAGGGCTCGCGGCGGACCGCGTGCGGCTGCACGTGTGCTGGGGAAATTACGAGGCGCCGCATCACCTGGATGTCCCGCTCGAGGAAATCCTGCCGCACCTTTACGGGGTGAAGGCCGGAGCATTGGTGCTCGAGGCCGCGAATCCGCGCCATCAACACGAATACCGATGCTTCCGGTCAAATCCGCTGCCCGATCACATGCTCCTGGTCACCGGAGTCATCGATACCAAGACCAACTACGTGGAGCATCCCGAAGTGATTGCGGAGCGGCTCCAGCGCGCTGCCCATGCGGTCGGCGATCCGCATCGGGTGATCGCAGGTACGGATTGCGGGTTCGAGACCACGATCGGACTTGGTGACGTGGCGGAAGAGCTTGTGTGGGAGAAGTTGAAGGCAATGCGCGCGGGCGCGGACCTGGCCAGCAAAGTCCTGTTTGGTGGGTGAGACGCTTCGAGCTTCGGATGGGGCGCCGGGGCGGTGGGGAACTTTTGGGGTGAACCATCGGTTGATTCTGTAGTGCGAACAATACCAGCGATCACTATTGTCCTCTTCGGGGCGCTGCTTCTTCTTTCCGTCACCGGCGCGCAAGCGGCGGGGGACCTTCAGCTTGCGCCGGGCCTCTCCTTTAGTGACGACTCGAGCGGGAAATTTCCGATTGTCGCGTCAGACCTGGCCGCGGGCCCGGTGGCGGGGAAAGCCACGATTATCTTCTTTGGAACATCCCACTGCTGGAACACCGCTCGCGAAGCGGAGCGGTTGGTCAAGCTCTATCCGCAATATCGCAACCAGGTTGATTTTGTGGTGGTCGATCTGAACCGCGTGTCTCCCGAACAGCAGGGACTAGTCTCCCGCTACTACCGGGGTGCGATTCCCACCGTCGCGGTGCTGGATTCGAAAGGCAATCTGATCTATGACCGGGCCGGCGAAAGCGCGGGGAGCCGTGGCGACACGAGCAATCTGCAGAAGCTGCTGGATTCCGCACACTAGCCAGCTGATTCAGCGATCATAGCGCGGCCTGTCGCTCGCCCTCGCAGAGAGTGGTTTAGTGCTTCGTCGCGCCTTGCTCACCGGCGAGACGACGCGCTTGGAGCGTGCAGCTTTCCTCACCGGCAGCGACATCTCGTACCCATCCTTGAGAATCGCGGTGAGGTGCTCCCAGTCGGGCTTGCCATCGATCCGCACGCCGACCCATCCTTTGTGACCCATGTAAGGCGGCTTGAAGAATCGCTTGGGGTCGGAGCTTATCAGGATCTCCTGCGCCATGGCGGGCGCCTTGACCCACACCGCCACGTGACCGCTTTGGTGATGGTTGTTGTCGGTCATGGCGAACATCGGGCCGCTTGCGAGCCGAAAGGTGCACTCGCCCCAAGCTTCCTTTTCGACCACCTCACCGAGAGCGAGGCAGACGGCGCGCAGTTTTTTTATCGCGGGATTGGAGTCTTCGTACATTCGCGGATGTGCCATGGGTGAATCTCCCTGGTTTACAGCATGAACGTAATTGGGGCGATGGCCGCGATGGTCCAGGCAAACCACATCGATTCCAACAGCGCGATCAGCATCAGGTTGCGCGACGAGCTGTAAGCCGAGACCGCGAGGATTTCGACCGTTACATAGATCAGGACCAGATTCGGCAGGATCAGTATCAGCACCCCCGGCAGCACTTGCAAGAAAATGCCGATTACCAGCATCACGATTATCAGCGCGCGACCGATCGTCGCGCGAATCGTGGAAACGACCAGGTCCCCGCGACGCAGCATGAATTCAAAGCCCAGCCAGAACGGGAGCAGGAGCAAGGTTCCCACCACGGCGAAGATGACCCGCTCGGGGGTCAGCGCCAGAGTATGGAGGGTAACCTGGTTCGCGACCTGGCACAGGTAGATGATCGTCATCACCAGCAGCGCGGCAAAGACGGTCGCGGCCAATCCCTCGCGCAACCGGCGCCATTGAAGCACTTGCGCCAGGATCAAGACGATTACCAGGATCACGCCGGCGCTCCAGAACCAGACCACTTGCGCGTCGCCGACCACGAACGCAAAGACCCCGGTCGGAACGTTCATCGCCACCAACGGCATGGCGGCCAGCAGCGCGACCACCAGAATCGCAAGTCCCGGCCATCCGCCGAGGCCGCGGGGCCCCTCGGGCCATTCACCCGCGATTTCTCCGCCGATCTTGCCGAGCGGAATCAGCAGCACCACGAACACCAGTACCGCGAGAAGCGCCGCTCTGCGGCGTGGCTCTCTTAGGTTAATCTCGCCAGTGCGCGCGGTTCCAAAGGCGCCGTCGAGCCATCTCACCATCGTCGCCGCGGCCTCGGGGGAATAGGCAATCGTCAGGTGATTTACGTGAGGAACCTGGATCGCCTTGACGGCGGTGCCCTGCGCGAGCTCGCCGTAGGTCTTGCCGAGCTCGATTTGTGACACCCCGGCCAGATGGGACGCTAGCTCGGTGGAAGCGGACTGGATGAAGGACGGATCGTTCTGCGCGAAAATAAACAGCGCGTTCTTCGGGCGCTCCGGGCCGGTCAGACCAAACCCGCCGGAGATCATGATCGCGCCCTTGAGGGCCGGATCGACGGTCGCGTAGTCGAGCACCATGCCCGCGCCCATCGAATGCCCAAGCACTGCGATTCGCGAGCCGTCCACAAATGGATAACTGCGCAGGAAGTCGACCGCCTTCTTCACATCCGGACGAGCCGCATCAGCATTGGCCAAACCGCCCGGGAACGGATTGCGATTCGCCCCGTGACCGCTGACATCGATGGCCAGCACCGCGTAGCCGTTTTGTGCAATGCGCCGCGCCAAGGTGCTCATGAACTGGCGGTCGGCCATAAACCCGTGCACCATCACGATGGCGGGCGGGCGAATTGCCGGTGGAAAGACGCGGAAGAACGGATTTCCTTGTCCCGGCAGATACAGGGTCGCCGGCTCCTGTCCCGGCAAATTCACGAATTCATGCGCCGGACCGCCCGCATCAAGTCGCGCCAGCCGGGCCAGGACCAAGAGGAACAAAATCGCGATTACCAGTGCGAAGGCGTAAAGCGGCCTCATCTAGTCACCCTCGAGGGCGCCCTCGCACCCAATCCATCGGTTCCCGCGCACCACCTTCTCCCTGTGAAAAAAGCCCCGCCCAATTTGGCAGGCCATGCTCAGGCTTGCTCGCCCTCGATGATCGAAACCCGGGCTGCGGTCGGAACCATGCTGGTCAGGCGAAATCCCGCGCTTTGGTAAAGAGCACGGAACTCCGCCGCGGACCTCTGCCGGCCGCCGGTGCTCACCAGCATGTTGACGTCGTTGAAGGCCGCGCCGCGGCTCTCGGGCGATTGATCGATTCGCTCGGGGTAGACGCCCTCTACGAGCAGGAGTTTTGCGTCGGTGCCATCCATCGCCCGGCGGCAGGTTTTCAGGATCGCGATCGCATCGTCATCGTTCCAGTCGTGGATGATGTGTTTGAGCAGGTATGCGCCCGCGCCTCGCGGCACTTCTCTGAAGAAGTCGCCGCCGACCGCTTCGCAACGGGCCTCGAGGCCGGCGTCCGCGATCCGTTTCCCGGCGCGCTCGGCGCTGGAGGGCTGGTCGAATACGATTCCCCAGAGAGAGGGGTTGCCCTGAAGGATACTGATCAGCAACGCGCCGTTGCCACCGCCGATGTCGGCGAGTTTCCCGAACTTTGAAAAATCATACGCCGCGACCAACGCCAGCGCCGTCTGTGCGGTGAACGCCGCCATGGCCTCATCGAAGTTCGCGGCCACTTGAGGATCTTTGAAACCGTCAAAAACGTTCCTGGCATCGGGGGAAAGCTTGCGGAAAGCCGGCTGACCGGTTTTAACGCAATATTCCAGCTCGGCCCATGAAGACTGGATGGCTTCGCCGGAAAACAACAGCACCGCGGCGCGCATCGAACCGGGCACGTCGCTGCGCAGCAAGTTGCCGAGGGGAGTGAGCGCAAACTTACCTCCCGCCTGCTCCTCGAAAATTCCGGCGCTCGCGAGCAGGCGCATCACTCGATTGAGGGAAGCTGGATGGGCGCCGAGCTCGGCCGCCACATCCTGGTAGTGGCGCGCGCCGTTCCCGAGGCTGTCCGGGATGCAGAGCTTGGTGGCAAGGCCGAGCGCGCGCGAAAGATAGTGACCGGTGCCCATCTGGTAAAGTTGCATTTGCGGCGGTAGCGGTTCCGCCGCGCCGGTTGCTGAGGATATCGACATGACTGGTTCCTCCAGACCGCGCAGTTAGCTCGGTTGTTGGGCGATCCTATCGAACCGCTTCTGCATTTCTTCGGCCGACAGGTCCTCGATCCGAGTCGCAAGGAACCACGAATGGCCGAACGGATCGCGGATTTGCGCAATGCGGTCTCCGTAGAACTGATCTTCGGGCTCACGCTGCGAAGTTGCGCCGGCGGCCAGGGCGCGTTGGTAAACCGCATCGACGTCATCGATGTAAAGATGAATCGAGACGGGTGGGCGTTCTGCAGCCTTCGGGCCTAAATAGCCCATTTCCGGATACTCATCGGAGAGCATTATGGTGCCATTTCCGAGCGTGAGTTCCGCGTGTCCGATGCGGCCGCTTCCCGGTTCGGCGAAGCGCATTGTCTCCTTCGCGCCGAACACATGCTGGTAGAACTCAAGCGCCTTGGCCGCGTTGGCGACGCACAGGTACGGCGTCACCACGTTGATACCCTGGGGAATTGGTTTTCCTGCCATGATGATTCACTCCTTTCGGCGATGAACGGTGCGCCGCGCGCCAACCAGCCTTCGCCTTACTTGTCCGAATTTTCCCGAAACCGGGACCGCTCCCGTTTGCGCATCTCGGGGGGCGGTACCGATTCGATTTTCGTTGAGAGCAGCCACAGGTGGCCGAACGGATCCTGCACTCGGCCTGCTCGTTCGCCGTAGAACTGATCCTGGACCGGAAAGATAACTTTCGCGCCGGCGTCCACCGCCCGCTTCGCGATCGTATCGACGTCATCGACTTCGAGGTGAATGATCACGGGCGAGCCCCCCAAAGCTGAAGGGCTGGTCGCGCCGACCCCTTCCCATTCGTCAGCGAGCAGTATCGAAGCTTCACCGATTTTGATTTCGCAGTGCGCGATTCGGCCATCTGCGCCTTCCAGGCGAACCACCTCGATTGCGTCGAAGGCGTTGCGATAAAAATCCACCGCGCGGGCCGCGCCCTTGATAATCAGGTAGGGAGTCGCGCGTGAACCGACCGGCACCGCAAGTTGAGCGGTCCTTGCCACCGGTTTGGCCGGCGCTGCCTTGCGGCGTTTAGACCCGGGCCGTCCGTGCTTCGTCTTCTTCATCGCGCTAGCGCCGCACGTCCTTGAGCGGGGTCGCGATGTACCAGATGTGGCCGAACGGATCTCTTACGCCGCCGCAGCGGTCGCCCCAGGGCTCGTCTTCCACCGGGTGGACCATCTCGGAGCCCGAATCGATCGCGCGCTGGAAAGCCGCATCCGCGTCGGGAACGTAAAGGTAAAGATGCAGCGGGGTGCCGGGCAGCTGATGTGGAGTGCGCACGTAGCCCTTGGCGATGGACTCGGCGACATGGGGCATGGTCGCATCGCTCAGCATCACGCGCGTGTTGCCAATCGCAAGCTGGACATGGCTTGCCCTGCCATGCTCGACCGCGCGATGGAGCTCGGTCGCTTCGAATACCTTCTTGTAAAAGTCGGCGGCCGCTCCTGCATCTTCGCAGTACATGAACGGCATGATTGCGGACGGCACCGCCGGCGCGGTTTGCGGCGCGGGCTGCGCGCGCAGCGCCGCGCGTTTCTCGGGATACTGGTAGGTGGCGATGTACCAGACATTGCCGAAGGGATCGATCACACCGCTGGCCCGATCACCGTAAGATTCATCGCGCGGCTCGTACAGCGACTTTGCGCCGGCCCGCAGCGCGCCGCGATAGGTAGCATCGGCGTCGGCAACGTAGAGGTGCAGCGCCGGCGGCATCGACGGATACGGCCCGTGCGCCTCACCCATCGCCACTATCGAGTCGCCGATTTTAAGCTGGGCGTGCTGGACCACCCCGTGCTCATCGGCGTGGAGCTCGGCCTCTTCGGCCCCGAAAGCCTCCCTCAGGAAGTCGATGAGCCTGGCTGCGCCCTTCGGATGGAGATACGGAGTCACCGAACGCAGTTCCGGCGCCCACGGTTCAGCCGCTTCGAGGCGCTTTGCAACATACCAATGATTGCCGAAGGGGTCTTTTACGCTGGCCTCGCGATTGCCGTAGTCCTGGTCCACCGGACCATGAATCGTCTCGGCGCCCGCCTCGAGAGCACGCTGGTAGGTGGCATCCACATCGTCGACGAACAGCCAGATCGCGGTCGGATTCGGTTTGAATTGCTGGTTCGCGTCGGCGAGTTCCACGACCGAGCCCGACACTCTCATCTGGGCGTGGCCGATGGTCCCGTCCGGCTGATTGACCCGCATGACTTCCTCGGCGCCAAACGCGCGCTTGAGGAAATCGATGAGCTGGGCGGCGCCATTCACCTGCAGGTATGGCGTGACGGAGTGATAGCCTTCGGGCTTTGGAACAGATTTCGCTTTTTGTGCCGCGACCGAGCGATCCCAATCGGCCTTCATCTGTTCGAGGGTGACATCGTGGCGGTGGGTAGCGACCATCCACACGTGCCCGAAGGGATCGACGAACTTGCCGCGCCTGTCCCCATACGGATAATCCTGCGGTGCTTCCAGCACTTTGGCCCCGCCCCGTTCCGCCCGCCGCGCGAAAGCGTCGATGTCGTCCACGTACAGGTGGACAAACGCCGAAGAACCGCCGAGCGAATCGGGACTCAGGTTGAAGTAGCGCGGCTCCTCCTCCGCGATCATGATGGGCGCATCGCCGATTTTGATTTCCGCATGTGCGATATGCCCGCTCGGATCCTCCATCCGCGACAGCTCGGCGGCACCGAACGCGCGCTTGTAGAAATCGATCGCGCGCGACGCATCACGAATCATCAGGTAGGGGGTCGCGATACCGTGGCGGCGGCGCGCCGTGACGGCAGCCTTGGAGGGGGTCGAGAGGGCGCTCTTTTTGAGGCTGGCCTTTAGCTGCATCTTGAACTCCTGGCGCGGCAGCCCGCGCAGCTCGCCCGCGATCTCGAGCAGCGCGGCGATGCCCGAATTCACGCGCGGGGGCCTGGCGTCTGCCATGGTCGCCTCCACCGCCTGCTCGAGCTGTTCGGTCGGGCTTGGCCTGGCCGTTTGGCTGCGATCGGCCCTTTGCCTTCGCTTAGCCATTCTGGTCACCCATCCGCAGGCGCAGATTCTGCAGCCCGCGAAATTGAAGCTGCTTCACGGCGCCTTCGGTGCGCTTAAGTTGCTGGGCAATTTCGCGGATACTCCTTTCCTCGGCAAAACGCAGAGTGATTACGCGGCGCTGGTCGGAGGGCAGCTGGTCAACCATCCGGAACAGGCGCGCGCGGTTTTCAATTTCTTCCCAACACGGCTCCCGCGGATCATCGGTGGGATCGCGCCGAGGTTGCCGCGCGGTTTTTTGCGACCGATCCACGATCTCGTTGCTTGCGATTTTGTACAGCCATGCCGCGAACGGAACCCCGCGCCATTCGAAACGGCCGATATTCTTGAGGGCCAAATGGAATACCTCGGAGGTCAAATCTTCGGCTTCGTGGCGGTCTCCGACGCGCCGGACGATGAAGGCGTAGACGCGCTCGAAGTTGCTTTCGTAAAGGTCGGCAAAGCGACGCGAGTCGCGCTGCGCCGCCTCGATTTGGCGGCGTTCGTCAGCCGCCGCCGGACCGACCTTCAATGCCGATGCCCTGCGCCCCATCGTCCTAACGATATAAACCATCGGCCGGGGAAAAGGTTACGGCCGATCCGCGATTTCTTCTTGCCTGTCATTGGGAAACTCTTACTGAGGAATCGTGGTGGTTTCTTCGTCGAAACGGAGCAGATCTTGACCTTCTATACCGAACGGTATAGAGTGATTAGATGGACTCGCGCGCGGGCCTGCTGCACGCCGCCCTGTCACTGTTCTCCTCGCGCGGCTACGATGGCGTCGGAGTTCAGGAGCTCGCGGAAGCCGCGGGCGTGGCAAAACCCACGCTGTACCACTTCTTTGGCAGCAAGCTCGGCCTGCTGGAGGCGGTGTTCGCCGAGTATGCCTCCAGGCTCGACGACAGCTTGAAGGAAGCCGCGCACTACCGCGGCGATCTCCCGCTGACTTTGGACCGCGTGGTCGCTTGCTATATCGATTTTGCCACGCGCGAGCCGCTCTTCTACCGCCTCGAGCTGGCTCTATACTTCGCCCCCCGTGAAAGCGATGCTCATCGTGTGGCCGTGCAGCACCACCAACGCCGGCACGTAATCCTCGAGGAGCTGTTCGTGAAAGCAGTGCGGCAGCACGGCAACATGCGCGGACGCCATCGCCGTTATGCGCTGTCCCTGGTCGGTATGATCAACAGCTACATCGCGCTCCAGCTCAACCAAAGCCTGGTCATCACCGACCGCATCCGTCGCGACCTCGTCCACCAATTCAGTCACGGCATTTATTCGTAAGGAGTTCTGCATTGCGCAGCCATGATCGCGGTCTGCTCTTCGGGTGTACTAACCGGTCAGTATACAGGCCAATTCAAGCGTGAGTGACTGGGCCACAGACGCTGTCTTCTACCACCTCTTTCCGCTCGGATGCCTCGGCGCGCCCGAGCACAATTCCTTCGATGGTCCACCGGTCGACCGTATCTCTGGGCTGATGCGATGGATCGATATCGTCGAGGATCTGGGCGCAACTGCCGTGCTCCTTGGTCCCGTGTTCCAATCCAGCAAACACGGCTACGACGTTTCCGACTACTTTCAGGTCGATCGGCGCCTCGGTGATGATGCCGGTTTCTCGCGGGTCTGTCGTGAGATGCATCGGCGCGGCATCCGCATCGTTCTGGATGCCGTTTTTCATCATACCGGTCGCGAGTTCTGGGCGTTTTGCGACGTGCGCAAAAAGGGCAGGGCCTCGCGCTACTGCGACTGGTATCACCTCGACTTCAGCCGCCGGAGTGCCTACGGAGAACCCTTTCACTACCAGGGATGGGCAGGACACTACGATCTCGTGAAGCTCAATCTCGCCAATCCCGAAGTCCGCGGTCATCTGTTCGCCGCGATCGCATCCTGGGTGGAGCGGTTCGAAATAGATGGCCTGCGCCTCGATGCTGCCGATGCACTGGCCCCGGAATTTGTTGACCAGCTTTCAGGCTACTGCCGAAATTTGAAGAGCGACCTGTGGCTGATGGGCGAGGTCGTTCACGGCGACTACCGTCGCTGGGTCCATCCGGGCGGTCTCGCATCGACTACCAACTACCAGGCGTACAAGGGGCTGTGGTCGAGCCTCAACGATCGCAACTATTTCGAAATCGCGTATTCGCTCAATCATCAGTTCGGGCGCGAGGGTATGTACGCCGGTCTGCCGCTTTATTCGTTCGTCGACAATCATGATGTCGACCGGATCGCGAGCAAGCTCAAACAACCTGCCCATCTGTATCCGCTCTACGCCTTGCTGCTCACGATGCCCGGCGTTCCCTCAATCTACTACGGCAGTGAATGCGGCATCGAGGGGCGCAAGATCAGAGGCACCGACGCGCCATTGCGGCCCGCCCTCGACCCCGAGGTTTTGCTCGCGGCTGCGCCACACCCGGAGCTGCGCGCAGCGATCAAGAAACTGATCGGGTTGCGCGGGCGCCATCTCGTGCTGCGCCGCGGCGATTACTCGCAGTTGCACGTTGCCGCAGAGCAGTTCGCATTCATCCGCCGCGATGCAAATGAATCGATCGTCGTCGCGGTTAATGCTTCGGACCGGTGCGTTGAAGTGCCGTTGAGGAACACCGATATCGGGGGGAGCCAGCTATTCGACCTTCTGAATGATGGCGAAAATTTCAACCTCGCCAGCCCGAAAGGCATGCTGCCGCTTCATCCCAGATGGGCGCGCATCCTGGCTGTAGGGTAGCTAAAGATGCGGCGCGGAACAGATTCCGCCCCGTCCCGGCGAGTCCGCCGGCCCGCCCCATTCTTTCTAGCTATGCCAGGGTTCTACCAGGATTTTCGCATGATGCTCCGGGGAACCGAGGTCTTCGAACGCTTTCGCCACTCCTTCCACGCCGACTTTGCCCGTGATGAGCGGGTCGCCGTTGACTTTGCCCTCCGCCAGGTTGCGTAGGGTGTCGGCGAATTCCGTGGCGGTGTAGCCAAGCACGAATTGGATGTTCAGCTCTTTGTTGATGCCGAACATCGGCTCGAAGGAGTCCTGCTCCATGCACACCCCTACCACCACCACCCGCGCGGCGGGCGCGGTCGAGGCCATGATCGAGTGAATTACCCCTGGAACGCCCACGCACTCGAAAACCACCTGCGGGCGTCGCGCGGGCCCCGGCATCCAGGGTGGCAGCGGCGGCGCGCTCTTCGGATCGCTGTATACCGCCATCTCCTTCCAACTCTCGAAGGGAGATCGCTCTTTCGGATCGGTCACCACGTCGGCGCCCATCTTTTGGGCGAGCTCGCGCCGGCGCGGCGAGAAATCCGCCGCGACGATGGGATGCTGGCCCTTGAGCTTGAGCGCCGAGATGACCGAGAGGCCGACCGGACCGCATCCGATCACCAGCGGCACGTCATCTTTCTGCAGGCGGGCTTTTTCGACCGCGTGATAGCCAACCGCCATCGGCTCGGTGAGTGCGGCCCGCTCGGTGGAGAGGCCGTTGGGAACTTCCAGCAGCAGGCCTTCGGTCAAGCGCATCAACTCGCCGTAACCGCCGGGATTTTCGTTGGAGTAGCCGACCGTCTCGACACCGGTCGGGCGAATCAGCACCGGCATCGCGCACGCGCGCTGTCCGGCTTTGAAGTGTTTTTGGGTGTTGGGTCCAAAGTCGACGATCTCGACGCAGAACTCGTGGCCCATCACGATGTCGCGCTGCAAATCCATCACGAACGCACCGCCGGAGCGCCGCGCGCCTTCGACCAGCTTCTCGGCGTGCTTGAGCGTGTGCAGGTCGGACCCGCAAATTCCGCACGCCAGAGTTTTTGCCAGCACCTCACCGGGGCCAGGGGTGGGGACGGGAATTTCGTCAACGACCAGCCGTTTATTTCGCATTATGGCAGCACGCATGGTTAAACCCTCCGATCGAATCCGAGCTACTGTAGCATCCGCTTCCCTACCCTTGTCCAAGGAAAGCGTCGGGTGAGGTAAGGCATGTGGTCGCGGCGCAGGGCGATTTGGCCAGGACCGTGGGCAAGGTTTCCGGACTTGCCCCTGGCGTGGCATTTCGGCCCGAGCCTTTGCCTGAGATCTATCCCGCCATCTCAAGCAAAACCCCTGACGAGAGAGAGGCCACCTGACCAACAGTGCAATCAGTGCCTGCCCCAGTCCAACGCCACGCCCTTGCGCTGGGCGTAGATATAGGCCTCCAGTGCGCGGAGTCTTGGATCGTCAGGACCGAGGGTTTTACCTTTGACGGGATTCTCGATGCACCACTGGATCATGTCGCGTAGCAGCGCCACCCGTTGCAGCTGGACCTGGAATTTGGGGTAGGTTTCGGGGTGGGTATTCGCTGCGTCGGGATGACACATATCGCAGCTTACGCCGATCGTCCCGCCGAGCGCCTTCCAGTCGTGGAAAATCCGCTTGCCCTCGTCGACGAATTTCTGGGTTTCGGTCTGCCAGACTTTATAGTCGCGTGAAGTAAAGCTCGCGTAAGTGTCACCCTGCTGCTGGCCACCCTGCGGCGCGGTCTTTTCCAGCTGCGGCGCAGCCGGCGTCTTCGACTGCGTCGTTGCGCCACTCGTCTGCGCCATTTCCCAATGCTCCCCGGGATGCTCCTGCTGCCACTTTTCCATCAGCTCGCTTGCCACCCCGCGGCCCTGCTCCTCGGTCGCCTGTTGTCCGGGCTTGAGCGTTTTTATTTCGACGCTGGTCTTCCCGTCGCAGAGCATCACGACCGTGCCGTCGCCTTTCGCGGCCGGCACTGGATGAACGGGTTGCTGCGCGCGGAGCGCGAGCGGCAGGGCCACCAGGACCGTCAGAACTGCGGCGAGCGCGACCCGCGCGGGTCGATTCGTCTGGGGGTTGGTCGTCAGCTTCATGGCGGTGCGTCAGTAGCTCGCGAATTGCGGTGGGGGTGGGCGATCCACCTTGCCCTGCGATCGCAGGTAGCTGGCTCTGACCGTTACCGGGTTGCGGTCCCAAAGGTTGTAGATTTTGTCAACCAACCCGTCGGCCAGCACGTCCATGTGTCCGGTTCCGCACGCATCGTACTGGTCAAACGGGTCGCCACGATTCATCTGCACCGTCAGCCGCGGCAATCCGCTCGGCGCATACGGCCAGGGCCACGCCGTCGACAGCATCCCGTAAAAGCTGATGTTCCCGATCTGATTGAACAGCATCTGATGGGTATGACCGTGGATGACGGTGACTTTGGCGTAGGGCTGCAGGATCGCCTGCACCTGCTCGGCGTCGTCGGTCCAGAAATTCCAGTCGTGGTAGTATTTGTAGAGCGGAGAGTGAGAGAAGACGAGCACCGGGGTGGTAGCCGGCACCTTGGTAAGATCGTTTTTGAGCCACTCGCGTTGTTTCTCTCCGACCTCGAACCGCGATTGAACGCTGTTGTCGAGACCAGCAACCGTTTCCATCCTTTGTTCCGGCGTCATTTTGCGCGCGGTCCAGAAGTCCTTTTCATTCACGCTCATCAGCACGACCACGTGCACCCCCTTCCAGTTGAAGGAATAGGTAGGGGGTCCGAACAGGTCCTGCCATTTGTCGCCCATGTCGAGAAACCAGTCGTGCTCGCCGACCATCATCTTCACGGGCGCCTTGACATCCTTGAGGATCTGCTGACCGAGTTCGAGCTGCGCGGCGCTGCCCAGTTGTGCGAGATCTCCGCCGAACAGGACAAAGTCGGGTTGCGGGTCAAGGGCATTGACATCTTCGACCGCCCTGACGGCAGCCCGGATGAAGCGCTGATTTAGGGTGCGTTCGTAGAGGTGTGTGTCGGAAATATATGCGAACGTGAATGGGGGTTGCCCGCTCATCCCGTTTGCGCTGCTGCCTTTGTCCACGGCCGCGCTTGCAATGGTCACCAGCTGAAATGAGTGCGGCGGCAGCAGCCCCTTGGCCATCACCGCGCCCGCGGTGGCAGCAACCACCTTCAGAAAGGAGCGCCGGTCGAGGCCCTGCAGCGCGCGCAATACAGTTTCGCGCTCCTCCAGGAATCTGGTTTCAACGCTCTTGTGTCGTGCTGCCATTCAAGACTCCGATCGATCAGTCTCCACCGAGGAGAGCGGGATTTTCTCCCATCGCATTCTGCGCCGGACCGATGTCGCCAAACGGGCCGCCGAATCCGGGTCCGTTGCGGCCGTTCAGACCCATCGCGGCATTGGTGTCGCGCTGTGGTCGATCGGTGCGTGAGCGCTTGAACTGCGCGTCGTACTCCTTTTTCGCCATCGGCTGATATTCGGGGCTGGTTAGCGTCGCGAGAAATGCGACCAGGTCGTCTTCTTCGTTTTCGCTGAGCCCCAGAGGAACAATGCCTCCGTCCAGAAAGGGGTTCTGCACGCCGCCCTTGTTGTAGTGATCGATCGTGTCCCACAGGGTCTGCTGCGATCCGTCATGGAAATAAGGTTGCGTGACCAGCAGGTTGCGAAGGCCCATGGTTCGAAAGCCACCGATATCGTGCGGCTGCTTGGTCACCAGGAAGCGCCCCAGTCCGCTCATATCGGTCTGGATTGCGAGTTGGTCGATCTGCTGCGAGCTGGCACCCTGCGCAAGAATCCCGAGCGCCTTGCGCGCGAGCGGCACGAAATCGGACTTATGCGCCGACACGCCGATGTTGTGAAACTTGAAATCGCTGAACAGCGGCTGGGTAGGGTCCCAGGCGTGGCAGGACATGCAGCGCCCCTTGCCATTGAACACGGACCATCCACGTTTAGCCGAGTCGCTGATCGCGCTTTGATCACCCGCCATGTAGTGATCGAAGGGCGTATCAAAGACGAACTGCGTGCGCTCATACGAAGCGATCGCACGCGCCATATCATCGAAGTTAACCTCGCGCCCGAATATTTTGTGGAACTTGTCGTTGTACTCGGGAACCGCCTTGATCTTCGCGACCACCTCCTCGGGACTCTTCATCCCCATTTCGATGGGATTCAGGATCGGTTGTTTGGCCTGTTCTTCAAGCGTCGGTGCCCGGCCGTCCCAGAACTGAGTCGTGTTGAACAGTGCGTTCAGAATGGTCGGCGCGTTGCGCTGCCCGAACTGATTGTGAATGCCCATGGAAGTGGGCAGCTGGTCGGTAAAACCTTTCGCGGGACCATGACAGTGGTCGCACGAGATTGTGCCGTCTTCCGAGAGCCGGTCGTCGAAGAACAGCGCTTTGCCGAGTGCGATCTTCTCCGGAGTCTGCGGATTGTCCGCTGGAATCACCCATCCATAGAGGGTGGCGGGAAAACCTACCTGGGTTTGGGACCTGGGATTTGCCAGTGGGCCAGGCTCTTGCGCGCGAGCGATACCAAGGCAACCGATTGTGGCAAGGATCAAGAGCCGGCCGAACCACAGACCTCGAACAATCATACTCGCCCCCAAAGGCGACGCGCGAGAGAGCGCCGAAAGTGATCTCTTTTTCGCCAACTTCTGCCCGACCAGAGTGAATGTCAAGCAAAATACCAATCGTGGATTATCCTCTGTGGGCGTGGACTACCGGAAACTCTTTCCGGCCGCCACTGCGGATTGGGCGGATCTCGGAAAGCGTGTTTGTGCACGACCCGTGACCCCGGGGCCGGCGTATCGGTGCTCGGTTTCCCTTCGGCAAATGAATCCGCGCGTCTATGGTCGTCGCGGCCACGCACGTGACCAGTGACCGTCGTGTACTCTTGGCCAGACTGGCTTGCGGAAGGGGCGCTTGAAGCCCTCGGCCGGATAGCCCATCGGGATCAGCGCGATGAGCTGGTAGAGGCCCGGGACGCCGAGCAGCGCTTTGGTTTCGACTTCGTGCGGGGAGAGCATGGTGGTCATCGCGGTGCCTACGCCGAGCGCGCGCGCTGCGAGCATCATCAGTTCGATCGCGGGAAACACCGAGCCATAGGTGGCGCCGAAGTTGGTCAGGTCTTCGGGACTGCCGCGCACCACACGCATCTTCGGGCGGTCCAGGAAGACCACCACGTGAACCGGCACAATCGCGAGCGATGCGGAAAATTCATCTCCCACACGCAACGCCTTCTGAGCGCGCGGCGAAAGGGTCGCGCTGTCCTTGTAAGGGACCCAGGCGAGCTCGTAAAGCTTCTGGATTTCACCCCGCGCAGCCTGATCGCGCACGATTACGAATTCCCACGGCTGGGCGTTGGAGCCCGAGGGCGCCATGTTGGCGGTCTCGAGAATTCGTTCGATGGTCCTCGGATCGATTGCACGATCCGAAAATCGCCGCATGGTTGGCATCGTGGTTGCAACGTCAAAGAAGTCCATTCGGCTCTGACTGGAGGTTGCCGGCCACAACTCAGGCCAGTTGGTCGCAGCGACCGGGTTCAAAGGTTGGCCTCACGGGATCCCCCTGAGGCAGCCACGGAAAGGCTCCGTTACGCCGAATGGTTGCCTTGGCAGATCCGCAATCCGCCAGACCAAGTGGTTCCCGTGCCTAGACCAGTTCCAGCGGGAAATCGCCGCGCGGTTCGACGCGGCCGACGATGGCAGCGTCGGTGCATCCCGCTTTGTGCAGTTCAGCGAGCATCGCGACGGATTGCGACCCAGGTACCGAAATCAACAATCCGCCCGAGGTTTGCGGGTCGAAAGCCAGCGAGACCATCTCCTCGGACACTTCGTCGGAGATTTTTACGTGCGGCGCGTAGTACTCACGATTGCGGGTACCGCCGCCCGGAATCATTCCGGCGCGCACCTGTTCCAGCGCGCCCTGCAGCAGCGGGAGGTCCGATTCCTCGAAAACCAGGGTGACCTTGCTGCCGTCGGCCATCTTGAAAGCATGGCCCATGAGCCCGAAGCCGGTCACGTCGGTGGCCGCGTGCACCTCGTGATTCAGCATGATGGTCGCGGCACCCGCATTAAGCTGCACCATGGAGTTGACGGCGCTGGTGTAATGCTCCGGGTTGAGCGCGTCGCGTTTGAACGCGGTCATCAGGACCCCGGTGCCCAGGGCCTTGGTCAGGAGCAGCGCGTCGCCTACCCGGGCGCCAACGTTGCGCACTATCCGGCGCGGATCGATCACGCCGGTCACCGCCATCCCGAACTTGACCTCGTCGTCAGCGACGCTGTGCCCACCCACCACGACCACGCCCGCTTCGCGTGCCCTCTCGGAACCTCCGCGCAAAACCTCGACCAGGAGCTCGCGGGGCAGTCCCGCCTGCGGCCAGCACACGATGTTCAAGGCACTCACCGGCCGCCCGCCCATCGCGTAGACATCGGAGAGCGCGTTGGCCGCAGAAATCTGTCCGTAGGTGTAGGGGTCGTCGACGAGCGGCGTGAAGAAATCGACGGTACTGACTATGGCCAGGTCGTCGCGCAGACGAAACACTCCGGCGTCGTCGCCGGTGGAGATGCCGACGAGCAAATCAGGATGGCTCGGCAGGTCAAGCCGCGCCAGTACGTCCGCAAGGTCCGCCGGACCGAGCTTGCCGGCTCAACCCGCGGCCTTGCAGCGTGCCGTCAGGCGCACCAATTCCGTGCGCGACGGATTGTTGTCCTTGTCACTCGACATTACTCTGCCATTTTCGCCCATCGAGAACCCCAAGTCAGCCGGTGCGAGCGCGCAGCCGCCGCTGGTCCCCGACGCGAGTCGTCACCCCACTGTGGTCAAAATAGTCCAGCAACGCGATCGCAAACTTGCGCGATGCGCCCAGCAGATCGCGGTAAATCGCGGCGGTGATTTCGCCATGGGTGCCCAGATAGTCGACCAGTCGCGAGCGGGCCGCATCGAGGGCAGTTCGGCCGAAGTAAAGGTCCGTCGCAATCTTGACCACTCGCCCCTCGCGTTCCATCGCGGCGAGCACGGTGCGGAGTTGCGCCGCGCCCCCGGGCGCCAGTCCCAGGAGTTCGGCCAGCTGCTTCAAATCAGGCGGTTGAAACTCCGCGCGACCGAGCGCCGCTTCGACCCGCGCGCCGAGCTCTCCCGCGTCACCGCCCAGTTTGACCTTGTGACTCTTGAGGCGCAGCAGGCTCTCTTCGCGAACGAGCTCGGTCTCGCGCCCGATACGGTCGACGATCGCGCGAAACGCGCGCGCGCTTACTTCATAGGGCAATCGCGTGCGCAGCGATTCCATTTCAAGTCCGGCAGAGAGCGGCGCCTCCCGATGATGCGCGCCCAGCGCCGCGAGGGTGAATTTTTTAAGCTCCTCCCACTTGGAGCGGGTGGTGAAACCTTCCTCATCGCCCATCGAGAGCTTGATAAACCGGGCGTCGGATAGCACACCTTCGATCTCCCCGAGCGGACGATTCATCAGGCAGGCGAGGCGGCCGGCCGGCAGGGCGAGACTTTCCTGGAGATTGAGCAGCGCCTCAACCGCCTCCGCGCCCAGCGCTGCGCGGACGATGGCCAGACGGTCGCGGTATGCAGCCAGCGGCTTGCGCGAGCGGCGCGCGATAGGGTTGAGCACGATGCCGCCGCCGAGGGTGCGGACATTGGTTTCATCGCGAATGACGAACCGATCGCCGAACAACAGCACCGCCGGTTGCTCGGCGACGATTTGCACCAGCCCGCGTTCCTTGGGCGCCAACTCGTCGCGCTCCTCGAGCAGAATCACGCGACCCAGGATTTCGCTGGTCCCGACAAACACGCGCAGGCGCGAATGGTTCCTGAGCGGGCGCCTGGCAGCAGGACGAATCTCCAGCCACGCGTCGAAGCGCGAGGTCGTGAAGTCCAGCCGGTCATCGGCCAGCACCTGCCCGCGTCGTAGTTCCAGCCGTTCCGTCCCGGTAAGGTTCAGCGCCACCCGCTGGCAGCGTCCCGCGCTGGGTACCGACTCTGAATGGACCTGAACTCCGCGCACGCGGACCTCTTCGCCGCCGGGCAGTACGCGCAACTTCTGCCCGACGCGGACCTCCGCGCCCATCGCGGTGCCGGTTACGATGGTGCCGTGGCCCTTGATTGTAAAGGCGCGGTCCAGCGGCAGGCGAAAGACCCCGGTTGCGCGGCGCGCATCGAAGCCAACCAGCTGACGGGCAATCTCGCCTCGAAGCTCCTCGAGTCCCGCGCCGGTAACCGACGAGACCGCGATGGTCGGCGCGACGGCCAGCTGGGTACCATCCGCCAGCAGCTCGATTTCGTCGCGTACTTCCTCGAGTCTGTCCGCACTTACCAGGTCGGCCTTGGTGACCACGAAGATACCGCGGCTCACGCCGAGCAGGTGGAGGATGTCGAGATGCTCCTCGCTCTGCGGCATGACGCCGTCGTCGGCAGCCACCGTAAAAAGGACCAGGTCGATTCCATGGGCACCTGCGAGCATGTTGCGGATGAACCGTTCGTGCCCGGGTACGTCGACCACTCCCGCACGGGTGCCGTCCGGGAGCGTGAAGAAGGCGAACCCGAGATCGATTGAAATTCCGCGCTCTTGCTCTTCCTTGAGGCGATCGGTCTCCTGCCCGGTAAGCGCGCGAATGAGGGCGGTCTTGCCATGGTCGATGTGACCGGCAGTGCCGATGATCGCGTGCGCCACGGCTGATGGCATCGAGTGGAGCTTATCGCGGCCGACCGAATTGGAAAAATGGTCGTGCTCGTCAGGCGTACAACTCGCAACCGCGTTCCCGCCCGAAGGGAAGCGTTTCGAAAGGTGCCCGCACAGTAAGTTTCTGCCGCCGCGAGTCCATCGAGACCCCGGTGCTTCGCGCTCTGCATTGGTTCGGTTTGAAGGTGGAAGCGTGGCGCTAATCGTCGAGCCTCATCCCCAGAGACAACCTCAGGTCAGCGAGGATCGCTTTGATCTCATTGAGCGACTTGCGGCCGAAGTTATTGATCTCCAGGAGCTCTTGTTCAGTGCACTGCACCAGCTCGCCGAGATATTTTATATCGGCGTTCTGTAGTCCCCGAAACGTACGCAGCGAGAGCGCCAATCCCTCGACCGGGCGAAGGAAGATCTGATTTATTCGCATAAATGGGATCTTTATCCGCAAACCAGTTATCTCTGGCAAACAGTCGTACCGCCCCCGCGCTCAGAGTCCTTCGCCTGTGATCTTCGAACCGTGTAGACTTCGGTGTTTCGAGGTGGTTCCTGCTTGAAGACCGGAATTATCGGCGCGCGAGGGGCAGGCAAATCGACGGTCTTTCATGCGCTGACCGGATTGGCGCCAATCCCGGGAACGGCAGATGGCAAAGCCCGCGCGCGGCCCGGACAGATCAAGGTTGCCGATCCACGGCTGGATTTTCTGGAAACAGCCTACGGGTCCAAAAAGAAGGTTCCGGTCGAGCTTACCGTGCTCGACTTCGCGCCGAATCCGAAAGAACAGAAGGAAGGCGCCGCGCTCGACGTGAGCCTGATTCCTCTGATTCGCGACCTCGACGCGCTGCTCATCGTCATCCCGCAATTTGGCGGGCTCAGTCGTGAGCTCGCGCCGACCGTCGAGCGGATCGAGAGTGAGCTGGTGTTCGCCGATTTCGATCAGGCCGAGCGCCGGATGGAGCGGATCAAGAAGGACCGCAGTGCGAGCGATTTTGAAAAAGCCGCGCTGGAGAAAGTCATCAAGTGGCTGGAAGATGGAAAGCCGCTTCGGCTCATGGAGCTCTCCGCCCAGGAGCTGCAGACCTTTTCCAGCTTCGGCTTTCTGTCCCGCAAGCCGGCGCTCGCCGTCGTAAACTGCGAGATGGAAGCGGCGGCCTCCGCGCTCACCAACGCCGAACTCGACGTCATCCACTCAGGCGGCCTCGAGGTGTTCCGCCTGGCCGCCGCTTTCGAGTCGGAGCTATGGGAGCTGGACGCGGCCGGGCAAAGCGAGATGCTCCGAGAAGCCGGCCTGGAGGCGCCGGCGCGCGATCGTTTGATCACGGCGCTGTACGAGCACCTGGGTTTGATAACCTTCTACACCGCGGGCGAGCCGGAGGCGCATGGTTGGTCGCTGCGGCGCGGAGAAACCGCGCTGGAGGCTGCCGCGGAAATTCACAGTGACATCGCACGCGGATTCATCCGCGCCGAAGTGGTCAGCTACGAAGACTTCGCGGCGCTCAAGTCGGATGCCAGGGTCAAGGAGGCGGGCAAGCTGCGGCTGGAGGGCAAGGACTACGTGATGCGCGATGGCGACATTATTCACATTCGCTTCAAAGTCTAGCCTTAAGCCGGTCCGCCGCCCTGACCTTTTCGCAGCAACGGCTCAAAAAGCCGCGGGCCGGTTCCCCTGACCATCATTGAAAAGACTCACGCGGGTCTGATTTAACCTCTGTTGTGCACTGCGGGCGGGGCGCATGGCGTGGCGTCGCGACCCTGCGGGCCGACACCACATGAACGAGCAGGTCACCCGACAGATCCTCTGGAACATCCCGGTCCCCTTCATCGTCCTGATGTACGCGCTGCTGGTCGTACTGTTCGCCTGCTACGCCTGGGTGGCGATCAAGTGGTTCAGGATGATCCGGCTGGGGGCCGCCGAGAATCGCCTCGACCAGCTTCCACAGCGGGTCTTTCTGGCGCTGCGCGATGCGTTTGGCCAGGGCTACGTGGTGCGCGAGTCGTGGGGCTGGATGCACTATGCGTTCTACGTCGGCTTCGTGGGATTATTCATCGGCACCACCATTGTTCTGATCAACAGCGATCTCCGTGAATTGCTCGCGCTGTTCGGGCTGAATCTCTACTTCTACTACGGCGACTTTTACCTGGTGTTTAAAGCCGCCATGGACACCTTCTTCCTGATGCTGATCCTGGGGGTGCTGGCCGAGGGCGCGCGACGGCGGGTTCGCAAGCCGAGCCTCCTTAGTCCGACGCCGCCCGAGAAGGTCAACCACAACCTGGAGAATCGGCTCGGCTACTGGTTCCCGATGTCGATGATGGTGCTGGTCGCGATTACCGGCCTGATGCTGGAAGGCGCCCGCATCAACGCGGCCAATCCGCAGTTTACCGAATGGGCCTACGTGGGTCGCATCATCGCAAGAATCGAGGGCGGGCTGGGCGCGGGCGCGACCTACCATCGATGGCTCTGGATGGTGCACGTGTTGCTGGTCTATGTGCTGCTGGCGTGTTTCGCGTTCACCAAGCTGCGGCACCTGGTTTTGGGGCCGCTGAACCTGTTCTTCCGCAACCTCGGTCCGCGCGGCCGCCTGGCGCCCATCAAGGATTTCGAGAATGCCGAGAGCTTCGGCGTGTCCCAGGTGGAGCAGTATACCTGGAAGCAATTGCTGGACATGTCGGCGTGTCTCGAATGCGGGCGTTGCACGATCAATTGCCCGACCGTGAACACCGGCAAGGTACTAAACCCGAAATTTTTGGTTATCGAGCAGCGCGAGCACCTGCTGCAAAAGGCCCCCACCCTGCTCGCCGCACGGGCGGCGACGGCTAACGGCAGCGGCGCCGAGGCACCGGCATGGAGCGGCCCCGACATGATTACCGAGGTCGCCACGGAAGCCGCGGTATGGGGTTGCACCTCTTGTGGATGGTGCGAAGAAGGATGCCCGGTCGGGATCGAGCATATCCAGCGCATCGTCGATATGCGTCGCTACCAGGTGTTGATGGAGAGCAAGTTCCCGACCGAAGTGACCAGCGCGTTCAAGGGAATCGAAAACCAGGGCAACCCGTGGGGGCTGGCGGCCGAGAAGCGGGCCGACTGGGCGCAGGGCCTGGAGATTCCGGAGCTGGCGGAGGTCGAGAACCCGGCCGACCTGGACGTGCTGTACTGGGTGGGGTGCGCGGGATCGTACGACGAGCGTAATCAAAGGGTGTCGCGGGCGTTTGCCTCGCTGATGAAACAGGCGGGAGTCCGGTTCGGAATTCTCGGCAAAGAGGAGATGTGCACGGGAGACCCGGCGCGGCGGCTCGGCAATGAGTACCTGTATGCCACCGTGGTACAGCAGAATGTGGAGACCTTAAATCGTTACAAGCCGCGGCGCATCGTGACGCAGTGCCCACATTGTTTTCACAATCTCAAGAACGAGTATCCGGATTTCGGCGGTGACTACAACGTCATGCACGAGGCGGAATTTTTTGCCGAGCTGGTGGGCGCGGGGCGCCTTAAACCCAAGGAAGTGTTGCGCGCGCGGGTAACCTACCACGATCCCTGCTACATGGCACGACACAATCGCCAATGGGATGGCGCGCGCGAGGCACTGCGCGCGATTCCCGGCGCGGAAGTGGCGGAGGTCGACCAGTCGAAGAATCGCACCTTCTGCTGCGGCGCGGGGGGCGGGTGCTTCTGGAAGGAAGAACACGAGGGGACCCGCATCAATCAGAAGCGCTTCGATCAGCTAAGTGAGGCAAAACCGGAGTGCATCGCGGTGGGATGCCCGTTCTGCATGACCATGATCGAGGATGCGGTGAAATCACGTTCGCTGGAAGAATCGGTGCGGGTGCGCGACCTGGCCGAGCTCATGGCCGAGGCAACCGGGGTGCAAAAGAAGTAAGCGGACCGACAAACATCCGGGGCTTGCGCGCAGATGAGTCCGTCCGATTCTGCGAAAGCCGCCGAGACATTCCGATGGCTGTGGAACTTCATCCTTACAATCACGGGTTTGAGTGGACCTCGGTGCGAGGGCCGTTTCGGCGCATCACGCAGGCGCAAGCGGACTCGTTCAACCGGCGCGGGTTTTTCGTATTGGAGGACGCGCTCGACTCGGAGATGATCGCCCGCGCGGTCGACGCCATCCGGCCGTGGGAAGCGAAGGTGGAAGCGTCGCTTCGGGCGGCCCCTGGCCGGCGGATGTTTATCGCCGAGGCCGAGGGAATCAGCTTCACGGTCCATCTGGTGAAGCGCTCGCAGGTGCTGCGCGAGCTTTCGGCGGCTCCGGTTTTCGTGGACCTGTGCCGCGACTTGATCGGTCCCGACGTGCGCCTTTATTGGGACCAGGCGGTCTACAAAAAGCCCGAGTACGAGAAGCCGTTCCCGTGGCACCAGGACAACGGCTACACCTATGTCGAGCCGCAGGCGTATCTGACCTGCTGGGTCGCGTTGACCGATGCGACGGAACGCAACGGGTGCCCGTGGGTAGTGCCGGGTGGGCATCTGCGGGGAACTCTGAAGCATCACTTAAGCGAGCTCGGATGGGTGTGCCGTGACGAGGATGGGCCGGAAGCTCTTGCGGCACCGGTGCGCGCCGGGGGTGCGGTGGTGTTCTCTTCGCTGATGCCGCATCGAACCGGACCCAACCTCACCCAGGAGGTACGGCAGGCGTACATCCTGCAATATGCGCCCGACGGGGCACGCGTCGTGGAATCCAACGCGCCGTGTAACGCGCCTGACCGCCAATACTTTGTGGTGCGCGGCGGCGCGCGTGTCGCGCCCCCACCGCTCTGATCGTGATATCCGCGGCCTGCGGTTTCCGGGAACCCGGGCGCCACCCCGCCTGGGTTGAGTTTAAGCCGCGGGTTATTTCTTCAGATCCGCAAGAAACTCCAGCACTGCCTCGTTTACTTCGAGCGGCTTCTCCTGTTGGGTCCAATGCCCGGCGCCCTTGACCAGTACCGTTTTGCGCAGGTTGGGGACCCATTCCTTCATGCCCTCGGCCATCTCCGGGCGCAGGACTACATCGAGCTCGGCGGTGATCATCAGCGCCGGCTGATTGATGCGCTGTGGAAGGCCCGCGCTGTCTTCCCAGTTCTGGTCGATATTGCGGTACCAATTGAGACCGCCGCGAAAGCCGCTTTTCGTGAACGCGCGCACGAATACCTCGAAATCCTCGTCGGTAAGAAATTTCCCGTGCGGACGGTCGGGCATGCGGTCGAGAATGCTTCCGCCGGCGGCGCCAAACACGCCGGGCGGCGCCGCGCGCATGGCGGCGGGATCAATTTTGGGCGGGTCCTGGTAGAAGCCGCGCAGCGTGCGCTTCACATCGCGCTCAAGTTCGGCTTCCGCAACCCCAGGGGTCTGGAAATAAAGTACGTAGTGAAAATTGTCCCCGGCCCTCTGGCGCATCAGGTCGGTTGGTTTCGACGCGCCGCGCGGCAGGAAGGGCGTGTTGATGCCGATGACGCGCTGGATGCGGTCCGGATACATGAGCGCTGCGTTCCACGCAGTCATCCCGCCCCAGTCGTGACCCACGATGTTGCAGGTTGGGAGGTTCAGCGCGTCGAGCATCCCGATGATGTCGGCGGTTATCAGCTTCTGGCTGTACGCGGCGATCGGCTCCGGACAATCGGTCTCGCCATAGCCGCGCTGGTCGGGTGCGATGGCGCGGAAACCCGCCTCGGCGAGCGCTTTAATCTGATGCCGCCACGAATACCAGACTTCCGGAAAGCCGTGGCACAGCACGACCGGGATACCCTGCCCGGACTCGGCTACATGCATTTTGATTCCGTTGGTCTTTACCGAGTAATGCGTAATTTCGGGCATTTCGGACCTCCCTCCTCGCCGGCCACCCAAATCATGCGTAAATCAGACGCGTGAGACCAGCCTGGTCGGCTCCGTAATCTTGAGAGTCGGTCCTGATTGGGTTCAACCAAAAGTACAATCACGCGAGGCTGCGCGGCTCCGACACCTTCCGGACAGAACACCTGAAGGAAAGACTCTTCTTCTGCGTTGCCGTGCTGGCGTTGGCGCAAATAGACATTGTGGATTCACCACGGTTTGACATTCCGCGGCCACCCGCCTTATGTTCGAATGCTAATCCCAAAATACCATCGAAGAAGGGCGGAGGTGCCCACCATGAGCCGTGATTTTGAATTCAAAGCGCTATTGCGCGCCTACCGAAGCGGAGTCATCACCCAGCAGACTTTCGAGAGCGAAATCGCGACGCTCGAAAATGGCGGCAAGGTGGCCAACGGCAACGGGGCCGGGTTCAAGGCATTCGGCCGCACCTACAAGAGCGAGCGCGACGCTATAGTGAGCTTTATCGACAAAGTCCGCGCGGGCGAGGCGAATGGCGGACAGGCCTTCACCGCGTGGGCGGAGGTCTGCACAACCGATTGTATCAAGACCGGCATCCGCATGATTGCCGAGCGGGAGGCCTATCATTCGCGCATATTCGCGAAGCGGCTTGCCGAACTAGGCGGTCAACCGCGCGCCGAGAACACCGAAGACGGGCGCAAGTTCACTGCCTATCTTGGCGATCCCAACGTCGCGGACAACGTGAAGCTGCTAAAGTTTGTCGAGCGCGTGGGCAATGGCAAGCCCGAAGACGCCATCAAACCGATCTATGATTTCGCCGCACTCATCAAGGAC
Organism: Deltaproteobacteria bacterium; assembly: GCA_019237115.1. Classification (GTDB taxonomy): domain Bacteria; phylum Desulfobacterota; class Binatia; order Binatales; family Binataceae; genus JAFAHS01. Next base: position 26,417 of record JAFAHS010000380.1, read on the forward strand.
GACCTGGGCACGAAGGAGGCACTGCGACTGTTCGCCGAGGATGAACTCTCCTCGACGAAGTGGATCTACGAATCGTGCGCGGTGCTGAACGCTCCTGCGAACAAGTCCAAGGAGGACTCCACCTCGATGTAGGCGGGAGCTCTTCCCATGGAGTCTACTTAAGCCCGCGCTGCGCTGAGAGTTTGGCAATCCGATGCTGGCCGTCAGGCCGGAGTTGAAGCTGCGGGTTACTTTGCAGGAGACGGCGCCGGTGCCGGGGCTTTGGCCTGGCCGGTAGGTGGCATTCCCAGGGTTCGCTGGGTGAAGCCCTTTGGCACCGCGAAGGTCTCCGGGGGCAAGTTCTTGGCCTCGAGCTTGGTTACCTCGGTCTTGGTCGTCACCGGCTTCATCTTCGCGAGCTGCTGCTGAAGCCTCTGCGCCTGCTCCGGAGGCAGGTTCGGAAGTTTCATCGTGTTCATGTGAACCGTGGACTCCGAGGCAAGCGGGATGCCGTCGGGAGTGTTGCTCTCCGGAACCACCGACTTGAGCTTGGCCGCCATCGCCTTCTGGAACGCGTTAAACTCCTTGGCGCCTGGCGCGGCAGTTGAGAAACATTCGGTTACAGTGAAGTCGCCGCTCATCGATTGCCCGGTTCCCGTGTAGTCGGTACACGAATAGCCCAGAACCTTGCGGGTGGTGGTTCCCCTTTTGAAGTCCATTGCGCCGGCCGCGTGCGCGACCGCCTGCGCCATCGGACCGGTGGGTGGAAAGGGGAGCTGGAAGTAGCTGCTCTTGGTGGGATCGATCAGATACATGACGCTGTTGTCCAGGTCGGTAATGATCTCACGTTCGCCGGTTACCATCTTCTGCTTGTTGCCTTGAATCATGATGGTCTGTTCGCTCTGGCGCGGGCCAGACTGCAAGTTGGCGGTTTGCTGCTGGGTAATCACCACCCCGGCCCGGGCAGGGAGTGCGGATAACACGACCGACAGCGCGGCCGCGGCAAATGAAATCGTTTTCATGTCTGCTACTCTCCTTGCGCCTGTCGAACTTTCAGCACGTCTGCGGTCAGGATGTTGATGGCGTCGGTGGTATCCTGCCCTCTTTCCACGACGATTCGATGTATCATCAGGCTAAGCAACCCGAGCAGCACCCAGACCATCTCTTTTATGCGCCGCAGAAATCCGATGGCAAACCCCACTCCGGCACGATAGCCGAGCATCGCCAGAATCAGGGCCTTGCCACCTTCCTGACTGACGAGCTTGGCGGGAATCAGAAAGGTTGCGCGCTCCAGGAGCAGGCCGACGCCGTCCACCAACAATGCCAGGCGCAGCGAGGCCGGTTGATGAAGCAGGTACAGAAGCAGGTAAATTTCAACCGGTCCCAGAGTCCAGGCCACCAAATAGCACAGGGTCGCAATAAAAAACCGCGTGCGATGCTCGGCGTAGAAATCCAGCAGGAGGCCGTCGGCCTCGTCTGCTGCGACCCTGATTTGCTCGCTCTGAAGGCCACCGATGTGGAGGCGGGCGGCGGCCCGCCAAAGATGTGAAAACGGACGCTTCTGCTGGACGAAAAAGAAGCCCGCGGCGAGCGAGAGTGCGATCGCAAAGCCTCCCACAATGGGCCAAAACAAGCGGGCGCCGGCTGGAATCATATTCAACGAGATCAGGATTGCCAGCGTGATGAACCCGATCTGGCCGAATACTTCCGCCAACGCCGCGACCACCGCGGTGGCCAGGCCAATGGCCATCGAGAGCTTGTCCCGGACCATCATGGCCATCACAAATTGACCTGCCGGGGGCGTGATGTAGTCAATTGCCTCTCCCGCGATGCGGGCGAAGAAGAGCTGTGCCATTCCCAGCGAAGGCGGACAGTCGTAGATGGTTACGCGCCATCCGACCGTGTTCACCAGGCGCGCCACCGCCTCGAGCGAAACGGTCAGGGCAAGACCCCATCCCGCCAGTCGCAGATAGGAGAGGATCTGCGCCGAACCGAAGTGCCCCAAGAACCAGGGGTAGAAGGCGAGCGAAAGAACAATAAGGATGGTTTCGACGCGGCGCATCAAACGAACGAGGCGCCGAAACCCGAAAAAGCGCGGCGCTGGGATGCCATTGTTTCAGCGTCGCGAAGCACGCGCAACCCGAAAGCTCCTCTCGCGTTGACAGTTACCGCTACCGGACGCGACAATTTGGCCCATTTATGGGAACCCTTCTACGATCGACGGCGGCCGACTGGAGATCTTCCGCTGCGGTCCACGGCTGACTCTCGGGCCGGGAGGAGGCTTAGCCCGCGATGGGATTGCATCGGGTGATTCGCCGCTATCGAAAAGAGGGCGGCCGAGCCGCGCTCCGGTACGTGTGGCGGCTGCAGAAGAACCATCTTGTCCGGGTGGCCAACCTGGTTGGACCTGCGCGCAAACACTGCCCGTGCTGCGGATGGAGCGGGATGCGGTTCCTCGACTACGCGGGCCACCGCCACAACGGCATCATTTGCCCTCGCTGCGGCAGCCACCCGCGCCATCGTGCGCTGTGGACCTATCTGGCGGACCAACTGGCGGGTCTGGAGTCGGGGAGCGCGATCCTCCATCTGTCGGCCGAACAAAACCTGATGCCGGTGTTCAAGCGGCGTAACGACCTTCGATACGTTACCAGCGATCTGAGGCTGAAAAGTGCGATGGTGCGCGCGGACGCCACGCACCTGCCGTTTCAATCGAATTCGTTTCGGATGATCGTATCCAGCCACATGCTGGAACACGTCGAAAACGACCGCGCTGTCATCGCAGAGTTCGCGCGCACCTTGACCCCGGGCGGGGAGGCAGTGGTGATGGTGCCGACGCAGTCGGACTGGCGGACGGCCACGACCCGGGAATTCGGCGCGCCCGACCCGCGACAGGGTCATTGGCGGATGTATGGACGCGACTTTGCAGAGCGCCTGCGCGCATCAGGACTGGAAGATCGAACGATACCGACTACCGAATTGGCGGGTGCTCGAGCCAGCGAACTGATGGACGATGCAATCTTCATCGCGCGCAAGCCTTCAGCAACGGCGTTGTGATTTCGGGCGACTGAAAGCCGTCGCTAGAAAAAAGAACAGAAACTCGCCGTGGTGCCGCATCCCGGTCCTGGCTAGCGCGAACTAGCGGTTAAAGTTAAAGGTTCCATCCTCATGGGACTCTCCCACCCGGCTGTAGTTGGTAAAAGAAACTCCCGAAGCACGGCTGCATCGGACCGAACCAGGCGGGCTCGGAATAGAGCATGCGGAGGTGCCCCGGCCTTTCTGCGAAGCAACCTGGGCTGCACGCTGGGGAAATCACTCAAAAGTAGTCTTCCAGCCCGCCGCACCGCCTGGTATCCAGCGTGGCGCAGTGGAAAGCGCCGCCAAAGAGGCCATACGCGAGAAACGGCAACGGCAGAGGGTCGAATCCCCAATCTTTCAAAGCCCGAAGCAAGGTCGGCTGCGAAGCGTCCGCGATAACTCGTCGATGGTCGAGCATCAGCACGTTGATGCTGGTCCAAGGGCTGCACATGCTGAATTTTGCCATCCAGTCGTCTGTCGGATCGGGTTTCGGCGCGACCAGCACCTCCCAGTGTTTCAGCATCGAAGGCAGGTGATCGATATCGATGAAGTCCGGGTTTATCAGCACCCTGCCCGGCGCCAGGGGCACGAAGGTTGAGTCGATGTGCATTGGCTGGTTGCATCGGCTCTCGAGCTCATGGACCCGTAGACTCCGATCACCGAGATGACGGCGCAGCCAGCGAATCCCGCTCTTATTCGTCACATTGCTGCGCGTGACGAACAAGTCGCGACCGCAGCGCGCAACGTCTGCCGCGTCGAACACTGGTTCGAATTCATTGGTTACATAACGAATGGTCTCCCCGGGATTCGGAACCCGGTAATTTAAATCGAAGAGCTCGTCCGGCAGTTGCGGCCGGGGCGCAGCGGTCCAGCGCGCCCCATTGGCGAAATACTCTTTGAACAGCGCTCGGTAAGCGTCGCTTTCAAAGTGGCGCGACCGCCAACAGGTCGGCGTTTCAATAATCTCGTCGCCGACGACGAGGTAAAGGTCCCGCGGGCAGGCGAGGCAAAATCCCCTGGAGGACCAGAGGCGGGTGCGGATACGCCGTCGCTGGTCGATCTGCTCCGGGCGGCGTACACGCACACCTTCGGATTCCAGCAGGCGTACGAAGCCGCGGAGCTCGGTCTGCGCGCGGCGCACCACCCATCGGGGATACCGGTGGCCGGCGATCAGACGATGTACCCATCTGGCCGAGTGTGGCCTGTTGAAAGTAACGCTCACATGAAACGGCGGTACCACCGCCCCATCCAGCCGCCCTACGATCACCTCCTCGAGCGGATCCCATTCGTTCCAGGAGTTGACCGGGCAGACAGCGGTGAATCCGGGCGCCGATGGGACAACTAACCTTTCGTGGTCGTCATACACTTTAACGGATATGATTTTTGTTTTGGCTCCCCGACTTCGGCCGTTTGTATACCAAACTCCCTCCTTCCGCTAGGCTTTAGCCCGGTTTTTAGCAATCGGTAGTGCCAGCCCTGTCCGAGGGGTCGATGAAGAGTGTCGCCGCCGTGCGACCCGGAGGATGCATCTGTCCAGGCGATTGTGCAGACACCGCAGACACTCCCCCGCCTGTCGATTGCCGGGGACACTCGCGGCGAATTGGTAGTGTATTTCGCTTCGAACCTCCTGCTCTGACACCCCACTCCATGTTAACTAATCTTCGCTCCGGCAGTTGGCACAGTGGGTCATCTTTCTCGCCAAGTCTTTGGGTCGCCAACAGAACATGCTGCGGAAACTGTATTACGCTGACTGCCAGTTAGGTTAGCAGATGTATCACGTCCTCCCTGAAGTTTGGTTCGATTTTGCTTGGTGACCTTTGCCAGGGACCGCACAGCGCACGTTCTACACTGTCCATCCGAACCCGCTCGGTCACATAGTGCGGATAGAAAACGCGACTTCTTGATACGCCCACAAGGATGGGTGGGGAAACTTGACCGTTCGTTAATGAACCTGTCTCTGAGTACTCGGTACGGGAAGTCTGCTTGCGGCGGAGAGGTTGAGTACACAGTCAGCCGCGACCCAGCATCGACTGTGCAACTTCCAGCGAGACCAGGCGCGCGATCAGGATGGCCAGGTACATTTGTCCGGTCACCGATTCCAGGATTGAAAGGGCCCGCGCAGCGTCGGATGTGGGCGCGATATCGCCGAACCCGGTCGTCGTGAGACAGACGAAGCTATAGTAGAAGAAATTGTGCAGCGACATGAACATCGGCAAGGCCTCAGAATGGACGAGCAAGACCTTGCTGAACGAACCGGGATGTTCCATCGCCACGACCGCGAACAAGAAGGCCCATGCCAACCCCATCAGCAAGTAAGCGCAGATTGCCGCGCTGATCGTGTCGAGGGTGACGCGCTGGACGCTGAATATTTCGCGCACCAGGCCTACCACCGTGATAAAGATAAAAACGCTGGCTGACAACGCGGCAAAGAGCTCGAGTTCCGGAGTGTGATACCAATGAAGTGCCCAGCGAGTCACGATGGCCGGCACCATTATCAGTAGTCCCAGGGTGAAGTAGGCCGGCGACAGATTAAGCGTGTAGAGAGCAGCCAGTAGAACCAGTGACAGCGACACGCTGGCGAGGCCTTGGGCGAGCCGGTGACCGGCGAACATGGGCTCCCCGACAATCATCAGCAGGATTACGAACAGCAGCAGCGTATAGCGACCGGGCCAATTGCGCCGACCCAGGCCGAGCGCTTCCCACAACCGATTGGAGGCGGGTTTCGGCACGGTCTCGGGCTGCTGAACACTGGTCTCGGCCACGGCTGAGCGCAGAGTTTACTCCGTCAGCGCGCAATAAGCAGTGCGGATGATCGACGAAAGGCCGGGAAAAGCTCCCTTTGGCGCCATCAGCGCGAGCGGACATTGACCCGGCCCGACTCCACTCGCCATTCCTCGCGGGTGACGCGCCTGGCCAGCGGTTCGTCGTGTGTGACTATCACCAAAGCCCCGGGATATTCGGCGAGAGCCTCCTCCAGGCGTTCGATGGCCGGCATATCTAGGTGGTTGGTCGGTTCATCGAGCACACACGCCCACACCTGGCGGCCGAGCCCATCGGCCAGTGCCAGTTTGCGCGCTTCGCCCGGAGACGGCGACTGCGAGGCAAGTACGCGGGCAGGGTCGAGGCCCAGAGCGGCGGCGAGGGTAAGCACCCGCACGCGCGAGGCAGAAGGCAGAAGGCGTATCGACTCAAGAATCGCGATGCCATCCCCGCGGGTCAGCTCCTGCGGCAAATGGAGAATGCGGTCGACGGGCAGGTGGGATGCGGCGACCAACGCGTTGAGCAGGGTGGTCTTGCCCGCGCCGTTGATGCCCGCGACGCGAATCTTACTGTCACGATTCACGATCAGATGGACATCGGTAAGCAGCGCTGCCTCGCCCGCGCAGAGTATGGCGCAGTCGAGAACGAACACGCGGCTGGCCGGAGCGGCTACGTAGTCGACGAATACCGCGCGCCCCTTCTCCTTCACAAATCTGAATTCTTCGATATTCGCCCACACGCGGTCGATGCTCCTGCGCAGGACGGCGGCATCGCGCGAGAGGCGACGCGACGCCATCTCCGCTTTCCCGCGCGCGGCCATGCTGGTCGCGTCGTGATCCCGCGGCCCCCTCATCCGTTGCGCCGCGCCGGCGTTCCACTGCGACTCGGCCGAAAGCGCCAAGCGCCGCTTGTCGCCCAGGCGCCGTTTCAGCGTCGCCTGTTTTTCCTTGAGCCGCTCGTACTGATGGTGACGTTCGCGTTCCTCGGCCTCCCAGGCGTGCTTCGCATCACCATAGGCGCCGCGCAAGATGTGCGCCGCACCGCCGTGAACTCGAATCGTGTAGGTCGTCAGATGTTCCAGGAGGGTGCGGTCGTGCGAGACGACTATCCCGATTCCACGGAAGCGAAGCAGCGCGGCAAGCAGCAGCTCGCGGGCGTCGGCGTCGAGATGATCGGTCGGCTCGTCGAGAATCAGTAGCGAGGGCTGCGCGGCGAGCGCGGCTCCGACCTGCCATCGCTTGCGCTCGCCCGGCGAGAGGGTCGGCCAGCGTGGAAGGGCACCCGGATCGAGCGCCAGTTCGCCGTGCACGCGGCGCGAGACGCGATCGGTCGCAGCGGCGAAGTTTTCGATCGCCTGGGTAAGCGTCTCAACCGTCTGCTGGCAAATCGCGAGCGATGACGATGGCGGATCGAGGCGCACGTGGCCGCCGGTCGGCCCAAGCTCGCCGGCAATCAAGCGCAGCAGGGTGGTTTTGCCGGCCCCATTCGCGCCGACGACGCCGGTCCATCCAGGCGCGAGCTGGATGTTTACGTCACGAAGGATCGGAACGGAATCGGCGTAGGAAAATGAAAGATTGACCAAATGCACGAACATGTAACTGCTCCAGGGTTAGGCGCGCAGCGGCGCAATAGCGCCGAGCGCCGAACGTCGCAACCAACGACACTAGAAGCAGTTACTTCCGCACACCCGGTGGCCTCTCTTGAAAAGGGATATCAAAAAGGTAGTCGCCGGGGCGGGGCGGGTCAATCTGGATAGAGCTTGGCTCGCAAGAGGGAGCGCTCACGCCTCATCTGCCTTGTGTGGCTCTATGATCGACGCGGGCGACCGGCACCCTATCGAGCCGGGGAGCGCGCTATCACGATGGGCTGGTGGTAACCGGTCCGCGCCGGCATCAGCCACCTGATCTTGGCCAGGCCACCCCGTCGAAGATGTTCACCGAGTTCGCCGCGCAGGAGTGCGTGAGACAGGCCGCCGTAGTGGCGAATCGTCCATCGCTCGCCGCGACCGCGCACAACGAACAAATGCTGATCGTAGGTCCTGCCATCGCGATGCCACTTCCAATACTGGAATGACAAGCGCAGGTTGCCGGGCACGTCGGAGAGCGCCTGGGGCGTAAAGGTTGGATGTTCTCTCACGATGCGGTCGTAGTCGCGAATCGACGCGAGGAACAGCCCGCCCGGTTTGAGTCGCGCCCTGACGCTGCGGGCCGCCCGTGCCAGGTCGCGAGCCGTCATCATGTGTGCAAGCGAGTTGTCGCAGCAAATCACCACGTCGAACGTGCTGCTGACGCTGCGGCCGAGGTCGCCAAGGTCCGCGTGCGCGAAGGTGAGCTGTGCTCCCCGGGAGCGTGCTTCGCGGCGCGCCCGCTTCAGGGCAGGCCCGCTCAGATCGGTTGCATGAACACGGTACCCGCGGAGCGCAAGACCGATGGCCTGGGTACCGATACCGCACGCGCAATCGAGCAGGGCCAGCGGCGGCGCCCCAACCTCGCGGCGCACGATCCGATCGATCGCGCGCGATTGCGATTCGATGGCCGCATTCCAGTCCGCATAAATGAGATGGTAGTCACGCGCGAGTCGGTCGTAGAAACGACGGACCGGATTTGGCATTCACACGCTCTGTGGCCGCTTTCCGTTGCCGTTGGCGAGACCGAACAGGCGCCAGTGCCAGTAGCCGCCGGTCGCTCCGCGCCGCTGCACGCGCCATCCCTGGCGCTTGAGGTGGCGGCCGATCAGCCAATTGATGGTGCCATGCGCGACCACCGCGACCTTGTGATTGCTCGATGCGTACTCGGCCAGACGCCCGGCGGCGCGGCGTGAGCGCGCGCGGGCCTCGTCAATCGATTCGGCTCTGCCGTTGTAACCGGCGACGTGGGAGATGCGGGTCAGCATGACCCACACTTCGGTCGGCAATTCGACCATTGGAATCGGCAGATGCGGAAGCGGGACCTCGTCAAGTTCGGTGAGCTGAACCACCGGAAGACCCCGCGCCAGGCGCAAGGCCGACTGGTAGGAGCGCGGCCGGTTGCTCGAGAGGAACAGGGCTGAGCCGCTGGCGATCTCGATAAGCTTTGGCGGAGGAGGACTGGCGGGGTCGAGTTCCGCCGCGTCGTAATCCGCCATCCAGCTTTTGAACTCGCGATGGCGGCAGCGGCGCGGCCATGCGAGATTCGGGCGCCCGTGGCGGATCAGCAGGATTTGGCTGTTAAGCGGCAACCGGCACCCCTACCGTCAAAGCCCTTTGGCGAAATCCACCAGCAGCTGGTTTATCTGCTGAGGACGTTCCTGCTGAATCCAATGCCCTGCGTCCGGGATGATCTTTATCGTGCGGCAATCGGGCATCGAAGCTGCGACTATCTTGCGCGCGTCGCCCCCAATCATCGCGAGCATCGTGATTACCACGTCGTGCTCGCCGACTGCGAACAGCGAGGGCTGACGAAGCTTTGCTCCATCGAGAAATCCGGTCAGCTCCCAGTTGCGGTCGAAGTTGCGATACCAGTTGATACCGCCGCGAAACCCTGCCCGCTTGAACTCCGCGGCGAAAAACTCCAGGTCCGCTTCCTTAAGCCACGCCGGCAACTTCTTTGGCACGACTCCCGACTCGATGAACTTCTTGCTGCGCGGAAACAGAAACTGCCAGCGCTCCTCCGGCGGCGGATCGCCCGACGCGCCGTACAGCATCATCGCCATCGACCGCCGCGGGTCCGCCTCGAGTTCCTTTTCAACTCGTCCCGGCTCCTGGAAATAACTCTGATAGAAGTTCTTGTCGGTTCCTTCGAGCGCCTTCCATCCGATACTCGGGCGGATCGGGCCGCGCGGCATGTAAGGAACACTGAGCAGCGCACATGCGCGAAAGATGTCGGGACGGAGCAGTGACGAATGCCACGCGACCGGCGCGCCCCAGTCGTGGCCCACGATGATCGCCCGCGACTCTTTAAGCCCGCCGACCAGCCCGACCATGTCGCCGACCAGACTGAGGATGTTGTAGGAATCGATCGCCTCTGGCGCTTCGGTTTGTCCATAACCCCGCTGATCAGGCGCCACCGCCCGAAAGCCCGCCGCGGCAAGCGCGGGAATCTGGTGGCGCCACGAGTACCAGGATTCAGGCCACCCGTGGCACAACACCACGAGAGGGCCCGAGCCCTGCTCGACGTAGTGCAGCTTGATGCCGTTGGTGGTGACGAAGTGGTGCTGCAGGTCGGTCATGAGAGCTCTCCCGGTAGCTGCGGATTACTACCGCGCGGCAAGTGTGGCAAGCCGCTGAACGTCGACGTTTACGACCCGACCGGAACTGGAAAATTCGCGACCCGCGGGTTGTCCCACTCTGGGAACCCGGCTATCTCCCCATTCGCCGGCCGGGGTCAAGGGAATTATCCCGCACTGACGCCTACGAGTGCTTCAGTTTTTTCATTTCTTCGGCCATTTCGGGGACCGCCTTGAACAGGTCCGCGACCAGGCCATAGTCGGCGACATTGAAGATGGGGGCTTCTTCGTCCTTATTGATCGCGACAATTACCTTGGAGTCCTTCATACCGGCCAGATGCTGAATTGCCCCGGAGATTCCGATCGCGACATACAACTCCGGTGCAACTACCTTGCCGGTCTGCCCCACCTGCAGATCGTTAGGCACGAAGCCCGCGTCCACGGCGGCGCGCGATGCGCCCATGGCGGCGCCCATCTCATCGACCAGCGGTTCGAGCACGGTCTTGAAATTGTCGCCGGACTTGAGCCCGCGGCCTCCCGACACCACGATGCGCGCTTCGGTGAGCTGCGGACGATCGCTTTTGGTCTGATTGAAAGACACGAATTGGGTCTTGGTCGCGGCCGCGTCGATCTCCGCATCGACCATCTCGACCGGGGCCGGGTCCGAGCCCGGCTTGGCCGCATCGAAGGCAGTGCCACGAACCGTGATGACCTTAACCGGGCCGTCCAGCTCGATGGTGGCCATCGCGTTACCCGCGTACATCGGGCGCACGTAGGTGCCATCGTCGTTGATCGCGGTGATTTCCGAAGCCATCGGCGCGTTGAGACGCGCCGCGAGTCGGGGTAGCAGGTCCTTGCCTATCGCGGTCGCGGTCGCGAGCAGGAATTCCGCACCGGTTTGCTTGATCAGAGCGGTGAGCGCGGCCGCATGCGCATCGGCGAGGTAATTTTTCAGATTCGCGTGGGTCAGTGCGATTGCCTTGGCAACGCCGTACTTGGCAATTTCGGCTGCCAGACCTTCCGGCGCGTCGCCGGCAACCACGGCGATCGCCTGTCCGCCGCGCTTGCCCGCCAGTTCGAGACCTGCGTGCACGGCAGTCAATGTGGTCTTGGGGAAATGACTCCCCTGATGTTCAGCGAAAATAAGCACGTCACCCATTGGTTCACTCCGCTGCCCGCTGTGCGCCGCGCTGGCGGTCGCCTGCGGACGTTGAAAAACTCGTCGCTATCCTCAGATCACCTTGGCCTCGGTATGCAGGACCTGCACCAATTCCTGCACCGAGCCCACTTTCTTTCCGGCCTGCCGTTTTGGTGGCGCCGCCAGCGTCTTCACCTTGAGCTTCGCTGCAAGGTCGACACCGAGACTCTCGGCAGGAAGTTCCTTCAGTTCTTTTTTGCGCGCCTTCATGATTCCCGGGAGCGACGCGTAGCGCGGTTCGTTGAGACGCAGATCGGTGGTAATGACGGCGGGGAGGTTGAACGAGATTGTTTCCAGGCCGCCATCGACTTCGCGCGTGACCGTGACCTTCTGGTCTGCGAACTCCACTTTGGAGGCGAAAGTTGCCTGCGGCCATCCCAGCATCTCGGCCAGCATCTGGCCGACCTGGTTGGAGTCGTCATCAATCGCCTGCTTGCCGAGCAACACCAGTTCCGGTTTTTCGTCGCTAACTACCTTGGCCAGAATTCGCGCGATCGCGAGCGAATCCAGCGCGCCGTCGTTCTTGACCAGAATCGCGCGGTCGGCGCCCATCGCAAGCCCGGTACGAAGCTGCTCCTGCCAGGCGGTTTGACCGACCGTAACCAGCACCACCTCGCCCGACTGCTTCTCCTTGATGCGGAGCGCTTCTTCGATGGCTATCTCGTCGAAGGGGTTGATGACCCACTTGACGTTGTCGGTTGCGATTCCGGAACCATCGGGCAGCACGCGGATGGTGGTTGCCGGGTCGGGCACGCGTTTGATGGGGACCAGGATTTTCACGGTAGTATTACTCCACGCATATGGTCATGCGGCTATGAGAATCGCACGAATGCTCGGGAGGGGAGCGATAAACGCAACGAAACTAACAGCGGCCTTTATTTCAGTCAAACTTCTAGCGATGAGCGGAACTCCGCGGATTAAGCAGATTTTGGTAGTCAGGCTCGTGGGGGTCTGCCAATCCGTGGAAATCGTCGCAGCTGCGGGACCTGTGATTTTTCTTACTCGTTGAAGCCCAGGCGACGTGAGACGTCGCCGCCCGCTTCCAGCAGCGCAGGAATGAGTTCCGTGCTTATGCGCTCGGACGCGAGCCGGTAGGCAGGTCCCGCGATGGCAAGCGATCCAACCACCAGGCGCGTGTAGTCGCGAATGGGCACCGCGACGGAATTGACTTCCTCGACAAATTCTCCGGTATCGATCGCGTAGCCGTCACGGGCGACCGCTTGCAATTGGTCGACCAGTTGAGTGCGGTCCACGATCGTGCGATCGGTGAAACGCTTCTGGTGTTCGGGAAGCGTTGAGCGCAGCTGCTCTTCGGGATCGAACGCGAGATGGACCTTGCCGGCTGCCGTGCAGTGCAGCGGGAGCGTCAGTCCCACGGGGGGCATGATGCGCACCGCGCGATCCTCCGGTTCGGCCGCTTCGAGCGGAACCACCCCGTCACGGCGCAGGATTGCGACATACGCGCTTTCGCGGCATTTTCGTGCGAGATCTGAGAGGATGGGACGAGCCTGGCGCACCAACCCCATATGATGGATATAACGGCGACCGAGCAGCAGGCATTTGATTCCGAGTCGATAGTTTTCGGTTGCTTTGTTTTGTTCGATATAACTGCGGGCTTCCAACGTCGCCAGCAGGCGAAAGACGTTATTTTTGTGCAGCTTGAGCCGCTTGGATAACTCGGTGACGCCCAGTTCGTCGACGTCACCAAAAAACTGTTCCAGCACGTCCAGGGCGTGGGCGACAGACTGGATCACGTAGTTGGTTTTGTCGCGTCGGACCATCGGGTTTCGGACGCTTGGCGGCGACCAGACCCAAGCCGGAGCAGGCGCCTTTGTAAAAGTGTTTTAATCTAGACAGGGTGTCCGAATCATGTCAACGAGAACTCCGGATTCGCCGGAAAATTGTCCTAAGATGCTGATAATAAAGGACTTTCAACTTCGCGTCTGAGGCTGGCCGAGGACTCCCTCAATGGCTGACACTTTCCCTGCGGAATTCTTTCGGCGGATCGATGAAACTGACGATGAGCTGTTCTATAGCCAGCCGCGGCGCGTCGTGCATATCGACGACGGTGCCATCAGAAAGGTCGGACAAATCTTTGCGCGGCTTCTGCCCCAGGGCGGCGCAATTCTCGATCTGATGAGCAGCTGGCGCTCGCACGTACCGGACCAGGTGCGGCCTGCGCGGTTGGTGGGCCTCGGGATGAATCGGCCCGAAATGGAGGATAATCCTGCGCTGACCGAGATTGTCATACACAATCTCAATCAAAATCCGCTGCTTCCATTCGCCGACTCCGAGTTTGACGGCGCCGTAGTGACGGTTTCCATCCAGTACATGACGCGCCCGGTCGAGATATTTCGTGGGGTGGGCAAGGTTCTCAAGCCCGGCGCGCCATTTATCGTTTCGTTTTCCAACCGGATGTTTCCGACCAAGGCGGTCGCGATTTGGCATTCGCTGGGCGAATTCGATCGCGTGCGGCTGGTATCGCGCTACTTTCAGGAGTCACGCAACTTTGAGAATATGGAGGTCATCGACATGAGTGCGCCCACCGACCCTCCATCCGATCCGATTTGGGCGGTGGTCGGGTATCGCAAGCACGAGGGTCAGCGGTGATCCGGCACAGCGGCCTGCGCCATCTGGCGCTGACGGTTAGCGATGTCGATCGGGCCAGCGCATTTTACCAGCACGTGTTCGGCATGAAGATTGTCTGGCAACCGGATCCCGAAAACGTGTATCTGAGTTCGGGCTGCGACAACCTGGCATTGCATCGCGGCGCGGGCGGCGACCCATCGGCGCAGCGTCTCGATCACCTGGGTTTCATCTCCTCGACGATCGCAGACCTCGAGTCCGCCTGGGAGTGGGCGCAGGCTGAACGGCTGGATATCGTGCATCCGCTGAAACGCCATCGCGACGGGTCGGTTTCATTCTATATCCGCGACCCCGACGGCAATGTCATCCAGGTTCTGTACGAACCCAACATCAGTCCACGGCGCATCGGGTCTTGAGCGCGCCGGACCTCGGCCGCCGCGGCCCCGGAGGAAACCATGCTGAAAGGCCGAGCCACGGCAGAAGGCACCCGCGCGTACGCATCGCGATTTCCCCGGTTGCCGGGAAATTTTCGCCCGATGATCGGTCTGGACGTTTCGTCCATCGGTATCGGCACCTACCTGGGAGAGCCGGATGAGGAAACCGACCGCGAGTACGAGGGCGCCATCGCAGCCGCCCTGCGCGGCGGGATAAACCTGGTCGACACCGCGGTGAACTATCGTTTTCAGCGCGGTGAACGGACCATAGGCAGGGCTATCGCGGACCTGGTCAACCGCGGCGAGCTACGCCGCGAAGAAGTGATCGTTGCAACCAAGGGCGGTTACATCACGTTTGATGGAGAAGTTCCGCCCAATCCACGCGCCTGGTTTGAACAACAGTTCGTGCGAAGCGGAATCGTGGGACCCAACGACATGGTCGAGGGCTCGCATTGCATGACGCCCAGGTGGCTCACAGCGATGCTAGAGCTGTCGCGCGCGAATCTCGGGCTTGAAACCATCGACATCTACTACCTGCACAATCCCGAAACCCAGCTCAACGCGGTGCCGCGCGCGGAATTCTTAAGTCGGATCCGCGAGGCCTTCGAAATGCTCGAGCGCGCGGCTGCGGATGGCAAAATCGGGGTTTACGGCACAGCGACCTGGAACGGCTACCGCGTGGCCGCCACCGAGCGCGCCTGGCTCTCGCTCGACGAATTGTGGCGAGTCGCGGGCGAGGTGGGCGGCGAGCACCATCATTTTCGGGCACTGCAGCTCCCCTACAATCTCGCGATGCCGGAGGCGGTGACGCTGGCCAATCAACCCGTCAACCAACAGCGCGGAACCACCCTGGCGGTCGCCAGCGCCATGGGAATCGGAGTTTGCGCCAGCGCATCGCTATTGCAGGGCCGCCTGGCGAAGGGGCTGCCGCCGATTTTGCGGGAGGCGTTTGACAGGTTCGGCTCCGATGCTCAGCGTTCGATTCAATTTGTCCGCTCGACGCCGGGAATCAACGTCGCGCTGGTGGGAATGAAATCCGCGGCGCACGTCGCGGACACGCTGGCGACGGCAGCCCACCCGCCGGCTACCCAGGAGCAGCTGATGAAACTCTTCCAGCCGGCGAAATCCTAGTTTTCCCGGCTGGTTTCCGAACCCGAAGTTAAGCCGAGTCGGCCTGGGCGTTCCCCACGCCAGCTGCCGGTCGGGCAAGTTCAGAAAGACGATTTTCGACTTCCTGCCCGCGCCGTCGCGGGGACCAAGTCTTCGCCGTTGCGCTGCTCCCATTCCCGGCCCTGCCGTGCCCGATAAATGCGCAGGAATTAGGCGGGAATATTTTCATTGCGTGCGGGTCATCTATGTGAACGCGCGTTGCTGGCGCGCGTTCCGGAGGTGGCACGATGCAAAACCCACTGGATCGCCGCTCGTTCCTGCGTATTGCGGGGACTTCGCTATCGATCGGCGCGCTGTACAGCGCCTTCGCCCCGCTCGCGCACGGGGCAGGTGGCGCGATTCTGACCCGAACCCTCAACGAGCTCAACGGCGAAGCGCCCGGCGCGTTTTCATTCATTCAACTGAGCGACACGCACGTCGGGTTCAACGGCCCGCCGGATCCACTCGGCACCCGGGCTTTTGAAAATGCGGTCGCCACCATCAACCGGCTTAGGCGGAGGCCCGAGCTGGTCATCGTCACGGGTGATCTGACTCACGATGCCGACTCGCCCGACGAGCACGCCAAGCGGTACCGGCTCTTCAAGGAAATCGCCGGACGGATCGGCGGCGCGCAGATCAAGGTGGTCCCCGGCGAAAACGACGCCGCGCTGGATGGCGGAGTGATGTTCCGCGAATTCATGGGACCGACCTACTACTCATTCGACCATCGCGGCGTGCATTTCGTCGCACTCGACAACGTTTCCAGCGGGAAGCCCGCGGTCGGGCCCGCGCAGCTGGCCTGGATGAAAGCCGACCTGGCGCGCTTTCCGAGCAGCGCTCCCATCATCGTGTACACGCACCGTCCGCTTTTCGACCTCAAGCCGGAATGGGAGTGGTTCACCAGCGACGGCAACCAGGTGCTCAACGCACTGGCGGGGTACGAGAACGTGACGATTCTCTACGGGCATATCCATCGTGAGAACTTTCATCAGCGCGGTACCACCAAGATGTACGCCGCACGCTCGTTGATCTTCGCGTTTCCCGACCCGCAGACCACCGGGGCCAAGCGGCCCGCGCCATTCGACCAGGACCATCCCTTCCAGAATCTGGGTCTGCGCCGCGTCACGGGCGACGCGGGCGGTCGCGAGCTGCGCGTCGAGGACGTGGAGCTCTCGATGAACCAATACTCCGGCACCGTCGGGATGGATCAAATCCTCAAGCATGGAAAGGGAGACTCGGTCGACGAATGAACTCGCAAAACAAACGCAGAACAATCGCGCTCGCATTCACGCTGGTCGGGGCCGCATTGATTAGTGGCTCGGGAGGCGGGTGGTCGACTCGGCGGGTGCTGGCAGCCGAGCAGCCGCAGGTTATCGAAATCAAGGCGAAGAAGTTCGAGTTCTCGCCGGGCAAAATCACCTTGAAAAAAGGTGCGCCGGTCGTACTCCGGCTAAGTACTGAAGATCGTTCGCATGGATTCTTCGTAAAACCACTGGGCATCGACGCCGACATCGAGCCTGGGCAGTTCACCGACGTCGCCATCACACCCGATGCCACGGGCGAATATGCGGTGATTTGCGACCACTACTGCGGTCTTGGCCACGGCAACATGAAGATGACTGTGACCGTAGTTCAGTGACCGACTATTGCAATTGAGTCTTGCAGCTCGCAGGGAATAAAATCGCGCCGCCGACGGTCCTCTCCCGGATGAGGACCGTCGTCAAGCCAGGCTTGCGGCTGGTGCCCGCAGGCAACGACTCGGCGCCGACGCCCGGCGCGCGCGGGAAGCACTTGAGCGGACCAGAAAATCGCGACGATTTTCAGCGCACTTTTCTGCCCTACCTGGATGCCGCGTACAACCTGGCGCGATGGGTGCTGAAAAACGAGGTCGACGCTCAGGACGTCGTCCAGGAAGCGTATCTGCGCGCGCTACGTTTCTACGGGACGTTTCGCGGGGGCGACCCGCGCGCGTGGCTCCTCACCATCGTGCGCAACACGGCCTATACCTGGCTTAGCCGCAACCGCAGCGCCGATTCGCCCGTGCCTTTCGAGGAGGAACAACATCCGGATGAGGCGGTGCCGGTAGATATCGAGCTGATTCGCAGGGCGGATTCGCGAGCGCTGCGCAAGGCGATGGAAGAATTGCCCACCGAGTTTCGCGAGATCGTGGTGCTGCGCGATCTGGAAGGGCTCTCCTATAAGGAGATCGCCGAAGTCGCAGACCTTCCAATCGGCACCGTCATGTCCCGGCTGGCGCGTGCGCGCGGGCGCCTCAAACAGGCGTTGCACAAGCTGTCTTGCAGCGGAGGGCAACCATGACCTGCGAAGACGCACGCCGGTTGCTCGATGCCCACGTTGATCGCGAGCTCGACGTCGCCACCGATCGCGAGCTCACCCGGCATTTAAGCGAATGCGAACGCTGCGCACGCGAAGTGGAATCGATTCGCGCGCTCAAGAAGGCGCTGAGCGAGGGCGCGCGCGTTCGTGCGCCGCAAGCGCTGCGCCGGCGGATTGTCGATGCGCTCGGGAGTTCGCCGGTGGTGGACCGGGCGCGGGCAGCTCGCGCCGTCCGGTGGCTGCCGCGCTCCAGCGCAATCGCAATTCCGGCTGCGATCGCCGCGTTGCTGGCGTTCCTGCTCATACCGCGAATGTTCCGAATCGACCAGGGCGACTTTCTGGTCCGAGAGGTGGTGGCCGCCCACGTGCGCTCGACCCAGGTCGATCATCTCACCGACGTTGCCTCGAGCGATCGCCACACCGTGAAACCATGGTTCGAGGGCAAGATCGATTTCACGCCGCCGGTCACGGACTTTCAAGCCAGGACCTTCAAGCTGGTCGGCGGGCGGGTTGACTACCTCGATGATCGTCCGGTGGCGGCGCTCGTGTACCAGCATGGACCACACCTCATCAACGTTTTCGTCTGGCCATCGGATGGCTCCGAGCGCGGGCCAACGCGGTTGACCCGCAACGGCTATAACCTCGAGCATTTTAGTCACGCCGGGATGAACTATTGGATCGTGTCGGACATGGGCGTGGACGAGATGGAAAAACTAGCCGCTCTTCTGCGAAGTTAGTGCTTCCCGAAAATCTTCCGGGTTGGAGAAAGGAGCGGCGCGGCTCGTGCAGAGGTGCACCGACACGCGAGAATGGAACTACGATGCCTCTCGCTTCAGCATCCGCCAACCGAACCGGAACCTTTGTGCTGCGGTGGCGACTTCCAGCGCCACCATCGCATAGCAGAGCAGCGGGCCGAGTGGGTGGAGGAACGGCACCGATTGGATCGCTCCGAGCATCACGAAAAATATCAACGCTTCGGTGCGTTCCAGGATTCCAGGCGGGTAGTCGATGAGCTTGGGCCCGCGCCGCTCGAGCGCCGCACCCACGGCGAGGAACACCGTGATGTTCACGTACCAGCTTGCGACCAGGATCAGCGCGGACAAGTAGAGGGCGGGATAGGGCCAGGCGATGCCGATGATGACGGCGCTTTCCACCACCCGATCAGCTACCAGGTCGGAAATACCGCCCAGCAAGGTCGGTTGCCCGCGCTCGCGCGCCAGCGTGCCATCGAGTGCGTCCAGGACGGCGCTGATTGCGAGCAGCAAGATTCCCCAGCCTGCTGATTTTGCGGCGAAGGCGATGCCCGCGCCGATGCCTGCCGCGAGAGCAGCGGCAGTCGCGAGGTTGGCGCTGATACCTACCTGAGCGAGCGCGCTTGCGGTCGAGGATTGAAGCCGCCGGACGTCGGGATTTTCGCCCAGGATCTTATCCAGCATCGCGTTTAGTCTGCCGCCGCGCTCGCCTCGAGTTCTTCAAGGGTGCGCCCACGCGTCTCGGGCGCGAACCGCCACACCAACGCAGCACCTATCACCGGACCAATCGAAACCGCCGCCACCGCGTTACCCAGACCTCCGAGGTGCCGCGATAGTGCGCCCACCGTGAGGGGGGTGAGCAGGCCGCTTACCTGCCCGAGCAGTTGCACGGTGAGGCTGTAGGAGGTGGCGCGGATTTCGGTCGGGAACAATTCCGAAGAATAGGTCGCGGTGGCGGTGCGCGCCCCCTGGAACGCAAAAACTGTGATCACCATCGAGATGAGCATCGCCGCGTGCGTCCCGGTCTTGAACAGCGCGAGAATCGCCACCGCGCCCACCAGGTATGCGAGACTGGTGGTCAGCTTGCGGCCAACCCGATCCAGCGACCAGCCGGCGAGCAGATGACCCAGGGTCCCGATCAGATAAGCGAGCACGACCGCCTGACTGATCTGAGCCGAGGTCCAGTGATGGTCGCGCTTTGCGTACAGGGTGAAGAAGGTGACCGCGGGCGCTCCGACCAGGCCGACGCTGTTCCACAGCAGCGCGACCAACAGGATTCGACCGCGATAGGGACCCCGCAACGGCTCGACCGCGTGCCGCAGCACTGCGAGTATTCCGGTACTGTCAATCCCGGTACGTTTGCGCTCTTGCTGCAGCGCTTCGAACCTGGCGGTCTCGCGCAGGTTGCGCCGCAGGAATGCGACCAGCAGCAGCGGAATGATCCCGATGAAGTACATCCCGCGCCAACCCCATCGCGAGTCGACCACCAGTGCGTAAAGCACGCCCCCCGCGACTACTCCCAGCAGGCCGACCCCGTTCAGCACCGCGACGCCGGTACCGCGCGAGCTGGCGGGAAACTCTTCGCTGATCATGATGATCGCGATACCGAACTCGGCCGATAAGAAAAGCTGCGCGCAACTCTGAAACAGCGTGAAAGTCCCCAGCCCCTGCGAGAGCGCGGTGAACAGGGTGAAAAGGGTGTACAACAGGACCGTGGCGGACACCACCGGCTTGCGCCCGACGCGGTCGGAGTACATGACCAGGAAGAATGCCGCCATTCCGCCGACGCGGACCAGCGAAGCCATCCGTCCCACCGCGGCATCATCAAGATGAAAGGTGCGCGCAATGTCCGGAGTACACAGGTGGAAGATCGTGACGTCGTAACCTTCGAAAACCGTCACCGACATCAGGAGTCCTAGCAGCAGCCACAAATAGCCGCGCTCGCGCTCGGCCAGCGGATAGTCGGCAGGGCCAGATGCGGGGTTGTGTCGAGGCTGGTTCACGCGGAAAATTTTCCGTAACCGCGCCCAAACTTTTCAGATCGGTTGCGCGAGAGCAAGCCGATCCCGGAGCAGGAACCATGGCCGCCTTGCCACATCTGGTTGATCCGCGAGGGAGCCCGTTTACGAGCGCGCTTGCCGTGCTGCTCGCGCTTGCACTGTGCGGCTCGGCGCGCGCAGCCAGCCTGCTCGATGGCGGCCCGATTGACTATACGATCATGAGCCGCGACGGACGCAGCGTGCTGGGCCACGGGCGCTACACGATAGATCGCGAGAAAGACGCCATCGTGCTGAGTGGGGAGAGCCGCTACGACAGCGGGGAATACGACGTCGAGACTGCGACGCTCTCACCCGGCTTCTCGGGCACGCTCCCTAGCCTGGAAAAATTCGATCGTACCTTTTACTCGGCCGCGGGAACCCTGACCCGTGCTGCGCACGCCGACCTGACCACGGCATACGCGAGTTGCACGCAGGCCGGCGCGAATCCCGAGCCGGCGCAGACGCTCGATTTTCCGTCCGACACCTGGGCAGGTGCCAGCGTGCTGGTCCCCATTCAGCGCTTCCTCCAAAGCGGCGGCGAGGGGAATTGTTCGTTGAATGTGTTCAACTGCACTTCCAAGCCGGGGATCTACGCGGTCACCGTCACCGTCGCATCGCAAGCCAGTGGATGGCCCTGGTCGCCGACCGACGCGGTGCAGGTGGAGGTGAAGCCGCACTTTGGCTGGTTCGATGTGTTCATCGAGCCCTGGGTGCCGAAGTTGAATGCCTGGTTCGATCCGGGAACTGGATGGAGTTTCCAGGGCGTGGCGATCGCGCGATATTACAAGGGCCCGGAAGTGCTGATAGTTGCGGGCAATAGCAAGAGCGGCAGGGCTGTGCGGTGAGTACCCCGACTGCGACCCCGACCGGGTCTCAAGGTTCGACTGGTCCCTGACCTTGGATGCAGCTCGCGGAGTAGCGGCACCGAGGAGCCCGAAAATTGCTCAGCGGCCACGGCAGTGCAAGCTCTCCTGCGTTTGTCGGCGACTTCTCTGCGGGGTTACCTCGAAGGTCACTATCTCGAACGGGCGAAGCTCCAGCTCAAGACTGCCGCGGCGGGTTCTTCGCACTCCCGTTCTGGTCACCTTGCGTCCCACGAGATTAACTATTCGCGCCTTTGCCCCCACGCCAAAAGTGAATTGTGCACGCTCCGGCTTCGGCGACGCGCTGTAGGCGCGCACCCGGTACCTGGCGGCGCGAGCGGTCGGTCTTGCGGTCGAGAACGCGATGCGCGGGTTGTCGCATCGCGCCAGGCTCAATTCATCCCCGGGCGGCGTGTTCGCCGCAAAGACACGCGGCGGATAGGAATACGCCGCTGCGCGCTGCACGAGTGCGGCGTCGAGATAGCTGCCGCGGTAAAGCGCCACTGCGAATTCGAATTGATGCGCGCCCACTTCCTGTGCGGCCGGGGTCTCCAGCTCCGGCCCTGCCCCTCCCCGGCGAGTTGCCAGATCCGACCGTGACAACCATCCGACACAACGCAGCAGGGTCAGGAGCAGGGTCGCGCCGTCTTTATCGGGACGCGCCTCGACCTCATACAATCCGCGCGAAAGAATCGCCGCGGCAACGCTGCTCCCTTCCACGGCGCTCCAGGTGCGATGCGGTACCGCGGGGCAGATGTCTTCGGTTCCCTGCGGTTCGGACGAAGCCAGCGGACGCTCCACCACGCCAAAGCTCGTGTCGTGCAGCGCTTTGGTTGCCACGATGGGAGTCTTGAGCGCAACCCGCAGGCGATGGTCTCGCGCACGATTCACGACCCGGGCATTGAAATCGATTCGATCGAGCCCCGCATGGAGGGTCGCGATCAGTTCGATCTGCAACCGCTCGGTTTGCGTCTGACGCTGGTGGCGGTTGTCATCTATCGCGCAGGGAATCCGGTATTCCAGATTGATGCGCATGCGTTGGCGAGGCGGGCTCCGCTCGATGAGCGGCTGGGTAACGGTGACCGGCTCGCAGATCGCGGCCGCACCGGGAATCGGATCGAAGTTGTATTCGTCGCCGCGGTCGCCGTCGTCTTCGAAATACAGTTCGAATTCGCTGCCGGTGCGCCGATCTTCGATTTTGAAACCGCGCGCACCGCTCCGGACCCGCAGGAACTCATTCTCGATCGAATCGCGTTCCGCTGCAGGTTCGGCAGGCGCGGAATTTTCGCGGAGCAGACGAACAGACGAAAACCCGGCCGGCGTGAGGCCATGTGCCGGAAACGAAATGGTGCAACGCGGGGCGTTGGTTGCGCGAATCAGAACTTTCCCGCCCTCCGACACATCATTTCGAATCCGCTCGCGAAATTCTTCGAGATCGAGCTCGCTCAGCGCGGCCCGGCTCAGCCACAAATCAAGTTCGACGCGACCGCCCGCAGTGCGCAGGGCGTAGCGATTGATCGTGCGGCCCAACAAGCTTGGGTGGCTCAGCGCCTCCACCAACGGCTTTAAGTCCGCAGCCGCCATCTCAACTTCAAACGATCGCTCGGCACGAGCGACGTCCACCGCGACCGCAACCCGCCGCCCTGACGGCACTTCGACCGAATAGCGCGCGCTCGGATCGGCAAGCTCAACCTCCCCGGAGACCAGGGCGCTTGGCGAGAACGAGGGGTTGAAGACCGCCAGCACGGTCTCGCCGTTTGGGGCGTTCTCCAAGATCGCTTCGGACGCGCGCCGCACAACGTTCTCCGCGAGCATCGCGGCCTGGTCGAAGCGGTAGCTCATGTCTTGATGTACCTGATCGACCGAGCATCCACAGATCGAGTCGTGCGGATGGTTCTGCAGCACGGTGCGCCATGCCATCTCCAGCCACGTACCGAGACCGCCGCCCGCGCCCCGGGCATTGGCGAGCGCGGCCAGAGGGTCGGCCAACCGTTCCAGCAGATAGCAATTCTGAAAATCGCGCTGCTTGATCCAGGTGCGAGCCGAGGTCACTCCAGGCAGCAGATGTGCGCGGTAGGGAGAGCGCAACTCGCCGCGATGGGTTGCGATTCCGTCGCGGGACAACCCTGCCAGACGATTCACGAATGGTTCCAGCGGACCAACCTCAAAGCTCATCGCGCTGCTTTCGCGCGCCTCGCGAATGCGCGCCATCAAGCGGGCGTCGGGCTCGGCATGGTCGGTCCCGTTCATCACCAGGATCGGCGCGTCGACGGCGAATCCACCTTCTCGTTGCGCGATCACCCTTGCACGCGCGAGGAAACTCTCCACCGATTCCAGGGGCAAATTCGCGCCGTTTGAATAGCCGTACGGGAGGTACGCGGTCAGCACCGATGACCCATCGGGCGCTTCCCAGACAAAGCGGTTGCGCGCCACCGAGGCATCGACCCCGCGCCACAGCACGGCGGTGCGAAACCCGAATCCAGCGAGAATTTGCGGAAGCTGCGCGCAGTGGCCGAACTGGTCCGGCAGGTAGCCTAGCTCAAGCGGGCCGCCGAACTTGCGCGCCGCCGCGCGCCCGATTTCGAGATTGCGGATCAGCGACTCGCCGCTGACCAGAAAGCTGTCGGCCAGCACGTACCAGGGGCCGACCTGGATTTTACCGGCGCGAATCAAGGCCTTGAGACGCCGCGCCATTTCGGGGCGGACCTCGAGGTAGTCGTCGAGCACGACCGTCTGTCCGTCGAAATGGAAAGAGGGCACCTCGCCGGACTCGACCAGCGCAATCATTCGATCCGCCATCGTGACCAGCCGCGCGCGCATCTGCTGGAAGGGCTGGTACCACTCCCGGTCCCAATGGGTGTGAACGACGAAGTACAGATGTTCCATCTGGTTCAGACAGGGCGGCGCGGCTGGAGTATCCTCCGTCGCAGGATCATCACCTGGTCGCCGTCCTGGTTAAAACCCCGCGTTTCAACATAAATGATGCCGCGGTCGTCTTTGCTCTTGGACGGCGTGGTCTCCAGCACCGTGGTCTCGGCATAAAGCGTATCGCCGCCGAAGGTCGGCGCGGAATGGCGAACAGACTCATATTCGAGGTTGGCGATCGCGTTCTCACTGACATCCTTGACGCTCATACCCACGACCGTGGCAAGCACCAGCAGGCCATTGACCAGGCAGCGCCCGTGCTGGGTCTTGGCAGCATAGGCGGCATCGAAGTGTAGCGGGTTGGTGTTCATGGTCATGAGCGTGAACCAGGTGTTGTCAAAATCGGTGATGGTGCGGCCGGGCCAGTGTTTGAACTGCTGGCCGGGCGAGAAATCCTCGAAATAGCGAATCATGTGCTGTGCTCCGGGATGGTTTTCTCCAAACACCGCGGCCGCGTCTGCCGAAGCTGCGCGGCCCCGACCGAAAACACGATCGTCCCAATAGAAGTAGATCCACGGCTGGATAACGATCAACGGCTTTTCAGCGCGGCAGTCAGAGGTTAGTTTGAGACGATGCCTGAACGGCAAATTCGCAAGCTCTTGATCGCAAATCGCGGAGAGATTGCCCTCCGGATCATCCGCAGCGCGCGGGTGATGGGCATCCGGACCGTGGCGGTGTATTCCGAGGCTGATGCGCGCAGCGCCCACGTGGCCGCGGCCGACGAATCGCGCCTGATTGGCGCCGCGGAGGCGGCCAAGAGCTACCTGAATATCGACGCCATCATAGGGGCTGCGCGCGATAGTGGCGCGGACGCGGTCCATCCGGGCTACGGTTTTCTCTCGGAGCGCGCCGAGTTCGCGCGGGCCGCCGAGGAGGCCGGGATCATTTTCGTCGGGCCCCCCGGGCAGGTCCTGGCTCAACTCGGCGACAAGATCGCGGCGCGCAAGCTCGCGGCCGCGGCCAGGGTACCGGTCGTCCCCGGCGTGGAAGCCATCGAGCCATCCGCCGCACGCGATTTTGCCGCACGAATCGGTCTTCCGATCCTGGTGAAAGCAGCCGCCGGCGGCGGCGGGCGCGGGATGCGAGTGGTCGAGTCGGTGGAAGACCTCGACGCGGCGCTTAAGGCTGCCTCGCGCGAAGCGGGTGCGGCGTTCGGCGACGGACGCGTGTTTCTGGAGCGCTACCTGGCGCGACCGCGTCACATCGAGGTGCAGATTCTCGGCGACCGGCACGGCAACCTGGTCGCGCTGGGCGAGCGCGAATGTTCGATTCAGCGGCGTCATCAGAAGGTCATCGAGGAATCGCCGGCGCCGGGCCTCTCCGAGTCCACCCGCGCGGCCATGATCGACGCGGCGCTGCGGCTGGCGCGGGCCGCACAATATGTCAACGCCGGCACCGTGGAGTTTCTGGTCGATGGCGAGCAGTTCTATTTCCTGGAAGTGAATACCCGGCTGCAGGTCGAACATCCGATCACCGAGATCCGTTTCGGCTGCGATCTGGTCGCGGAGCAGCTCAAAATCGCGATGGGACAGAAGGTTTGGGCTCCCGGCGCGCCACGGGGGTGTGCGATCGAGTGCCGGGTTTATGCCGAAGATGCACGGCAGGGTTTCCGCCCCGCGACCGGCGCCGTGGTGGATCTGCGCCTTCCCGCGGGTCCCGGCGTACGTTTTGACACCCACCTGGTGGCGGGAGCGGAGATCGGCGCGTTTTACGATGGACTGCTGGGCAAACTGATCTGCTCGGGCGCCGATCGCGAGCAGGCGCGGGGAAGAATGCTGGCGGCGTTCGATGAGTTCGCGATCCTGGGGGTTACCAATACGGCGGGCTTCCTGCGCGACGCGGTGGCCAGCGAACGATTTGCGCGTGCCGATCTGTCGACCCGCTTCATAGACGAGCTCTTTTCCGATCCGCCGCACCACGACCGGGCGGAAAGCGACGCCGCGCTTATCGCCGCTGCACTCGCCACTCAGGCACCGGCGCGTGGCGCAGAAAACGGCGGCCGCACCGCATCGACTCGATCGCCATGGACGGAGCTCGGCGGGTTCGAGCTGTGGAGACGGCAGTGAAGCTGCGCGCGGCCGAAGAACGCGGGGAACGGGACGTCGAAATACTCGCGCGCGAGGGCACCCACCTTCGGGCGCGTATCGACGGACGCGAAGTTTCCGCCGAGTTCGATGCGCTCGCCGCCGGGGGCGGGACGCTCTCCATCGACGGCCGCCGGTTTCGCATCGCCAGCGCCCGGCGAAACGACACTATTTTAGTAGCGGTCGGACCGCGCACGTTCTCTTTCTTCCGCGGCGAAGAGGGCGGCCGTCATCGTGGGCGCGGACTCGCCGCCGCGGAAATCACCGCACCGATGCCGGGCAAGGTGCTGCGCGTCCTGGTCGAAGAAGGCGACGCGGTGGTCACGGGACAGGCGCTGGTGGTCCTGGAAGCGATGAAGATGGAAACCGCGCTGGTGGCCGAGAGCGAGGCGGTCGTGAAGCGGGTGGCGGTGGCGCCGGGGCAAATGGTCGATCACGGCGCGCTCTTAATCGAACTCAGTCCTCCGCCTGCGAATCCATCAACGCGCGAATCCGGTTCTCCAGCGTCTTGACCCAGCTGGCGAAATCGTCGTCGCGTTCGACGACAATTTCGAGCTTGCCATCTTTCAGCAGGGACACGCGGCCCGGATGCTCCGGGCGCAACGGAATGATGACCGCTTCGCGCGAGATTCCCAGCGCGTCGAGAACTTCGAAGATTTTTTCGATTTCCTTAAGCGTGACGGCTTTGAGCATCGTGGCGGGATCCTGCTTGTTACGCGTGCATGACGCTCTTTACATACGAAGCCAAGGGCATAAGCTCAAGCATTGAAGCATCGACTGCGGAGGGAAACTATCGCGTGTTCGGCACTATCAAGAAAGTAGTCAAGGACAAGGGTTTCGGCTTCATCATTCCGGACGACGGCGGCGACGAGGTGTTCTTTCATCGCTCGCGCCTCGGGCCGAAGATGTATTTCGAAGACCTGCGCGAGGGTAACGAAGTCCAGTTCGAAGTGCGTTCGGGAGAGAAAGGCCGCCAGGCGTTCAACGTGCGATTGCGCTAGACCAGGAAGCGTCCGCAGATAACGCGGAGTTCCGCCGGGATCCCAACGCCCGAGCTCTTATCGAGTCCGCCGACCGACCACACCATGCCGATGCTGTTCGCCTACCAACCTGCGCGGTCCGCGTGTGCTTTGCTTGCTTGCCACGCACCCAGGTTTGAACGCCCCAGCCAGACCACTCGAAAAGACTGGATTTCGAGGGCCTAGCGCGTCCAGGCGAACCAGCGCCGGAACATTTTCGCGGCAAACGGGGTCAGGCGCGTGCGGTTGTATTGATTTGCGATCTTGCGGATTACCTCCGCCTGGGTTGGATATGGGTGAACTACTTCCGCAAGCTTCCCCAACCCGACGCCGGCTACCATCGCGGTGGTCAACTCGGAGATCAGCTCGCCGGCGTGCCTTGCGACCAGCGTCGCACCAACGATCTGATCGGTTCCCTGCTTGACGTGCACTTTCAGGAAGCCTTCGGTTTCGCCATCCAGCACGGCGCGATCGACCTCGGCCATTTCCTGCACGTAGGTCGTGATCTTGATGCCGTGCTTGAGGGCGTCGGCTTCGTAGAGGCCGACGTGCGCGATCTCGGGATCGGTATAGGTGCACCACGGGACGGTCAGCACGCTGACGCGAGCGCGTCCCAGGAAGAGCGCGTTGCGCAGCACGATCCGTGCGTGCGCGTCGGAAAGGTGGGTGAACTTGAGGGCTGACGCGCAATCGCCGGCCGCATAGATGCTGGCGTTGGTGGTGCGCAGGCAGTCATCTACCTTGACGCCCGCGCTGCGATCATATTGCACGCCTGCGGCCTCCAGGCCCAGTCCATCGACGTTGGGGAGGCGACCAACACCCAGCAGAATCTCATCCACGCTGATCTCCCGCTCGACACCACCGACCTCGACGCGCAACACCTTCTCCGTGCCGCGCTTTTCCACCGCGAGAATCCTGGCCGCGGTCGTGATGGTAATGCCGTCGCGCTTAAGCGCTCGCTCGACGCGCTCGGCCGCATCGCGATCTTCGCGGATAAGTATCTGCGACTCGACTTCGAGGAGGGTGACCTGGGAGCCGAAACGACCCATGACCTGCGCGAGCTCGCAGCCGATCGGCCCCGCACCGATTACCGCGAGGCGACGAGGCAGTTCGGTCAACGAAAAAATGGTTTCGTTGGTAAGACTGTTGGCCTCGCTCAGCCCGGAAATGGGAAGCATCGCGGCGCGCGCACCGGTCGCGATGACCGCGCGCCGAAACCGCAGGGATTGGCCGTCTACCTCGAGCTGGTCGCGGGAGGTGAAGCGTCCTTCACCGATAAATACATCCACGCCCAGGTCGCGCAGGCGCTCCGCCGAATCGTTGGGTGCCAGCTCCGCGCGGATTCGGCGCATCCGTTCCATCGCGGCGGAGAAATCGATACCTACCGACGGTGCCTTAACCCCCAGCACCGCCGCGCTGCGCGCTTCCGCGACGGCACGGGTTGATCGGATGAGCGCCTTGGAGGGCACGCACCCGAAGTTGAGACAATCTCCGCCCATGAAGTCGCGTTCGACTATCGCGACCTTTGCTCCGAGCCCGGCGGCTCCCACCGCGCAGACCAGGCCCGCCGTACCTGCGCCAACCACCACCAGGTTGTAGCGATTTGCGGGCCTCGGGTTGCGCCATCCGGGCGGATGCACCTGCGCCAGCAGCGCCCGGTTGTGCACGTCAAGGGGCGCGATCTTGAGCGCATCCGAGGCCACCTTCAGGCTCGCTCCTTTAGTGCACGGGCGCCGATCCTCGTGGCATAGACCGCAACTGCCACGGTCGCCGCAAATCCGACCAGGTTGAGAACCCACCTCAAGTTGGCGGAGGCGCCGTCGCTGCCGGACGCAGCCCGCGCGAGGTCGCCACTCAGTGCGCCGATGTACACGAACAAGACCGTCGCGGGCATCATCCCGATCCATGACGCGACCACGTACTCGGCGAGCCTGACGCGGGTAAGGCCATAAGCGTAGTTGAGCAAGTTGAACGGAAACACCGGGGAGAGACGGGTCAAGAGCACCATTTTCCATCCTTCCCGTGCCACCGCGTCGTCGATGGAGCGAAAGCGAGCGTTGCCTTCGATTCGGCGCGCGACCGCCTCGCGCGCGAAGTAGCGCCCGACCAGAAACGCAGCGGTCGCTCCTGCGGTCGACGCGACCGATACGTAGATTGAGCCCCACAGCACCCCGAAAATCACGCCGGCGCCGATGGTCAGAATCGACCCGGGAATGAAGAGCACGCAGGCGATGACGTAGATCGCAATGAACGCTAGGGGCGCCGCGGGACCCAGCGCGGAAATCGCGTTGAGCGCCGAGCTTAGCTCGCCCCCCAGCCGACGGCCCACGAGCAGCACCGCGATGATGGCCGCGGCCACCAGTGCATATCTGAGTCCTGCCGATCGCTTCATAGAGACTTGGCGGCCGCTCGCATCGGCATCGCGGGCGGAGCTTATAATGGAAGCGCGGATGATGTAATCCTGAAAAACCATGCCTGCCGAGCAACACAAGGAACAGGTGCGCGCCAACCTGAAGGTCGGCGTTCTGACCGCCAGCGACACGCGCACCGCGGACGACGACCTAAGCGGCGCGGCGGTACGGGAGTTGTTCGAAGGAGCGGGACACCAGGTCACGTACTACGAGATCGTTCCCGACGCGCCGGCCAGAATCGCCCACGCTATAATCGCGCATCTGCCGACGCTGGATGCCATCGTGGTCAATGGCGGTACCGGACTGACCCGGCGTGACACCACGGCGGACGTGGTTCGCTCGCTGCTGGACAAGGAAATCGAAGGCTTCGGGGAACTGTTCCGGATGCTCTCGTTCGAACAGGTTGGCGCCGCCGCGATGGTCAGCCGGGCGGTGGCCGGCGTACGGCAGGGCCGGTTTATCGCTGCGCTGCCGGGCTCGACCAAGGCCTGCCGGCTGGCGATGGAGAAACTGATCTTGCCGCAAATCGGACATATCGCCTACCTGCTGGCCCAATGAACCGACTGCACCTCAAGCTGTTTGCCACCCTGCGCGAACGTGCGCGCGCCGCGGAACTGGAGCGCGAATTTCCCGACGGAACCACGGTCGCCGAAATCTGGAAGACTCTGAAAGGCGAATTTCCAGCACTCGCCGGCCATCGCGATTCGGTGGGGTTCGCGGTCAACCAGGAATATGTCGAGGGCGACTATCGTCCGCGCGACGATGACGAAGTGGCCTTCATCCCGCCGGTGAGTGGCGGCGCACCCGCCAAGCAGGACCCGGCGCCGTCCTGGGTCGGGTCGATCGCGATTGTTCGCGATCGTATCGAGGTCGCCGCGCTGGAGCGCGAGGTTGGCAATCCTGCCGCCGGGGCAGTCGTGACCTTCGTCGGAACCACCCGCCGCGACAACGCGGGCCGCAAGGTGACCCGGCTCGAGTACGAAGGATACGAGCCGATGGCGCTCTCCGAAATGCGCAAGCTGGCGTGCGAAGCCGGGCAACGCTGGCCCATCGTGCGCATCGCGATCACCCACCGGATCGGGGCAGTGGAAATCGGCGAGACCTCGGTCGCGATAGCAGTTTCGGCCGCGCATCGCGGGGCCGCGTTTGACGCGTGCCGCTTCGCGATCGATCGCCTGAAAGAGACCGTTCCGATCTGGAAGAAAGAATATTTCGAGGGCGGGGAAGTCTGGATAGGCTGCCAGACCTCGCATCCTCCCGAGCTCTAGCCCCGCCACTGGCGGGCGGCGGCGCCGCGTCCCCGCGTTGCGCGGTTTGTTCTCGCCGTCACCTCGAGGCACGGAGCGGCCGCGCTGCTCTTCAACGAAGAAGCCGCCAGGTGCGCTTGACCGCCAGCCCTTCGGTGGTGGTAAGGGTGAAGCGGTTGGCTTAAATGCAGATGCTTTCGCCGTATCGTGTGCTCGATCTCACCACCGAGCGCGGGCTCCTGTGCGGACAGGTCCTCGGCGATCTGGGCGCCGATGTGATCAAGGTAGAGCCGCCTGGCGGAGCACCGGCCCGCCGGCTCGGTCCGTTCCTCAACGACGAGGCTCATCCGGATCGATCGCTCTACTGGTGGGCGTACAACCGCAACAAACGCAGCGTAACGCTCGACATCGACCGCCCTGAGGGCCGCGCGCTGCTCAGGCGGATGGCGAACAGCGCCGATTTTCTCATCGAATCGTTCAATCCCGGCGAGATGGCAGCGCGTGGGCTTGGGTACGAGGACCTGGCCGCGCTCAATCCCGCGGTGGTCTACGTTTCGATTAGCGCGTTCGGCCAGGATGGTCCCAAGGCCACCTACGCCGACGCCGACCTGATAATCATGGCGGCCGGTGGACCACTGATGCTCACCGGCGACGATGATCGGCCGCCGGTACGTCTCAGCGTGCCCCAGGCATACCTGCATGCGAGCGCCGATGCGGCGGTCGGCGCGCTGGCGGCGCATCACGAGTCGGTGCGCTCGGGCCGCGGACAGCGGGTTGACGTGGCCGCCCAGGAATCGGTCGCCATGGCGACCCAGTCCTGGGTGCTCGCCGCGCCGCTCGGATCGGTCGAGATTCGGCGCATGTCCGGCGGAGTCAAAATTGGCGAGCTGAACATCCCCCTGGTGTGGCCGGCGCGGGACGGATACATCGCGCTGACGTTCCTGTTCGGAACCGCGTTGGGAGTCTTCACTCGAAAACTGATGCACTACATCTGCGAGCGCGGGTTATGCGACCAGGCGACCCGTGACAAGGACTGGATCGCGTTTGGCGATCAGCTCGCCAGTGGCGCTGAACCGATAAGCGAATTCGAGCGCGTCGTCGAAATCGTCAGGAGCTTCACGCGCAGCCACACCAAGGCCGAGTTGCTGCAATTCGCGCTGGAACGCGGGTTCCTGATGACACCGATCACGACGATTGAAGAAGTTGTGAAAAGCCCGCAGCTCGAGTCACGCGGGTACTGGCAGTCGGTCGAGCACCCGGAGTTGGGTCGCAGCATCCGGTACCCCGGGCCGTTTGCGAAGTTCAGCGCCACGCCGATCGCGTATCGTCACCGGCCCCCGACCGTCGGTGAGCACAATCGCGAAGTCTATTGCGGCGAGCTCGGGCTCAGCGCCGCCGAGTTGGCCGGTCTCGCCGAAAAAGGAATCGTGTGATGGCCCCAACCCTCCCGCTGGCCGATGTGCAAATCCTTGACTTCATGTGGGTGATGGCGGGTCCGGCCGCGACGCGCATCCTCGCCGACTACGGCGCGACGGTCATCAGGATCGAGTCGCCCACCCGGGTGGATACGGCGCGCACGCTGCAACCGTTTCACGACAACACCGCGGGCCCGGACTCGTCGGGGCTGTTCGGCAACTGCAACGCCGGCAAGTTCGGCATCTCGCTCGATTTGGGCAACCCCCGCTCACGCGAAGTGGTGCACGATCTTCTGCAATGGGCGGAGGTGGTGACCGAGTCGTTCTCGCCCAAGGCAATGCGCGCGTGGGGTTACGACTACGAATCGCTGCGCAAACTCAAGCCCGACATCATCATGCTGAGTACCTGCCTGATGGGGCAGAACGGGCCGCTTTCGCGCATCGCCGGCTTCGGCAATATGGCTGCCGCGATATCCGGATTCCACAATCTCACCGGATGGCCGGATCGGCCGCCCGCCGGTCCATTCGGTGCGTATACGGACTATGTATCGCCGCGCTTCACCGCGATGGCGATTCTGGCCGCACTCGATCACCATCGGCGCACCGGACAGGGTCAATACATCGACCAGTCGCAGGCGGAAGCCTCGCTGCATTTCCTTGCCCCGGCGATTCTCGATTACACGGCCAACGGACGCATCCAGGGACGGGTCGGCAACTCGGATCGCGAGTACGCGCCGCACGGGGTGTATCCGGCGGCGGGCGAGGATCGCTGGATCGCGATCGTGTGCGAGACCGATGCGCAATGGCGGGGACTGTGTACCGTGATAAATCGCCGAGACCTGGCGGGCGATCCGCGTCTGGCCACCGCCAGAGGACGGCGCGACAACGCCGCCGAAATAGACGCCGCGATATCGAGCTGGACCACCGCGATGGGAGCCGGAGCGGCGGAGGCGCACCTGCAGTCGCGGGGCGTACCGGCATACCAGGTGCAGAACAGCGCCCAGGCCGCGCGCGACCCGCAGATGGCCCATCGCGCGCATTTCGTCGAGGTAAATCACTCGACGCTAGGCAAAACGATCGTCGAAGGTCCGCGCGCTCATCTCTCGCGCACCCCAGCCCGCCTCCAGGGGGCGGGGCCTTCGCTCGGCGAGCACAATCAGTACGTACTCGAGAAGATCCTGGGCTATGGCGAAGAACGGATCACCGGGCTGGCCGCCGCGGGAGTCTTCGGCTGAGGCGGGCGATCAGACGATTCAGACACGCGCGATTGTGCGCCGGAGCCACGGAATGTCTGGCTGCCGAGAGTCCGAGCCGGGCGGTGGGTCTGCGCGGCCACAGTAGAATGCGGTTTTTCCCGTGACTACCCCGGTACAGCCGGGCAAGCAGACTCGCGCCAGCGGTAAAATTTTCAATCCGCGTCCGCAGGGCGAGCGTATATAACCCGGGGGCGATGTGGTTGAGACGACTGCAAGTCGCATGACCGACCTCGAGTTGGTTGCTGCGATGGCTTCGGGCAGACAAGAAGCGCTGCGCGCTTTCAACCAGCGTTATGGAAATGCGATCGCAGTGGTCGCGGAACGAATATTGGCCAGCCGGGCCGATGCCGAGGAAGTCGCGGCGGACGTGTTATGGCAGGCCTGGCGGGACGCCGCGCGATTCGATCGCAGTCGCGGCTCGGTCGGAGCGTGGCTGATGATGCTGGCGCGTAGTCGTGCAATCGATCGCCTGCGTTCCCGCAAGACGCGAGAGCGGTCCGTCGAAGACCCCGGCGAGATTGGCCACGATGACGATCCGTCCCAGGCGATTTTCAGCGCGGAACGAAAGCAGCAGGTGTCCAGAATATTGGCGGAACTCAAGGAGGGCGAGCGTGAGGTGCTTGAACTCGCGTACTTTTCCGATCTGTCGCAAGCGGAAATTGCGGAGCGAACCGGGCTCCCGCTCGGGACGGTCAAGACCCGCATGCG
The DNA here is from genome assembly GCA_019237115.1 of Deltaproteobacteria bacterium. Lineage (GTDB taxonomy): Bacteria > Desulfobacterota > Binatia > Binatales > Binataceae > JAFAHS01. Next base: position 60,857 of record JAFAHS010000380.1, read on the forward strand.
CACGGCGTTGATCAAACTCCGCGATAGCTTGGCCGGGAGAGCCGATTAGCCCAAGATGAGTCACGAAGAGGTCAAGGACCTGCTGCCGCTGAGGGCGCTCGAACGGCTCGACGCCGACGAGGACCGTGCCGTGACAACGCACCTGGCCGGGGGCTGTCCGGAATGCGAGCGTGAACTCGCATCGTTTCGTGAGGCCTTGGGAGCTCTCGGGCTGACCGCGGACCGGGAGGGCTCAAGCAACGACCGCATCTGGCAACTGCTCGAGGCCAGGCTCGGCGCACACGAGACGTCGGCGGGAATCCGCGCGGGTATGCGGGCCGAGGATCGCGCGGTGCGTCCGCGCGACCGAATGCACATGGTCTCGTTCGCGGCGATCGGGATTGCCGCGCTTGCTTTGATCGCGCTCGGGTTCAACGTTCTGAGCCTGTACCGCGGACTCGAGGCGGCGCGCGGAACCGCCAATTTTGAAGTAGCTGCCCTGCGGGCACGGATAGATGAGCTTCAGCACGGCCTCGAAAGCGCGTCTGCACGGATTGCCGATCTGAAGACGCAGCTCTCTCTCACCTCGAACCTGACGCTGGCGGCATTTTCGCCCGATGCCCGTGTGGTCCATCTGACGGGACTAGCTGCCGCGCCCAACGCGAGCGGGACGGTGGCACTCAGTCCGAGCAGTCACACCGCGTTTATGCAGGTATCGGGCCTCCCACCCGCACCGGCCGACAAAATCTACGAGGCGTGGTGGATTGGTCGCCAGTCCGGACCGATCCGCGCCGGGCTGTTCGAAGCTCCGGCCGCGGGCGTTGCCAGGGTCGCGCTCATCATGCCGCCCAAAGGGGAGGAGATCCTCGCATCTGCCGTCACGCTCGAGCCCGGCAACGGCACGGAAAAGCCGACCGGGACGATGTATTTGAAAGGCGACATGCCGCGCTGACTTTGTGCATTCTGCTGGCGGGCCCGGCCGCGACAGCGGTCCGTTTCAGCGCGCGGCTGCGCAGCGCGCACCGACCGGCGCCTGGTCTGTTGGTGAAGCCCCGTGGTGGGATGAATCGGCAAAGCCCATTCTCATATCAGTGCAACGCGTGCGGACGATGCTGTCGCGACAAGGTTATTACGCTCTCACCCTACGATGTGTTCATGATCGCCCGGGCCGCGGGAGTCCCCAGCGCCGAGGTGGTGCGGCGATTCACGAGCCGGCGCGGGTCGATTCTTCGCTTCAATGCGGACGGCGCGTGCGCCGCGTTGCAAGGCACCCGCTGCGGCGTTCATCGCGGACGCCCGCTGGCCTGCCGGCTCTACCCGCTCGGTCTCGAGCGTGACTTTGCAAGTGGGGTCGAACGATTCGTGCAGCTTGATCCGGCACCAAACTCGGCCGGGGTCTACGGGGTTGGCGGGAAGGTCGCGGACTTCCTGAAAAGCCAGGGGGTTCCCGAGTATCTGGCGATGAACGACCGCTATCGGCCCCTGATAGCGATATTCCGCAATCGGGTGAACCAGTTGGTTGATTTCGAGAAAGTCGAGCCGCGCGAATTCTGGCGTCGCGCGACCCGCGAAGCGCTCGCCGAATCAGCCTATGACGCAAACCCGATCATCGACGCGCTGTTCGAGCCGGGCGACAGCGTTGTCGGGCATATCGAGTCGCTCACGAAATTGGCCGGGGAAAACAATGCCGGGGAATCTCTGGCCGCAGCCGCGGTCTTGCTTGCGGTGAGCCTGGGCTACTCGCCGTCGGTCGCATCGGAGCAACCGCAATAGTGGGCGCGGGCCCGCGGCTGACGTGTCGATGCTTCCCGCTGTGTTTCGAATCGGAACTTACCCTCACCGGGGTTGGGATCCCGGAGGCTAGTTCTGTTCGCCGGATGGCGGCGCGTCGGCCGGGGCACCGGCCGCCGGTGCCGGAGCCGGGTTCTGCGGTATCTTCAGGTCGGCCAGGATCTCCGTTGAGTGCACGGAGGGATCGACCTTCGGGTACACTTTCTCGATAATCCCGTCCTGATTGATCACGTACGTGATGCGCCGGTCGAGTCCAAGAACCGGAATTCCGTTTGCGGCTCCGTATTCAGTCGCGATGGTCTTGTCGGGATCGAGCAGGAGCGGGAAAGGGATATTGTACTTCTTGATAAATGCCTTGTGCGATTCGCTCGAGTCGATGCTGCAGCCCAGCACTACCAGGCCCGCGGCCTGAAATCTTGCAAACCCGTCGCGAAACGAGCACGCCTCCTTGGTGCAGCCGGGCGTATCGTCCTTCGGATAGAAATAAAGAATCACCGTGCGTCCGTGCAGGTCGGTCAGGGAAATTGGAGTTACCTGCTCGCCCTGCACCATATGGGTCGAAAAGGGCGGCGCGACCTGTCCCTCTTTGAGCAGCTCGGCGCGTGCGAGGCGGGGACGCAGCGCCACGAAAGCCGCAACCAGGGCAATGATGATTACGATCCCGGCGATCATCTTCATAGGCGATTCCCCGCTGTCTTCAACTCGCGAGATCGCCCAACGGTTCCCAAACCGAGAGGCGGTCTAGATGTAATAGAGCCAGCCCCGGTATTTCGGCTCCCGACCGTGCAGCGCAGCCTCAAAGACGTGCTGGACCTTGCGCGTGATCGGTCCCGGTGTGCCGGAAGCGATCTTACGGTCATCCAGTTCGACCACCGGCGTTACTTCGGCGGCGGTGCCGGTCATGAATGCTTCATCGGCGATGTAGAACGCGTCGCGCGCGAACAGCTCCTCGCGTACCTCGATTCCACCGTCGCGCAGAATCCTGATCACCGCATCGCGGGTGATTCCGGGCAGAATCGACGAGAGCGGCGGCGTACGCACGATACCGTCGCGAATCACGAATACGTTCTCGCCGCTGCCTTCGGCGACATAGCCTTCCGTATCGAGCAGCAAGGCCTCGTCGTACCCGCCGCGACGCGCCTCGTAGCCGGCGAGAATCGAATTGACGTAATGACCGGACGCCTTGGCCGCGGGCATCATCGAGTTGTGGTGAAAGCGGACGAAGGAGGAGGTTTTGAGACGTACGCCCTTGGTCAAGCCTTCCGTGCCAAGGTATGCGCCCCATTTCCACGCCGCGATCGCTACGCGGCTCTTGTTTCCGCGCGCCGCCAGGCCCATCTCCCCTTCGCCGTAGAACACCAGCGGCCGCAGGTAGCATTCCGCCAGCTTGTTGGTGCGCGCCACGTCGGCGCACGCCTTGAGGAGTTCTTCCTGGCTGTAGGGCACCGGCATCTCGACGATGTGCGCCGATTCAAGCAGGCGCCGGATGTGTTCGCGCCCGCGAAAAATCGCCGACCGCCCGTCATCATCCTGGTAGCAGCGCATCCCCTCAAATACGGCCAGCCCATAGTGCAGGCTATGGGTGAGCACGTGGACGTTGGCCTGGTCATAGGGAACCAGCACACCATCCATCCAGATTTTATCGGAGCGCAGACTGTCCACCGCCAAGGCTGATGACCTCGCTGACGAAAGAATTGGCCCGCCGCATTGAGCCGCGCGCCGATCGCCCAACAGAAAGTAGTCTATCGCTGATCGCCGGACAAGGCGTGGGAACTCACTGGCGGCGAGGCACCTCTGGAGTTGATACCTGAGCCTGCTTGCTTGGAGAGCCAGCCGAAGCACTGAGACCGCCGGGCGGGTGTTGCGATCGCCGATGGCGTCGTCGGCGCCTGCGCCGCCGATGTCCCGAGGGCGTGGCGCGAGCGACGCCGCCCGGCTTCCCGGTGAAGAACGACCCGGGATCATCGAGAAATCGCTGCAGCGGCCCGATGTCGATCCCATAGCTGGGGGCCACCATTTCGAAGAACCGCCGGGCGTGGGCAAAGTAAGGGCGCTGCGTCAGCCGCCGAGTCCGTCGTGAGGGGGTCGCGAGATGCTCGAATGCATCTGTGACCAGCCGCATCCGCTCGGTATCGCCCCGGGCAAAACCGCGCAAGCGCAATTCGGCGAGCAGGTCGAATTCGTTTCTCTCGCCGCGTGATCGTCGCGCGCGCTCGAAATCGAAGAACATGGCTCCCAGCAGGAAGGCATGATCGGCGGCAAACCCCTCGTCGATGAGGTGTCCGAGCTCGTCCATGTGAGAGATCATCAACGGTTGCACGGCTGGGCTGGATGAAGCTTTCAGATGTTCCGAGAGAAACGGCAGCAGCGGCTCGAGCAGTCCCAGTTCTTCCATCAGACAGGCCGCGCGCCCCGCCGCTGCCTGTCCCAGCGTGCGATAAGTCTCCTCGACCAGACGTGGCATCGCCGCCTTGAGCAGGTCGTGGCGATGCTGTTCGATCGCCGCGCGGGTGGCGGGTTCGATCGCAAAATCCAGTTTGGCGGCAAATCGCACCGCGCGCAGCATTCGGACCGGGTCCTCGCGCATGCGGGTTTCCGGATCTCCGATGGTGCGGATCAACCGGGCGCCGAGGTCGTCGACGCCGCCCGTGTAATCGATCACGTGGAAGGTCGCGGGATCGTAAAACAGCGCGTTGACGGTAAAGTCGCGGCGGAACGCGTCCTCTTGCGGCGTGCCAAAGGTGTTATCGAGCCGAATCAACGGATCGTCGGGCCCGCCGAGCTCCTCGCTGCGGCGGCGAAAGGTCGCGACCTCGACATTGTGCGGACCGAAGAATACGTGGACCAGGCGAAACCGCCGGCCGATCAGGCGCGAGTTGCGGAACAGATCGCGGACCTGCTGGGGATGGGCCGAGGTAGCGACATCGAAATCTTTGGGTTGGCGGCCCAGCATCAGGTCGCGTACCCCGCCGCCCACGAGGTAAGCGAGGTGTCCCGCGTTAATCAGCCGATAAAGGACCTTCAGGACGTTGGGATCGATGTCGCGGCGCGAGATCGGATGCTCAGCGCGTTCGATTGTGCGAGGTTCCAATTGCCGCTACTGGGAATCGAACCGGAGCAACCCATCGTCGCCGGTCGACTGCCACCGTTCAAGAACCTAGCACGACCGCCCCCGCACTTCACGGTACCCGTCATAGAGCAGGTTTTAATGGAAAACCTTGGACTAATCGGGTTACGATCCATCTTGCACTGAGCAGCGATGCGGATTCGACGATGCGGATCCTAAAAAAGTTGTTCTCCTCAAGCGGATCCGGGAAGTAAGCAGAGCACGCGGATCACCGGCGAACTGGCTGAAACAGAGAGCGCACACGAAGAAGGCAAGGCGCGTGACGACGCTCGCTGCGCGCAATCGAAGTTCGAGGTCCGGGTTCGCGGCAATGGCCTGCCAGGCCCGGGCCCGAGTTCGAGTCTCGATCTACTAACCGTCGACTGAAATTTGCTAATGGTCGCCGGTGCTTCCCGGAGGAGGACCCGATATGGCAATCGCGAAATCTAAAACACCGGCAATCATCAAGAAATACAGCGCAGACCTCCAGGCTGAGTGGATGCGGGATTTGTCAAAGAGGCTCAACGGCGACCGCCGAATCAGCGAGTCGGAGCTGACAACCCAGACCCGGGAGTTTCTGGGCCTCCTGCAGAGGGCTTCCGCCGACGGCATTGAGAGCATTGAAAGCGAGAGCTGGGCCCCAATCCGGGAATTTCTGGAGGAGGTCTCTCGCTCGCGAGCAGTGCAGGGATTTACTTCGGACCAGACGGCCAGCTTTATCTTTTCCTTCAAGAAACCGCTCTTCGAGCGTCTGCGCAAAGAACTCGGCAAAGATGCGCAGCTCCTCGCCGACGAAGTGTGGAGCACAACCGAGCTGATCGACAAGCTCGGAATGCACACGGTCAAGACCTTCCAGAAAGCGCGCGAAGAGGTTATTGCGCGCCAACAGCAGGAAATGCTTGAGCTGTCGACGCCGGTGGTCAAGTTGTGGGAGGGAGTTCTCGCGCTGCCCCTCATCGGCACGCTCGACAGCGCGCGTACGCAGGTGGTTATGGAAACCCTGCTCGAGCGAATCGTTGAGACCGGGTCGAGTACCGCGATTATCGACATCACCGGAGTGCCCACGGTGGACACTCAGACTGCCCAACATCTGCTCAAGACCGTAACCGCGATTCGGATGATGGGTGCGGAGTGCATCATCAGCGGAATTCGACCGCAAATTGCCCAGACCATCGTCCATCTCGGCGTCGACCTGCAGGGAGTAACCACCAAGGCGACGCTGGCCGATGCGCTCGGGCTCGCCCTCAAACAATACGGACTGACGATGGTAAACAACCAGCATTGAGCCAGGCATGAAAAGAATTCCAATTCTTCGCATGGGTCCGTTCCTGCTCGTAACCATCCAGGTGGAGATGGACGATCGTGTCGCCATTCAGCTTCAGGAAGATCTGACCGCGATGATCGAGAAAACCCACGCGCACGGCGTGCTGATTGATATCTCGGCGCTCGAGATCGTGGACTCCTTCATCGGCAGGATGATCAGCAATATCTCGGCCATGTCACGGATTCTCGATGCCGGCACCGTCCTGGTCGGAATGCAACCGGCAGTCGCGATAACCCTGGTCGAGCTCGGACTCACGCTCGAGGGGGTGATGACCGCGCTCAATGTCGAGCGTGGAATGGCGATGCTGAGCGCGTCACAGGATTCCAAAAATGGTCGGGCCAAAAAGTGAAGTGTTGCCGTTGGTCCGTGAGCAGGATGTCGTCCTCGCGCGGCAGGCGATCCGCTCCGCAGCTCGCCAACTGGGCTTCACCATCGTCGATCAGACCAAGCTGGTGACCGCGGCGAGCGAGTTGGCCCGCAACGCGGTCGTCCATGGCGGCGGAGGAACCGTGGTGTGGGAAACGGTGGCCGAAAACGGACGTCAAGGCTTGCGGCTCACCTTTAACGACAACGGTCCTGGAATCGAAGATACCAGGCTCGCCATGAAGGATGGTTGGACGACCGGCACCGGGCTGGGCATGGGCTTGCCGGGCGCGAAACGACTGGTCAATGAATTCGAACTCATCTCCGAACCCGGGGTCGGGACCACCGTGACTATAACCCGCTGGAAATGATCAATTGATGCCGGCTCACGAGCATAGATCGATCGAGATTCACGACCGCAGCTCGGTCGGTGAAGCACGGCGCATTTCCTCGCAAATGGCCGAGCGCGCAAAGCTCCCGCCCGCCGCATTGGGCAGGGTCCCGCTAATCGTCACCGAACTTGCGACCAATCTGCTGGCACATGCCCAGCGTGGCGAAATTGTGTTGCGCTTGCTTCCCAACCAATCCGGACCGGGACTTGAGATAATCGCTCTCGATCGAGGCCCGGGAATAAGCGACGTGAGCCTGTGCCTTGCGGACGGCTACTCGCGGGGCGGCACGCGGGGATGTGGACTGGGCGCGGTACGCCGTCTGTCCACCGACTTCGACATCCTCTCAAGACAGCCTGCGGGAACCGTGGTGATGTCGCGCGTTCGGGGCAGCGGACCCGACTCGGGTCCTCGTGAATTTTCCGCGATCTGCGTTCCGGCGCCGGGCGAGACCGAGTGTGGAGATGCGTGGAGCCTGCGCCTGGCGGGGGACAGGGTGGCCGCAATTGTCGTCGATGGACTGGGGCACGGTCCGCTCGCGGCCGCTGCCGCCGAGCAAGCGGTAGCGGTGTTCGGCGAACACTGGTTTCCGACCCCCGCCGAGTATCTGGCCGCAGCAGACGCGGCAATGCGCTCGACCCGGGGAGCGGCGCTGGCGATGGCGCAGATTGATCTGCGCGCGCGAGAACTTCACTACGCAGGAGTGGGCAACATTGCGGCGCGGATCGTAAGTCTCGCCACCAACCGGCAGCAGTCGCTGGTTTCACATGGCGGAATTGTCGGTGCGGGGCTGCGCAAAGTGCAACAATTCGACTATCGATGGCAGGATGGCGATCTGCTGGTGATGCATTCGGACGGCCTCAACGAACGTTGGAACCTTGGCACCTATGCAGGCCTGGCGCATACCGATGTCGCGGTCATCGCCGGCATCGTGTACCGCGACGCGAAGCGCACCCGTGACGACGCGACCGTCCTGGCAGCGCGCCTGACCGCGAGCCTGTTTGATACCCATGCGTGACGACGAACTGAGCGCAAAAGACCGCGAGCGCATGCGCGCCGAGCGTGATGCGTTGAAGGCCGAGCTGTCCCAGCGGGTTGAGCAAGTCGAGAACCTGAGCCGCGAACTCGCGGAGACCAACAGCGGGGTGGTCGCGCTCTATGCCGAACTGGACGATAAGGCGGAGCAGCTGCGGGAAGCCTCAGAATTAAAAAGCCGCTTCCTTTCGTACATGAGCCACGAGTTTCGTACCCCGCTTGGCTCGATTCGCAGCCTGACCCGAATCCTTCTCGATCGGCTCGATGGACCGCTGACCCCCGAGCAGGAGAAGCAGATCGGTTTCATCCAGAGTTCGGCCCAGGAACTGAGCGAGATGGTGAACGATTTGCTCGACCTGGCCAAGATAGAGGCCGGGCGCATTTCGATTTCGCCAGCATGGTTTGAGCTGGTCGACCTGTTCGCCGCGCTCCGTGGAATGTTCAAGCCGATACTCCACAATCCCCAGGTCGTGCTGGTGTTCGAGGAGCCGGTTGGTATCCCGCGGGCCTTCTCGGACGACAGGAAAATCGGTCAAATTCTCCGCAACTTCATTTCCAACGCACTCAAGTTCACCCGCCGGGGTGAGGTGCGAGTATCGGCGGAGAGCCACGATCCCGGCTGGGTGAAATTTGCGGTCGCGGACACCGGCATAGGCATCGCGCCGGAACATCTGGACGCATTGTTTCGCGATTTCGTGCAGGTCGAGTCGAAAATCCATCGTCGCGTGCAGGGCGTCGGCCTTGGTTTGGCGCTCAGCAAACGGCTGGCAGAACTCCTCGGTGGAAGTGTAGGGGTCGTGAGCGAACTCGGCCGGGGGTCGATTTTCCACGCCACCCTTCCGATTCACTTTACCCCAGACGAAGCTCCGCAGACGGCCCCTAGGGCGAGACTCAAAGATGCCTGATGCAACCCCACGCGTGGCGGTGGTGGACGACAACGACGCCACCCTCTATTCGACTTCGCGGGTGCTGCGTGCGGCGGGGTTTGAGGTCGTTGAGGGAACCAGCGGCGGGGAAGCGCTCGACCTGGCGCGCGGAGATGTCGATATAATGCTACTGGATGTGAACCTGCCCGACCTCCACGGGTTTGAGGTCTGCCGCCGGCTGCGCGGGCAGCCGCAAAGCGCGCGATTGCCCATCATCCACGTGTCCGCCACCTTCGTCACCGACCTGGACAAAGCGCACGGACTCGACTCCGGCGCCGATGGTTACCTCACCCATCCAATTGAGCCCTCGGTGTTGATCGCGACGGTGAACGCATTTCTCCGCGCGCGTCGCGCCGAGGAGGAAATGCACAGGAGCGAGGCCAAGTTCAGGACCGTTTTCGAGAACGCCTTCATCGGGATCGTGTTGCTCGATGAGCGCCTCAACTACCTGGAGGTGAACCCCGCCATGTGCCGGGTGTTGGGCCGCCGGCGCGAGGAGATCGTCGGCTTTCCCTTGCTCTCGTTCATTCCGCCGGGCGGGCCCTCCGATTCGCTCGAAATCCAACGTTCGCTGGAAGAGACCGGAATCTGGCGCGGAACCTTTGCAATGGCAGGGCCCGATGGCCACCTGATCCATCTGGAATGGCACATTTCGGCGCATTCGTTCTCCGGGGACAGGCTGGCCGTCGTTACCGACATCTCCGACCGCATGCGGTTTGAAAGCGAACGCAATGAGCTGTTCGCAAGCGAACGCAGCGCCCGCGCCGAAGCCGAGCGCGCCAACTACCTGAAGGATGAATTCCTGAGCACCCTGTCGCACGAATTGCGCACCCCGCTAAACTCGATCCTGCTTTGGACCCAACGGCTGCAGCACGACATCGACGAGCGGGCGCAGGTCGAGCGTGGCTTGTCCGCGATCGAACGCAACACCAAAATCCAGGCGCAGTTGATTTCGGATTTGCTTGATGTGTCCGCGATCGTCTCCGGTAAACTGCGCCTGGAGATTAGACCGCTCGACCTGGCCGCAATGATAAAGGCCGCGCTGGAGGGGCTGTCACCGGCCATCGATGCGAAACAACTCAAGCTGCAAAGTTGGTTCGACGTCAATGCCGGCCTGATCTCTGGCGATGCGCAGCGGCTCCAGCAAGTGGTCTGGAACCTGGTGAACAACGCGATCAAATTTACCCCCAGCGGTGGACATATCGAGCTGAGACTGGAACGCGTGGAATCGCACGTCGAGATCAGCGTCGCCGACGACGGGCAGGGAATCAGGCCCGAGTTGCTCCCGTACCTGTTCGATCGCTTCCGTCAGGGTGACGTCAAAAGCAACCGCAGTCACGGCGGGCTGGGACTCGGACTCGCCATCGTCAAGCATCTGGTGGAAATGCACGGTGGAACCGTGAGTGCCTCGAGCGCGGGCTTGGGGCACGGCGCGAAATTCATCGTGACACTCCCGGTAGCCGCAACCTTTCGCGATTCTATCAACGCGGACTCTCCGAGGGCGCCCGAGTTTGCACACCTGGAAGGGGTTCGGGTCCTGGTGGTTGATGACGACACTGACACCTGCGCCGTGCTGTCGCGCATTCTGGAGGAAACCGGTGCGTTAGTGACGACGGCCTTCAATGTCAAATCGGCGCTTGAGCAGTTCGAACGGAGCGCCCCGCAGGTGCTGGTCAGTGACATCGGAATGCCGGAGTTGGACGGATACGCGTTGATTCGTGAAGTGCGGGGGCGCGGCTACAGCTACCAGGTGTTGCCCGCGATCGCGCTGACCGCTCTGGCACGTCCCGAAGATCGGCGCCGCGCGCTACTGGCAGGCTACCAGATGCATATGGCGAAGCCGATCGATGCGAGCGAATTGACTGCCGCCATCGCCGCTCTGCTGGGCCGGACCGAACAGGGCGACTAACCGGGGGCCTTCTCCGGTCGGAGGGGGCCCTCCTAGAAATTGCCCCGAGTTCGCACCAGCGGCATCACTTCCTTGGCGAATTGCTCGAGCATCGCGTCGCGATCGCGCGGATGACAGATCGCATCAACGCCGATGTCGCGGATGCCGGCCTTGATTAATTCGGCGATTTTTTCAGCCGCGTCCGCCGGAGTACCGAGCACGCCGTACCTTTTGGCCGGTTCGCGAAAATCCATCGCGTAGCGTTTGCTTAACTGGTCCCCGGCAACCTCGAGGGCCGCCTCGTAGGATTTGCCGAGCGTGACGAAGGCGTGGAACGAGGTTCCAAAGCTCTCAATTTTGCGCCCCGCCCTGGTCGCCTCGCGCGCGATGAACTCGAGCCCCTCTGCGATTCGCTTGGGCGTCAGCACGTACGGCATCCAGCCGTCGCCGTGGTGAGCCGCGCGTTTGAGCGCCGCCTCCGCGCGCCCTCCGATCCAGATCGGCGGTCCGCCGGGAGTCGCCGGCTTGGGTTCCATTTTGACAGCCCCGAAACTGAAGTAGCGCCCATGATGCTCCACCGTGGGCTCGGTCCACAGCCGTCTGATCACCTGGATCGCTTCGGTCGCCCGCCCGCCGCGCTGTTTAACGGGCACCCCGCAGGCTTCAAACTCGGGTGGAAATTCGCCGCCCACGCCGATCCCAAAAATAAAGTGACCCGCGCCCATGAGGCGATCCAGCGTTGCTACCATCTTGGCGACCGGGGTCGGGTGGCGTAGCGGCAGCAGGTAGATGCTGGTTCCGTAGGTAAGTTCGGGCCGAAGTGCGGCCATATAGGTGAGTTGCAGCAGCGGATCGCTGATGGGCCCGGTAAACGCGACGTGGTCTCCGGTCCAGATCACTTCGTAGCCCCATGCGGCAATCGCATCCACCGCACTTTTGGCATGCTCGCGGTCCGGCGCAGCTGCCATCACCCCGAATCTGATTCGCTTTGCCAGTGGCAACGCTTCGCTCATATTTTGCGAGTCCCTTGTGTTGGAATAATCCGGCTAGGGACATGGAATAGCGTCCCCGCAAGGAATGTCAAACGCGAACACGAGTCCAGCTCGACTCGAGTTCTTCAAAACTCGTCCCCACAGTGGCGCACACGATTGGCGCCCCGGAGTTTTTCGCAGGAGTTGGCGCGCAATGGACAGACTTCTCAGGCCCGACCAGTTGGCCTGATGGCGACCGGCGGGCGCGGTGTCGGAGCGCGGCAGGGCTTTCACCCTGACCGTCGCCGGCGACGCTCACTGCCGGGCGCAGTCTTCCGCAGCTCCGGATCGGAAGAACCGGCGTAAGCCAACCCCCTTTTTGTGCGGCAGTCTGAGGCGCGCTAGGCGCGACTCACAGCTGAGGCCTGCAACCCCTTGGGTCCCTGCGCGACTTCGAACTGGACTTTCTCGCCCTGTTCCAGCGAGCGGAAGCCGTTGCCATCGATGGCGCTGTAATGGACGAAGACTTCTTGTCCATCCTCCATCGTGATGAAGCCGTAGCCCTTTTTCGGGCTGAACCACTTAACCGTACCGATAACCATGTCCCCCGTACCTCCTGACAAACCCTCCGGGAAGAGACCCCCTGCCCCCATCACCCGAAGGAAGCGCCGCGTCCCCGAGCAGCGCTACGTACCGGCGCGCATATACCATATGACACGCCACTTACCAAACGGACGACAGGAGGCTGCTCAAGACGGGTTTTGGCCTAGGCCAGCCGAAATCGAGCCCAGCAAGACGCCTTTAGAAACAGGCGTTACGGGAGAATTGCGGGACGTTAGCTCTGCCAGCGGGCGATCGGGCGGGCGTGAATATGACAATGATCCGGAATCTGGCGCATGACTCCGTCGATCACGAATTTGTCTTCCCCGTATTTGGCGCGTGCGATTACCGACAGTGCTTCGATCATTAAGGCTCGTTCTTGGTCAGTCGCGTGGGCACGATGATCGCCGAGCACCACCATCGGGGTGTCACACGAGTCGCAGTCGAGAATCGCGAACTTGAACGGGTGGATGAATTGCGCATAGCGCTGCGTGTACTCACGCAACTCGCACAGTTCACAGGTGGCCATCGCGGGAACCCAGGCGCGTCGCTCGGTCGAGCACTGAGAAAGAAGCGCACGCCGCGCCAGCAGCGCGGCGTGCGCAATGACTAGCCCTACGGGGTGGTTGCCGGAGGGGCCGCCGGAGAAGCCTCCGGGGCTGGAGAGGAACCGGCCGCGCGGGCCGCGTTGGATCTGTTCATTCTCTCGGTGTTCCCCGGGGACGTTTTGTTCTCAGCCTTGGCGGCGCGGGCCGCGCGCTTTTTGCAGCCCCTCACCCTGCCGACTGAGATTTTCATATCGGAAGCGACCTGTCTCATCGTTTTGCCCGACCCGAGTTCCTGCATGACCGCATCACAATCAACGCTTTCCGCGGCATAGACCGCAGGAACCACGCTCGAAAACGACAATGCTACCCCAAGCATTACCGAAGCGGTGGTGATCGCAAGTTTTCCCATGAGCAAAATCCCCTCCCGTTGTTCAGGCCGTCCTCGGCCTGAACTGTTAGTATTCCAGAATCAACGAATAGCTGCAAAAAGTCGAGAACCCGAAGTAGCCCACAGCAACCACCAATTTATGCTCCGGGAAATTGAAGAAAGCGCAGGTTAGCAAGACTCACTGCCGCTTAAGGTGACTTGAAGCCCGGGAACCGGGGCGCGCGCTTTTCGCGCACCGCGGCCGCGCCCTCGCGCACGTCGGCGCTGAAAAAGCCCAGCATCTCCATCGCCAGTGAGGCGTCGAAGGAGGGTCCCGCCGCCCTAAGCCAGTTGTTGAGGGATCGTTTGGTAAAGCGCAACGCCTGCTGCGGTCCGCTGGCGAGCTTGTGCGCGACTTCCATCGCCTTGTCCATGAGCTGGTCGGCCGGAACACAGAGACTCACCAGTCCGATCCGTTCCGCCTCGCGCCCGTCGATGAAGTCGGCGGTCAACAGGTAGTATTTCGCCTTCGCCATCCCGCACAGCAGCGGCCAGATGATTACCGCGTGATCGCCGGCCGCCACCCCCAGCCGCAAGTGACCATCGGTTATGCGCATCGCTTCGGAGGCGATGCTGATATCGGCCATCAGCGCCACCGCCAGCCCCGCGCCAACTGCGACGCCGTTGATCGCCGATATGATCGGCTTGTCGAGGTTGATCATGTGGTAGACAATATCGCCGGCTTCTCTCCACGCCTGCGCGATGTTGCCGGCGCTTCCCGCCATCGCCTCGATCATGTCGAGGTCACCCCCCGCGGAGAATGCGCGACCCGCGCCCGTGACCACCACCACGTTGGTGTCCGGGTCTTCGGCGATGTCCAGCCAGACGTGACTCAGCTCCCAGTGCAGTCGATTGTTGGTGGCGTTGAGCACGTCGGGACGATTGATCGTGATGAGCAGAATGCCGTCGCCCTTCCGCTCGAACTTGAGGTGCTGGTACTCGCGATAGTCCGTCATGGTGATTCCCGTCGGCGGTTGTCCGGGCTTACCCTCTGCGGGACGCGGCGGGGCCAATCTAGGAAGGCCTCCACGTCAAGTTTGCCTTCCGCACCGGAGCAGGAGTAAGTCGCGCCGCCGTCGCTCGGTTAACCCTTGTAGATGTCCATTATCGTATTGAGCAGCTTAAGCGCCTGCTCCTTGGGCCGCTGGAACGAGTTGCGCCCGATGATCGAACCGAACCCGCCACCGGCGTGGATCTCGCGCACGTCGCTTAGGAGCTGCTCGTCGGACTCTCTGGGACCGCCCGAGAAAATCACGATACGCCGCCCGTCGAATGCCGCCTGAATAATGTGCTTTACGCGGGCCGAGAGCGGCTCGAGCTGGACCTTGCCGGCGTCGTATGCCTTCTTGGCTTCCGGCTGTTCGATCGCCGAAGTTGGCGGCTTGACCTTGATGATATTGGCTCCGAGTTGCGCCGCTATCTGAGCCGCGTATGCCACCACGTCAAGCGCGGTTTCGCCCTGCTTGGAAAGCGACGACCCGCGCGGGTACGACCACACCACCACGGCGAGCCCGTGCGCCTTGGCCTCGGCACCGATTTCGCGCAGCTCCTGGTACATGGCCTTTTCACCCGCCGAGCCGGGGTAGATGGTGAAGCCGACCGCCGCGCAGCCGAGCTTGAGCGCGTCCTTGACGCTACCGGTTACCGCGGAGATCGGATCCTTCTCATCGTGCAGCACGGCATGGTTGTTCAGCTTCAGAATCAGCGGAATCTCGCCCGCGTACTCCGCGGCTCCCGCCTCGATAAACCCCAACGGGGCGGCGTACGCGTTACAGCCGGCATCGAGCGCGAGCTGAAAGTGGTAGCGCGGATCATAAGCGGGCGGATTGATCGCGAAGCTCCGCGCCGGCCCGTGTTCGAAGCCCTGGTCGACCGGCAGAATGACGAACTTGCCGGTGCCCGCCAGTTTGCCGTGATTCATCATGCGGGCCAGATTGCTGCGCACCCCCGCATTCTCGGAATCGTACCAACTGAGAATTTCCCTCACGCGCTTGGTCATAAGAATCCGTCTCCTTCGCTCCGCCCGGTGGGCGCGATACCTGCCTGGATCTGTTATAGCATTGCGCGGGCCGAATGTGCCGCGCCCAGTAGCGCGACGTCCGGACTGGTAACCACCCGCACCTCGATTTGTTTAAGCATCGGCGCCAGGCGCCCCTTGCCGGTGAACCCGCGCGCGAATTCGTCGCGCTGCAGGCCGCGCAGTATTTTCGGGGCAATTCCGCCACACAGGAACACTCCGCCCAGGGCCAGGACCTTAAGCGCCAAATTACCCGCCTCCGCCCCGTAGATAGCGCAAAACATCTCCACCGCGTGAGTGCATACGCTATCGCGCCCGCTGAGTCCCGCTTCGCTTATCACCTGCGCGGCGTCGCCCGCTGCCAGCGCGGCGCTGAGCCACTGCGGCCGCGGCGTCGCACTGCGGCTGCGCAGAAAACGGTAGATATTCAGCAGTCCCGGGCCCGACAGCACCCGCTCCCAGCTGACGTGTCCGAATTCCCGTTCGAGGAAGCGCAGCAGCTCGATTTGTTCGTAACCGACCGGAGCGAAACTGCAGTGGCCGCCCTCCGATGGAATCAATTGGTAGTGACCCCCTTTGACGGACAGCAGCGCGGCTTCGCCGAGTCCGGTGCCGGCCGCAATTACCGCAATGTTCCCGTACAGCAGACTCGCACCGGGATTGATTACCACCGAATCGGATTCGCCCAGGTGGATGACTCCCTGCGCAGTCGCGCCGAGGTCATTGATCAGCGTCACCCGAACGCCGCCCAACGCGCTGGACATCGACTTGTCGGAAATCCCCCAGCGAATATTGCTCGGCGTCGCGCTGCCGCCGATTACCGGTCCAGGTACGCCAAAGCACGCGGCGGTGATGGCACCCTCGTTGGCCGCAGCGAGAAATTCCGCGCAGATACTCTCCAGGGACGGAAATTGCGGGGTTGCGAAGCGGGCCTCGCGCACCAGCACGAGGCGTCCATGATCTTCGGCGAAAATTCCAAGCAGGGTTTTGGTTCCCCCGACATCGCCCGCGAGCAGCAGCCGAGGCATGCGGGTTCCTCCTCGGGGCAGGCTTTGACCAGGAAATTTACTGCCAGCTCTACCCCCTTTAAGTCTACCCGGTGGGAGGAGAACTAAAAGCCTGCGGCGATTTTTTTGGCCGAGTGGCCAAGACCGGGACCCGCGTCAGGCTTGCTCAACCGGTTTTTCGACTCGCCGGGGATTTGCTCAGCCTTCGACGTTGCTGCGCTCGGCGAGTTCGACCTCTTCCGCGCTCCCGATGTAAACCGGTTGCCGATCGTGAAGCGCCTGGGGTTTCACTTCCAGCAGCCGCTTTTTCCCGTTCGAGGCTCTGCCCCCGGCTTGCTCGGCAATAAATGACATCGGCTCAAGCTCGTACATGAGCCGCAACTTGCCTTTGCTCTTGCCGTCCGCAGAGATCTCGCCGGGGTACATGAAGAGGCCGCCTTCGAGCAGACAGCGATGGAAATCGGCTACGAAGGCGCCGGTGTAGCGCAGTGAGTAGCTGCTCGACTTGTCCTTGCGGCTGGTCATGTGCTCGATGAGCTTGCGCACACCGGGATGGAACTTGGTGATATTGCCGTGATTGACCGAGTAGGTGCTTCCGCGCCGCGGCATCTGAACGCTCTCCCGCCACAGCACGAACTGATCGAGCATGGGGTCGAGCGTAAAGATGTCGACCCCCGCTCCCGCGGTAAAGGTGAGCTGCGTTCCGGGGCCGTAGAGAATGTAACCGGCGGCCACTTGCTCATCGCCGGGCCGCAGAATGTCTTCGATCGATTCCGCATGATTCGGCGCGCGCTTGCGGATGGAAAAAATCGTGCCGAGCGAACCATTGATATCGGTATTGGATGAGCCATCCAGGGGATCGAAGAGCACCGCGTAACTGCTGCCCCGACAAGTGCCGGCGCGATGTTCCGCCTGCTCCATCTCCTCGGAGATGAGACTGCAAACCGGGTCGCCGCGTTCGAAGGTGTCGAGAAAAACCCAGTTGGTCCACTCGTCGAGCTTTTTCTCTTCTTCACCCTGAATGTTGGTCTCTCCCGTGAACCCCAACTCGCCTCGCAGCGAAGCGCGCGCGAGCTCATGGGAAATTCTCTTGCCGATTACTTCGATACGTTCGAGGATCAGCGCAAGGTCGTCGGTCGGCAGTTTGCTCGGTTTGCGGGTCAGCACGTGGCGCAACAAGGTCATGTTCTGCTGAGCCATAAAAGTCTCCCCAAAATCACCCCGGCGGCGACCTTCTTTCGATCGCCGAAAACCACCTCCCCCACGAGGCGGTTCCGAGACGAGGATCAATACAACAAAATTAAGCGCAAATGGCAGCGTCACGCTTGTTTTTCGTAACGCAAAGTGGGGTGTTTTGAGTCCTTCTTAACCCGAGACGACCGAGACCCCGGACTCGTTGGTTTATTGGCGAGGACGATTAAGACCAGAAAACGCCAACTTCTTTTTTGGAGGACCCTTGCAGCGCAGGTTGGGGAGGTGGGCAGCGCTCAACCAAGGCGGTTGTCTATCCACTCCGGAGTGACGAAGAAAAATACCGCTCAACAGAGGTTGTTTCGAGAGGCTCGAGGGTGCCCCCTACAAGACGCGCCACGATCGCCCGTCGGCCGCCATCATGAGCGCGGCTTCCAACGGGCCCCACGAGCCTGCCGAGTAGACCGGTATCTCGCCCGGGGTTTCCTTCCACGCGTCGAGAATCGGATCGACGAGCTGCCAGGACGCCTCGACTGAATCGCGCCGCATGAACAGGGTCTGGTCGCCGAGAATGATGTCTCGGAGCAGGGTTTCGTACGCCTCGGGAGTGCTAGTGGCGTAGTGAAAATCGACCGCGACTTGTTGCAGGCGTGCCTGGGGACCCGGCACCTTTGAGATTATATGGACCGCGAGGCCTTCATTGGGCTGGATGCGGATGGTCAGGATGTTCGGAGCCAGGTGGGCGCGCGGATTGGAGTTGTACAGGATTCGCGGGACCGACTTGAAGTAGATGGCAATCTCGCTGGCGCGTTTGGACAAGCGCTTGCCGGTGCGCAGGTAAAATGGCACCCCGGCCCACCGCCAGTTGTCGATCCAGCATCGCAGCGCGACAAAGGTCTCGACCTGCGAGCCCGCCGCGACTCCGCCTTCCTCCAGATACGCGCTGGCCGGCACGCCTCCCACCAACCCGGCCCCGTACTGGCCGCGAATCGCGTACTTCTCGATGTCCTCGTCGCCGAATGGGCGAATCGATTGCAGAACGTCAAGCTTGGTATCGCGCACGGAATCCGCCGCGGTACTGCGCGGCGGTTCCATGCCGATGATGCTGAGCACCTGGAGAATGTGGCTCTGGACCATATCGCGCAGTGCGCCGGCCGACTCGTAGTAAGGCGCCCGTGCCCCGACCCCTTCTTCTTCGGCGACGGTAATCTGGACGTGGTCGATAAAGCGCGAGGTCCACAGCGGCTCGAAGATCGAGTTCGCAAAGCGAAGCACCATCAGATTTTCGACGGTTTCCTTGCCCAGGTAGTGATCGATCCGGAAGATCTGGCCCTCATCAAAGTGCGCCGCAATCCGGTCGTTGATCGCGGCAGAGCTGGCCAGGTCACGACCTATGGGCTTCTCCACCACCACCCTCGAGAAGGTCCCGGGACCGTCGGGCGGGCGAATCATGTTTGCGTCGTGCAGTGCGTTGGCGCAGGTCTCGATGAAGCTGGGCGGAATCGCGAAGTAGTAAACGCGATTGCCCTCGGTGCCGGCTTCGCGGTCAACCGTCTCCAGCTGGGTGCGCAGCGTCCGGTAATCGGCGGGCTCGTTGAAGCGGCCGCGCACGAACCTGAGCGTTCGCGCAAAACCGTTCCACTCCTGCTCGTGAATCGGACGACGGGAATTTTTCTGGATCGCATCGTGCGCGAACGCTCGATAGCTCTCGTCGTTCATTTCTTCCATCGAGAAGCACACGATCGCGACCTTCTCCGGCAGGTCACCATCGAGCGCGAGATTGTAAAGCGCCGGCAGCAGCTTGCGATGGCTGAGTGCGCCGGCACCCCCGAAAATCACCAAGGCGCAGGGAGGGTATTCGGGCTTTGCAGCCCGTCCGGTATTGTTCAGCGCGACTGTCGGCTCCCGATTCAAACCCATTGAAGGAATCCGCTCCTGATCCAGCGAGACGAACCCGGATGTTTTAAAATTCCCCCTTGTCAGGCTAGTGAAAGGCCCCGCGCGAGCAAAGCCGATTGGATCCAGCAGAAAAGTGCCTGCCGCGTGCGGCGGTTTTCACCGATCCGATATCAAAATCGCAAATCCTTGAGACCCTTCAATCTGCCGGGTCTCCGGCAGCGAATCGCTGGCCAGATCGAGCCGCACCAGGTGTCCGAGCCTCAGGAAGAGGGAGTGATTTGAGTGATTTTCGAACCCTCCAGACCCATGCCGCCCATCAAACCCTGCTGATCGAACACGAAAGCATAGACGTCGGAGCGCATACTGGTGGTGCTCAAGGAACTCGCGGCGCCTTGGTCAAGGACCACGATGCTGGGGCCGCTACCGATTGCCCATCCGCCGCTCTGGTTTAGGTAGTCCAATGCCGACTGGCTCATGAAAAAGAGCGCGTAACCGAACTGCTTGGCCCCCGCCTGAAAGCCGTAGGAAGCGGCGCTGGTTCGGTAATATCCCGCGGTGCGGCCACGTTTTCGCAGCGCTCCGTAGCCGAACTGTGCACCGACGAGAAATGCCGCCTTCTTGATGTCGGGAAAGACCAGGATCCCCTTGGCCATGCCTCCCAGCTGCTTGGCCTTTGGGTTGTTGGCGTAAAGGGAACTCAAGGCACTGGTTACCTTCTGATCGATCTCGGAGGCGCTGGGCGCCAGCTGCGCACGGAGAACACCGGTGAAGCTGAACGCGATCACCATCTGAATCACTACCGCAATAAAAAGTCTCTTCAATGGATAAATCTCCCTGGACTTCGACCTTCGGTGCTCTCTGCACTCAGACCGCAGTGCGTTGGCAAGATCTATACACGTCGAAAGGTGGTGTGAGAAAGGTGTCTCAGCGAAGCCGGCCGGTAGGAAACAGCACCGTCACCTGGACGCGAATCATCCAGCCCGGTCCGCCCTGCGGATGCTTCACGAAATCGTACGCTCCGATTTGGAGGCCCAGGTTGTCCGCGCCGAGTTGGAGGACGTTGCCGACATCGGCGCCAATCGGAAGGGTCCACGCATCTTGCTTCGGCGCGGTCCAGTTATAGGTGATGGGTGGATCGATTTGCCCGTACCATCCACTGTCGAGATTGTAGCTGACCTGCGGCTCCAGGTAGGTCTGATTAATGCTACCCCGGTGATGCGCGCCCGCAAATGACAGGAGCTGGTAGGCCAGGATGCCGTTGAACCAGGGACCGCCATTGTAGGCGAAACCGGCGGTCGGGCCGGCCGCCCATTTTCCACTCCCCAGGTCGGTGCTGGAAGCGGTCGGTGCCTGAAGGATCGGGCCGACCCCCCAAACCCATTTACTGGCGCTCGCGGGTGTCAGGTACAAAGAAGTCTGCAGGTCGCTGAGTCCGAATTGCGAACTCGGAGTCGGCAGGTAACCGAGGTGAGGCTGGGCCGTAGCAACAGATCCCACTGCGCGGTCAGCCGAACCGGAATCAGTGGTTCGACATTCACGGCTACGCCGGCGTCGTGGTGGTTTCCCAGATTGAACCCGCTCGTGACCTCTATGGGGACCTTGACAAAATCTTCGAATGGATTGTGCACGCTTTTGGCAAGCTCGAGCGGAGTCGGGTTGGTTGGAGGGGCGGCGGCTTGCTGTGCGCGAGCCAACCCGGGGAGCAGCATGCCAAGGGCCAGAGCGATCCCAACCAACCGGCAGGGCTTTCGATGCCGAGAGCGCGCGTCCTCCATCGGGCCTCTCACTTTAGCAAGCGCTTCAGCGCAGTCCGTGCTTATCTACACGAACTCCAGGCATGCGCAAGGTTGGTTGCGTGGTCGCCACATCTTTTGCTGTCTTTGATTTCGGACGCGGCTCACCCCGCGTCCGTCCCGCTATTACCCTGATGTGGACGGCTGGCGCGAAGCAGTATGAGGATACCGGCGGCACCACACACCAGGGACGCAATCAGGATCGCCATTTTGGCTTGCTCGGCGAGCGAGTTTCCCTCGCCATAGGCCAGCGAGGCCATGAAAAGTGCCATGGTGAAGCCGATCCCGCCCAGAACGCTCGCGCCGTACAGGTGACGCCAGGTCACTCCGACCGGCAGCGATCCCAGTCCCAGGCGGACCGCCGCGTAGGTCACCGAGAAGATCCCGAGTTGCTTGCCGACCACCAGCCCCAGCACGATACCCAGCGCCGCCGGGCTGTAGAGATCGCTCAGTGTAATCCCCCCGAGCCGGACCCCGGCGTTGGCAAGCGCAAAGAGCGGGATGATCACCAGATTTACCCACGGCGCGAGCGCGTGTTCGACGACTCGTAGTGGAGATTCGCTCGCGGCCGGTTGCGATGAGTCGACGGCTCCGGCTGGCGCCGTGGCAGGGATGCACAGGCCCAGGATGACGCCGGCGATAGTTGCGTGAATGCCGCTTTTCAGCGTCGCAACCCAAAGCGCAGCGCCGAGCACCAGGTAAATTGAAATGCGCCGCACCCCCAACCGGTTTGCAACCACCAGTCCGATCGTCAGCACGGCTGCGGTCGCGAGCGCGGCAGTCGAAAGGTCGTGCGCGTAGAAGACGGTGATAACCAGGATCGCGCCGAGGTCGTCGATGATGGCAAGCGCGGTAAGGAAGACCAGCAGGCTCGCTGGCACACGCGTTCCCAACATCCGCAGGCAGCCGAGTGCGAATGCGATATCGGTCGCGATTGGGGTGCCCCATCCTCGCTCGGAAGGATCGCCATGTGCGACGAGAAAGAAAATCGCAGCCGGCACGAGCATCCCGCCCAGCGCCGCGATGGCAGGAACTGCCGCCTTGCGTGGCGAGTTCAATTCGCCGGTCAGCAACTCCGCTTTGATCTCCAGTCCGACCAGCAGAAAGAAGATCGCCATCAGCAGGTCGTTGACCCACAGGACCAGCGGCTTGGAGAGCTGAAATCCCTCGAAGCCGATCGTGAACCTGGCACCCCACACGGCATCGTAAGAATCGGAGGCCCCGGAGTTGGCCCACACCAGCGCAGCCACGGTCGCGACTATGAGAAGCGTTCCGCCGGCGAGGCCCGGCGCAAACAGCTGCTCCAGGAGCGAGGCGGCTTCGTAGCGCGCGGTTTCACCTGGTGCGGCTGACATCTCTGCGATGACGCGATCGAGCTTTAAGTGGTTGAAGAATTCGGCGCCGGAACGATCGGAACCGCATCAAGATAAGTTCACGCCCCACGAGGTTGAGAACTTTCCGAGGCGATCGATAGCGAGGACCTGCGAGCCGCACCCCGGTCCGGAGAGCACACCGACTGCCCGGGACCCTCGTTACACAGCGACTGAACCGTTGCGTCCCTCATCAGCACGCGCTCCCGGTCAAGATACCAACGCGAATCGATCTATCGTTCGATGATCGCCTTGATACGTCCGTGTCTCACCGCGCGCACGAACACTCGATAGTCGCGCCGATTCTGGTCGGCGTAGTCCACCGCAAACTCAGCGATCGCATCGTCAAAGGTTGCGCGCCCGCCCATATAGCCGGAGATCTTCGCGGCGTCGCCGGAACGCGCGTGCGCGCGGGCCAGCGCCCAGCCGCAGACTCTTCCATAAGCCCGCAGCATATTAATGTCCCATCCCTCGACGATCGCAGAGATCTTCATGTCGCGCAGTTGCCGGACGTAGAAATCGCGTCCATTTTTCCCTCGCGTCCAGCCCAGGAAGATGTCGCTGGCCGACTGCATGAGGCGCTGGCCTGCGACGACGCGTTGACCGTGATTCGGGTGAAGGCTTTTGCCCGCGTACGGTTCCAGCACCGACGCGTTCGCCTCCTTGATCTGGAGGAACAGCGGGTCGTCGTCGGCCGCCATGAAGAGTCCCACCAGGCACATCGTCCCGACGCTACCCACTCCGACCACCTTGATTGCCAGGTCGCAAAACCCGAAGCGATCAAACAGCACCCGCGTGTGTTCGGGCAGCGAGGCGCGATAACCCCCGACCGCATCCGTATACCTGTCCCGGTAGGCGGGGGTCTCCTTTGCACTCGGATGAAAAATCAGGGGCGGGTTGTCCCTGATTCGAGCCACCTTGCCGTGTCGCTCGGCCAATTTGGGAAAGTCGTGATCGGCGACGCTCCGTGCGCGCAACTTTTTGATCCTTTGTTCAACCCGTTTGCGGACCGCTTCCTCGGAAAACTGCTTCAGTAGCCGGTCGACATCGATGGTCTCGTACCAGACATCCAACGCCCCCATGAACGCATAGTCGGACATGTGCTCGCGGTACGAGCACACGGTCGCGGTGGCCGCTCGGCTCGAGTCGCTTTCCGACAACTCGAGATGGCGACCCGCGATGACGATGCTGGCAGCGAGCCGCTTCAGATCCCATTCCCAGGGAGCGGGAAGGGTCTCGTCGAGGTCGTTGATGTCGAAAACGAGGTTGCGTTCCGGCGTGGCAAACCCGCCGAAATTGAGCAGGTGTGCGTCGCCGCAGGCCTGCACGACTAGTCCGGACCTCGGCGTATGCGCCAAATCGGCCGCCATGATTGCCGCTGCCCCGCGAAAGAAAGCGAAGGGCGACTGCACCATTCGCCCGAAGCGAATGGGAATCAGTTGCGGCAAGCGGCCCTTGTTCGATTCGATCAGGAGCTCGACCGGATCTCTGCGACCCTTGAAGGACTCCCAGCCCGCCTGATCCTCGCGAGGAACCTTGTCCCGGAGGGCCTTGCCGTGTCGACGGCGCTCATCCGGGGAGGAATAGGGCGTAAGGTTGCGCGCTTTGCTGCGTCGCCTGGTGCCACGGTCGCTGTCTGGTTCGTTCATTTTCCAGATCGCGTTCTTGCGACGACCCCCTTGCCACTCACGACGCGACTAGGCTCCGGGACACACCCCGCCGGGTAGTGGCCAGGGCCACCAAGCTATAGCAAAGCCAGATTCGTCACAGCCAGCCAAAAGCGTATCGGTTCGCGAAAAGACCGGGCCGTTCAGTGGCGAACTTCGTCCTGTTTGACCAGGGTTCGGAAATCCTGGCGTTCAAAAATGGACGCGACGCCGCGGGTCAGGGCGACCGACAGAACCTCGCCCGGCTCGTCGTAGATTCCGGTTTCATCTTCGGGTCCCAGACCGAAGCTGCCCACCGGCGGATCGTTGTAGGCGGATTGCAGGGCATCCTGCCAGAACGGAATCTTGTACGGGGGCTTGAACACGAGCACGTCCAGCGAGAAATCAGCCGCGGTGGTCCATGCCTCTCCGTCCCGGTTATCGGCGCCCCTGCGCTTGCTCACCCAGCAGCGCTTGATAATGGTCGCGATCACATAGTCGATGTTCTTGGCTTTATCCGGAGTGTAGTCGGCGTAGTCGGCGATCTCGGCAGTCATTCCGGCCTCCTGCGCCGCTCCGGCAATGGCCTTCTGGATGGTTGGTCCGAGCTGGTTACTGTAGAGCCGCTGCACCACGTCACCTTCCTGGTTCACCACCACACCAATCGCCGGCCTTCCATCCAGCGGCGCGTGATCGGAGCCATTGGAGGAGGGGAATTCGCGCTCATCGCTGGGCAGCAACACCAGGACCGTGCGGCGTGGAAAAGTGCTCTGGTAGCCCTTCACCTGGTAGGGATAGTACTCGATGGTTTGGATCGAGGTCGGCACGGTCGGCTCGCCACCGCCCGAGGTCGCGCACCCCGCCGCCAGAAAAAGTGTCGCCGCGGCGATGGCGGTTCGCAGGGCGATTGAACTTCTCACCGGTAAACCCTTAGGGCTGTGCAACTTGCGCACGCTCGCGGAACAGGAACAGCGTGCCGCCAATCTCGACCCGATCGCCGCTTTTCAGGGGATGCCGTCCGCCCACCGGTTGTCGATTCACCAGCACCTGTCCGCCGCCGGTCGCGCTGATGAAATAGTCGCGCCCCTCCTGGCGGATGATCGCATGATGTCCCTGCACGGTCTTGTCACCGAACAGTCCGATATCGCATTCCTCGGCCCGCCCGATGATGGTCACCGCTTTGCTCAGGGGATATTCGCGACCCTCCCGCGCGTTACGACTTTGCGAACGCACCACCATCAGCCATCCGCGTTTCAGCAGCTCGCCGACCAGCCCGATGAAGAATCCGATCAACGCGCCAAGCACGATAATCGCGATCGCGCGGCCGAACGCCTGCGGAAACGTCGCGGTCAGGCTCTGGTAAAAGAATCCGCCGAGCGCGCCGCCCGCCAATCCGCCGATCGCACCGTTGCGCCGGCGCGCGTTCGAGCGCGATGCCCACCCGACGCCAAGCCCGACCAGGATTCCCAGCACCGACCATCCGAGGATCCGCCCGTTGAATCCGCCCAAGATGTCAAAGGCAAACTCGCCGACCAGCAGCCCGATGGCGCCTCCGAAAGCCCCGATGACTCCTCCGCTGCGGATTCCTCGGGCCGCCTGGCGCCACTGACCGACACTCATCGCCTCGATGCAGGCGAGGAAGGCACCGATGAAGAAGCCGATCAGCGCGCCGAGCAACAGGTCGCGCGCGTAAACGAAGCGGATGCCCAGGAAAGGTTCCGCCGCGCCCCATGCCCCAAGTCCGCCGAGGCCGCCGGCAGCCGCGTAAAACAGCAATTTCTCCCGGGACAGGTTGCTTGCCATAAAGAAGCTGACGCCCAGCATGGCGCGCCCGGCGCTTGGGTTCAAGCGACGTTCCGCGCGGAAAGATTTTTTAGACCTTCGCCAGCACGGAACCAAGACATCGGGACCGCGGCAAACGCATCTCCCGTCCTATTTGGAGGTGGGTTGGGATTGGAACGACGCCGGCTTTATGCCGCAGCCTGAAGCGTGCGAGGCGCGGACTTGGACGATGCGAGGCTCAGAATTGCGCGATAGCCCGGCTTGGTTTCCATCCGCGGGCCGTATCCCTTCGCGAGCAGCAGCTTGTGCATCTGCGGCTGGTTGTAACTCGGCACCGCCATCACCAGGTGATGCTCGAGATGATAGTTGACGAAGTAGGGAGCCAGGAATGCCCGCGCCAACCAATTCGCGTGGGTGGTGCGAGTGTTGCGGAACGGATCGTCGTTGTCGGTGACCATGGAATGCTCGGCGATACTGCGAAACCGCTCGACCATCGAGAAGAAGGTGAAGAAAGGCACCAGCCACAACACCGGATAGAGCCACCAGTGACCCGATATCGCAAGGATCGCAAACAGGATCGCGTTGGTGATGATCGCGCGGTGTAGCCGCATCCATCCCTTGTGGAGCCTCAGGCTCCACGGCTCGCCCGGCTTGCCGAAAGAACGCTTGATCAATCCGACGCGTTGCTTGTACGCCGTCTGCCCGCTCAGGTCGCGGATGATTTTTCGTTTGAGGCTCTGACGGGTTATTGGAAAAGGCGCCGACAGCCCGAGGTCGGGATCGTTCTTCTGCTGCGTAAAGCGATGATGCATCACGTGGTACCGGCGATACGCGTACATATCGCCGAACAGAATGTCGTTGGTGAGCCAGGTGCCTTCCAGATCATTGAGCCACAGCCGGTTGGCCAGCAGGCCATGCGCCGCCTCATGCGAGAGCACCGCCAGCCCGAGCTGCCGCGCACCGATTATTGCAACCGCCAGCGCCAAGGTGAGCGGGTTTGGCCACCATACGCACATCGCCATCGCGGCAAAAATCACCGCCCACGCGTGGAAGATCATCCAGGCGCCGCGCAAGTCGGACTTGCGCTTGAGTGCGATCAATTCGTCGGGGGTGAAAATGTCGCGGGCGGCAAGCATGCTATCCTCCAATCTTCCGCTTCTGGAAGTATCAGGGCGGTGAAAAGATATAACGGAAAATGACGGATAATGCAAATTACCGTTATGAGCCCTGCAGCTCGCTGACCGCCAAGGAACTGGTCCTCGATTTTCTGTCCAATCGCGCGCCCCGCGAGATGGCGGCCAAAGTCATCGTGGACAGTGCCGCGGCGCTGGGCTTTTCGGAGCAAAGCATCCGGATGGCACTTACCCGGCTGGTTGAAGAAAAGCTCGCGCTCAATCCGGCGCGCGGGTGTTACCGCCTGGCACCGTCGGGCGACGCCATGAGGCGGGAGGTGCGCAAATGGCGCACCATCACGGCCCTCACTCAATCCTGGTCGCACGACTGGATTTGCATCTACGACGCACCGATCGCGCGCAGCGATCGCGCGGCGCTGCGCCGCCACGAGCAGGCAATTCGGCTGCGCGGTTTCCGCGAATTCCGCGCCGGCCTGTGGCTCAGGCCGGCCAACCTCCGCCTGTCGACCGAGGAGTTGCGCGAGGAATTAGGCGCGCTCGGGCTGCATCGCGATGCCTTGGTCGCCGAAATCCGCAACCTCGACCACCATGCGCGCGAGCAAGCGATGGGGTTGTGGGAGGTCAAGGTCCTGCTCGCTTCCTACCAGGCACTGGTGGGGGCGATGGAATCGAGCCAGCGGCGGGTCGAGGGGATGGAGCTGGCAGATGCGGCGGCCGAAACCCTGGTGCTCGGGCGCGACGTCATCCGCCACATCAACCTGGATCCCCTGCTGCCCGAGGAACTGATGCCGCAGCGGCCGCTGCGTGCGATGGTCCACAGAATGCTCGAGTACGACGCCCAGGCAAGGACGATCTGGCGCCGATTCATGCACCAGTTCGACCACCCAACGCAAAGCTAGCCTCGCGGGAACGGGACCGAAGAGCGGGCAAGGGACCCTTCGAATTCAGAAGACCGCACGTCTGGGCTTTGACCTCCCGATTTCGAAGGTGTGCTAGCTTGATGGGGTGCTGTGGAAGTTCGAACTGGTCGCGTACAATCCGAGTTGGCCCAGGCTCTACCAAAGTGCGGTTCGGTCACTCCAACCTCAATTGCCGTTGATCGTTGCGTTCGAGCACGTGGGGAGTACCGCGCTGCCGGGAATGAGCGCGGTTGCGACCATCGACATTCTTGCGGGGGTGCGCGAACTCGCGGAGATCGACGGCCGGGTAGTTGCCGCGCTGGTCGCCGCGGGATGGGAACATCGGCCGGACGTCGAGGCCCGGATTCCCGACCGCCACTTCTTCAACCAACCGCCCGGAACCCGCCAGCGGACAACTCGCACCAGCCACCTGCATATCCTCAAGTTTGATTCGCCGCAGTGGCGCGACCCGATCACCTTTCGGGACTTTCTTCGGCGTCACGAGGACACCGCGCGCCGGTACCTGAACCTCAAGCGGACCCTGGCCAGCCGACGCTACCGAAACCCGTCAAACTATTCCGCGCAAAAAGCCGAATTCGTCGCGAGCGTGCTCGCGCGGGCCACTGCTTGCTGATTGCGCGCATCCCAAAGAGCCGCGACGTGTTCTGCTTGCTTCGCGGGTCGCGAGTCGATTAATCGATGACCGCGGCAGCGCTCCCCGGCATGCAACTGGCACCCATCCTTTTCGCCTCGGCGACGCTGGTATCGACCGGATTCGGCGGGTTGGCAGCAGTCCGCTTTCGCGATCGCCTTCATCTGCTGCTGGGCTTCAGCTCGGGAGCAGTCCTGGCGGTGGCCTTGTTCGATATCCTCCCCGAGATCTTTGAATTGCCGGGCGGAGCTTCATACATGCCATTGGCAGGGCTCGGATTCCTGGCCTTCTTCGGCCTCGAGCGCTACACGGCGATGCATCGAGCGCGTGAACATGAGCACGCGCTGACGGCGCATGAGCAGGAGCTCGGCGCGTTGTCCGCCGCGGGCCTCACTTTCCACAGTTTCCTGGACGGCATTGCGATAGGCGCCGGCTTCCAGAGCAGCATGCAGGTGGGCGTACTGATCGCGCTTGGAATAATCGCGCACGATCTCAGTGACGGCCTCAACACCGTGACGGTCATGCTCGCGCACG
The DNA here is from genome assembly GCA_019237115.1 of Deltaproteobacteria bacterium. GTDB lineage: Bacteria > Desulfobacterota > Binatia > Binatales > Binataceae > JAFAHS01. Next base: position 90,127 of record JAFAHS010000380.1, read on the forward strand.
GGAATTCGGTGGGACGCGCCAGGCTCTGGCTCATCCTCGATATGATCGCGCCGGTGCTCGGCGCCTGCGCGACTTTACTGGTGCCGCTCAGCGGTGTTCTGCCCTGGATGCTCGCCTTCTTTGCGGGCTCGTTCCTCTACATAGGCGCTTCCGATCTGCTGCCGGAGGCGAAAGAACACGACTCGCCCCTGGTGGCGGTCGCCATGGCGGTGGGTATGCTGGTGATCTTTCTGACGTCGCGGATGTTGCAGATGGTGTGAAGGCCCGGGCGCGGGCTGCAGGTCGAGCTCAGTTGGCTTGCGCGTTCCAGCTGCCACGCTCGCCCGACGGTGACGACTCGAAGGTGCCCGCCAGGGTATCGCCGTGGCGCTTGCCTTCGAAATAATAGGTCTCGGAGCCGTACGGAACCTGGAACTGCATGTGTTCACCATCCGACATGGACCGGGTGAAACCTTCGATTTGCGTCGGGCCGAATCCGTCCGCGTGAATCACCATCTCTCCGTGCAGAAATCCGTTGGGCTGCGGACGCAGGCGCAGTTCCAGGTCCGGATGACCTCCGCCCGGAAGGCCGGTGATGGTCCCGGTCGCTACGGTGGCGCCAAACACATCCGGTCCGGTCGAGCTCAAGCCGCCGCTGAATCCGCTGCCGCCGCTCCCGCTCGGAAGACCGTATCCACTGGGGAAGCCGCCCGAGCCGGCGCCCGGATACGACGCGGTATCCGAGACCACGCGGAATCGGCGCTGCCCGAAATACTGGCCGTTTAGATAAAAGTTGACGGTGTAGGTTCCCGGCAGAAACGCTCCGCCGCGGGAATTACCCACCCGTCCGCTGAAAGTAGCGGTCCGCTGATTGCTGGCTACGTTCTGCCAATCGTTGACGCTGCCCAGCGTGCGTCCATCGGGTGCCACGTAAGCCGCATCGACTCGATACTGCCCCGGCTCGAGCCCATAGAGCCGGTTATCGAAAAGGACCTGCCAGCCCACGAACAGCACCTTGGATGCATCGAACGAGGTCGCGGCGCCCGACAGCGGGGTGCCGGTCTTGGTGGTATTGAGAAATGCGATTTCGCGCAGTTCCAGCGGTTTGCGACGCCGCTCGTCGATCATCGCAAGCTTGCGCGCCTCGTCCTTGCGCTTTTGCTCGTCGGCCTTTTCGGCAGCCGCGCTGGCGGCCGCCTCGGCTTCGGCTTTCTTGCGTGCCGAGAGATCCTGGGTGACCGAAAATGCGTTTTGGCCGAGCAGATCGTTGTTCGAATACAGCGCCACCTTGTATTGACCCGGCGGCTTGTCGGTCATCGTCGGCATCAGCGCGACGCCGGAGAATTCCGCCATCTTCTGCGCCGGGCCGATAAACATGTCGGCGGCACTCGACGCGATCTGCAGTCCATTGGGGTCGTAGAAGCGCGCCTCGATCTTTTCCGATCGTCCTTCCAGCCCGGCCAACGCGTTCCTGAAGGTCGCGGTCCATTTGAGGTAGCGCGCGTTGGTCAGGTCGGTGTCGTTGAACGATGCCTGCGGTGCCGCGATGGCGGTGCCCTCGCGGGTTGAAAGGGCCAGGGTCAGTTGCTCGAAGTCGAGCGGATGCGAGCGCGCCTTCGCGACGGTTTCCTCGTGCTTCCACGGGAGAGCATCGATGTAGTCCTTGATCCCCAGCCGCGACTGGAGCTGCGGGTCCGAATAGAGGTAGGTCGAACCAAAGGCGATCCCACCGAGAATCACGCAAAAGATCAGGAACGAGACGGCGCGGCGTGCCGCGCTTCGCGGGCGGCGCGCGGGCAGCATGACGGTCGGCTCCAGGTTCCCGGCCATCAACGACAGATCCGCGGTGCCGCTGCGCGCACTCACGCCTAAGCCACCCGAGGTCGGCAGCCCGGTCCCGTACAGCATCATGTCGCGGAACTGCTGAACGTTGGCCGGTCGGTTGCTCGCCTCGTAGCTGAGCGCGGCGTCGATAGCCCCCGCCAGGTTCGAAGAGGTCTCGGGGCGCAGTTCGCGGACCTTGGGAAACGCAAACGGGGGAAACTTTTCCGGATCGCGACCGGTCAGCGCGTAGTGCAGTGTGGCACCCAGCGAGTAAAGGTCGCTGCGCGGATCGACGTTGCCCTGGTATTGCTCGGGCGGCGCAAAGCCGAGCGTCCCGATCATGGTGCCCTTGCGCGCACCCTTGAACAGCCGCGCGATCCCGAAATCGATGAGGACCACGCGTCCCTTCGGCGTGACCATCACGTTGGAAGGCTTCATGTCGCGGTAGATGACCGGAGGCTCGTGCCCGTGCAGGTAGGAGAGCACGTCGCAGAGCTGGCGCGCGATGTCGACGATCATCCCTTCCGGCAGTGGTCCCTTGCGCGCCGCCATCTCCTCTTCGAGATTGCGCCCCTCGACATACTCCATCACCAGGTAATGCCGGTTCTTGTCGTCGAACCGATCGGTGATCGCTGGAATCGCCTGATGCTTGAGCTGGGCGAGCGTGTCGGCCTCGCGCGCGAAGTACTCGTTGGCCTCGATACGCTGCGCCTGGTCGATAAAGTGATCGACCATCTCCTTGATCGCGCAGGGGCGGTTGGCCAGGCGCTGATCGCGCGCAAGGTAGACCATCCCCATGCCGCCGCCGCCGACCAGCCGTTCGATCGCATAGCGGCCCTGGAGCACGGTGCCCGCCTCGAGCGGGCCGGTCACGGGATTTGCCGTATCAGCCATCTAGTTTGCGAACACCACCGCCACCGAGATGTTGTCCGTACCGCCGCCGGCGTTGGCCGCGGCTATCAGCTCGCGCGCGGCCTCGGCGGGACTGCTGTGCCGGCGCAGAATTTTCGCGATCTCAGGATCGTCAACGTGCGCGGTAAGGCCGTCGCTGCACAGCAGCATCCGATCGCCGCGTCTGAGCTTGAGCGCGATGCTTTCCGCCCCCGCCGGACCGCTCTGGCGCGCCCCGAGCGAGCGGGTGATCACATTCTTGTGCTCGTGATGCTTCGCTTCTTCGGCGGTGATCTGGCCAATCTCGACCAGCCGCGCCACCAGCGAGTGATCCTTGGTCATCTGCCTGAGCGCTCCCCCTTCAAGAAGGTATGCTCGGCTGTCGCCGACCCAGGCCAACGCGACCTCTGGAGGCCGCACCAACGCGGTCACCCCCGTGGAACCCATCCCGCGCGATTCGGGATGAGCCTTCTGATATTCGATGATCTTCGAATTTGCTTCTTCGAGGGCCGCGACCATTAGCTTGCAAGGGTCCAGCATATCGGCTCCCGCAAGTTGTTCCTGAACATAGCCGCGGATCGTCGCAACGGCAATTGCCGCCGCAACCTCGCCAGCCTCGGCGCCGCCCATGCCATCGCACAGCACATACAGGTGATTCTCCGCTGGTTCGACGAGCGAGTCTCGCCGATATTCAACCGCCATCACCGCGTCCTCGTTATGCTCGCGTACCATCCCGACATCGCTCAGCACGGCGGCACTGAGCTGGATAGTGCCGAGCAGCCTTATCAACTCGGTCTTGAGGTCGTCGATGGTCTGCCAGCGGTCCTTGGGGTCGAACAGCAGCGCCCGCCGCACCGCTTGCTCGAGGTCGGGCGCGACGACGTGGGGCGGATAGAACTTCACCAACCCGGCTTCTTCGCGCCAGCTCTCGCTCTCCAGTCGCTCTCCGGTCAGCCAGGTAAAGAGCAGCGCGCCGGCGGAAAAGATATCCGCACGCTTGTCGACCCGTTTGCCGCGATAGATTTCCGGCGCCGTGTAGCCGTCGTTGTAAATTGGTTCGGCCTGCAATTCGTTGTCGTTGCTGACGTAGTCAAGCCCGGTCAACTTGATTCTGCCGCCCCTGGTCAGCGCGATTGACTGCGGGCAGATGTCATTGAGGCGCAACCCGCGGCGATGAACGAAAGCAATGGCCTGGCAGACCTGGATGGTGGCAGCGATCGCTTCGGGCTCACTGGTTTTGGAAGAGCCGCGATGGAGGGCGGTCAGATCTTCGTCAGGATAGACCAGAAACACGCGCCCATCCTGCGCAAAGCCCTCGATCGCGCGCTGAAAGGCCGGATGATTCAGCGTGAGCGACAGCGCCAGCACCCGCCCGAATACTTCGCCGAGATCATCTTCACTTCGGGAGGGCAAGGGTGGTTCGGTGTCCTGCGCGACCGCCTCTTCTGCCAGACCGGGCGCAGCCGCCGCCAGTTTAGTGGTCGCGCCGTTGCTCGCCGCGGGCGGCGGCTCCGCGGTCTCGGATTCCGCCGGCGCCGTGGGTTCGGAGGTTGTCACCTGGGCAGAGCCGCTCTCGCCGGACGCAGATACCGGCACGATAGGCGGCGCCTTCAGCTCAGCGGTTTTGGCGGTCGGCCCATTAGGGTCGGGGGTGGGAGCAAGCTGGGGCGACCGCCCCGGCGACTCTTCCTTGCCCGAGTCTTCGCGCCGGTCGGGCAGGCGTTCGCGGATGATGAAGGATTCGGTTTTGCCTTCCTGGAGGCGACGTGCCCGGTAACGGTTCTCGATCGACGATCCGGGCAGCGTCTCGACGACTTCGAACCCGCCCTTGAGAGTAGCACCCACCGCGAGCGGCTTGGGCTTGGAAGCGGGGGCGGCGACGGCGGAAACGGCTCCGGTCAGTCCCTGGCCGCAGCGGTCGCAGAATTTCGCGCCATCCTGAGCGACTTCACCGCATTCGGGACAGGTGATCATGCGCCGCTAGCCTCTTCTAAACTGCAATATAGCACCGCCCAGGATTACCTGGTCGCGATCTTTCAGCTGATAGAGCTGATCGCGGCCAAGTTTCCCCCGTCCTGCGATGAAAGTACCGTTCATGCTGCCAAGGTCGCGGATAAAAAAGTCTTCGCCACGACGGATAATTTCGGCGTGACGGCGAGAAACCCGATCTACGCCGCGCTTGACCGTCACGAGGTCGAGGTCGAGCGCATCCGACGCGCTCTGCGAGCGGCCAATCACGGTGCGGTCGAGGTTGAGCTGAAATTCGGTTTCGTCACCCCGTACGATTAACCGCGCCCGGACCTCCGAAGTTTCCTGCCTGGGCCCCTCCCGCAAGAGTGGTGCCTGGCTCATCGCCCCGCCCGGCGGGGTCGGGGTTCGCGAGCGGGTTCGGGCCGCAACCGACTGGCCGGTTGATGCGAGAGCTCCCGCGGCGCCGGATTTGGCAGAATTCTTAAGCTCCTGGGTCTTTGCGGTTGAGGAAGGGCGCGGCTCGGGGGCGGAAGGCTGGATGACCGAAGCTACCAGTTTTGAGCGCAGCCCGCGCTCGATCAGCGCCTTGGCCCGAACCCCCAGCTCGATGGCCTTTTTGACCGGCGGGCGGATGGTCCGCAGGGTCTCGGACGAGCCGACTGCTCCAGGCGCGGCACTCACGCCCACCGGTGATGACGGATTGTTCAGCACCACGGTCGGTATGTTGGTTATGGACGACGGCGTTGGAACCGCGCGAGGCGCCGGAGTAATCGAACGGGGGGTCGGCGGGCTTGGTCGCACTCCGCGCGGGGGCTGACTAATCGGGCTTGAGAGCACCACGGTCTGCATCGTGCCGAGCGAGCCGCCCGCATGCCCATTCTGCGCGCTGTTTTCCGGGGTGGGCTCGGGCAGCGCATCCAGCATCGCACGGGCCGACGGGAAGCGCTTGGGGATTTCGAGATGCAACGCACGATCAACGGCTGCCGCCGTGGCGCTCGAGACCTCGCGCGCAAGCTGGGTTACCGGGGGGAAGCTGAACGGCGGCTCCAGTACCGGGTCGCGGCCGGTGAGCAGATGATGCATGGTCGCCGCGAGCGAATAGAGGTCGGAACGCGGCTCGACATTGCCGACGTATTGTTCGGGAGGCGCATAGCCGGGCGAGCCGATCTGGGTGGCGCGACCACCCTTGGGTAAAAATCGCGCGATTCCGAAGTCGATGAGCATCGCGCGGCCTTCCTTGTCGATCATGATATTGCCGGGCTTCAGATCGCGATAAACGATGGGCGGATTTTGCGAGTGGAGGAACTCCAGCACCGACAGAATCTGCCGCGCCCATCTCAGGGTCCGGTCTTCACCGAGCTTACCGCCCGACTGCTGGATGACCTTCTCGAGGTCTCCGCCGGCGACGAACTCCATCACCATGTAGTGGCGGCTGTTTTCGGCGAAGTGGTCGATTAGCGTGGGGATGCCGGGATGGGACAGGCGCGCGAGCACGGTCGCCTCGCGGGTGAAATCCTCGATGGCTTTTTTCTCGGCGATTCCGTCGCCCAGGATCATTTCCTTGACCGCGACGGGGCGATTGGCGAGGCGGGTGTCGTTGGACAGGTAGACCCGGCCCATGCCACCCACGCCGAGAACCTTCCTTACTCGGTATCGATTGTCGAGGAGATGGCCCTCGGAAAGCGCCTCACCCGGATTCATTCAGCATCATCGATCCCCGGCAATGACTCTGCGGACAGGGCCAGCCGGCGCGCCGCTTCCCATGCCGGGCAGCGTTCAAGAGATCGGATCTACCGTAAGTTTCAAAAATGTCTTGCCAATAATGATCTCGTCACCGGTCTTGAGCTCGACGGGACTGCCGGGTTGCAAGCGCGACCCGCGGTTAACGTAGGTGCCGTTCAAGCTGCCGATATCCTCAACGGTGATCTTGCCTTCCGCGATTCTGATCAGTGCGTGCTTGCGCGAAATCTTGGCCTCGGGGTCGTCCGCGTCGAGATCGACCTCCGGAAATGCCCCGGTTTCCGGATCCCAGCGGCCGACCAGATTGTTGCCGTCTTCGAGGGGGAACTCCTGGTCCTTGCGTCCGCCGCGCACCACCTTGAGCCGCGCCTTGAAGGCCGCCACCACCGCCGCCGCGGCGGCGGGCGCGGGAGCTTCGGCCGCAGCCGCCTCCGCAGGCTTGATTTCTCCGGTTGGCGCTTCGGAGGGCTTGGCCTCCGCGGCGGGCGGTTCCTCCGCGGGCTTCTCCGCCTCCGGCGCCGGAGCCGGAGTCTCGGGAGCGGCAGCACCTGCGGACGGCGCCGATGCGTCAGCGGCGGCCAGCTTCGCGCCGCATCCGTCGCAGTAGTCGAGACCGTCCATGTTTTCGTAGCCGCATTCGCTGCACTTGATCATAGCCGTCTTCTATCCTCTGGCGCGGGATTTTCGCGCGACCGGTTTTCTATCGCCATCGCTATTCGGGCTTGCCGAAATCTTTCAATGCCTCGGGATCGAGCATCTGGGTCTTGCGTACCACTGCCTGTGCCTGGAGCAGGGTGGTCTTGGCCGCCTTGGTCTGAAGGGTCTGGGTTTTCTTGACCTGGTCGAGCAGACCAGACAGCGCCTGGGTCGCTTTGGAAAGCCCCAGCCGCTGGGTCCCCTGGATAGCATTGCCGAGCAGGCGCGTGGCGCGATCGACGTTGCCGGCCTTGAGTTCCTCCTCCGCCTTCGCCTGCAGCTTGGCGATCGAGACCTGGTCAACCAGGCTCATCACGCGTCCGTTGCGTTTGCTGGTCAGGGTTCGGTCGAGTGTGTATTCGATGGCCAACTCGCAGTCGACTTGCGCCTCGCCGGTCCCCGGAACTTCATAGTGAAAGCTGCTCTGCAGGATGCGCACGTTGCCCGGATTGCGCGGCGGCAGCACCAGGGTCAAAAGGACTGAGCCCGGGATGCCGGTTTCGAGGTCGCCAATATCGTAACTGATCTTGCGATCTTCACCGACCAGGGGCGAGCCCATCGCATAGATCTCGGGCGACGCGCGGAACGACTCGCGGATTTGCACGCCCTGCGAGAGCGTCACATCGATCCGGCCATTGCGCACCGTTACCGAACGCAGTCCAAGCAGCTCATCCTCGAAAATGTTTGGAATCTCGGCCGGGTTTCCGATGAAGTGGTACTTGGCGTTGGAGTCCTGCGCCAGACGCATCAGCAGCTTTTCATTGAACTCGACGCCTACCCCCATGGTCGAGAAGGAAATCTGTTCGCGATTCTGCTGCACCAGATCGATGCAGGCGGTCTCCTCGTAGGTCTGGCCGTCGGTCAGAACCAGCACCCGGTTAAGCCGTGACGCGTCGAGGTTCTTCTTGACTTCATCGATGGCCGCCCGCATCCCGAGTGCCATCTGGGTGCCGCCGCCGATATCCAGCAGGTCGATTTCATCGACCGCGCGCCGGATACTGTCGCGATTGTGCGCCTGGTCGGGCGCGACGATGACCTTGGCCGTATCGGCGAACGCGACTATTGAAACCTTGTCTTCGGGCGCGAGGCTGTCGGCCAGAAATTTGACGGCCTCGACCACAAACTCAAGCCGCTGCTCATCATACATCGAGCCTGAGCGGTCAATCACCACCCCCAGATTCAGGGGCAATCGGCCGCCGCCCTTGCCGCGTGCCACCGCCTCGAGCAGCACATAAAGAACAAAGTTTTCCGCGCTCGAAAGTACGTACTGACTGCTGGAAAGCGCTTCGAAGCTCAACGGCTGGGGCATTCTGGTAAGTCTCCCGCTGCCAATTCTAAGGGTAACGTTTGGGAGTTGGCAACCAACTGCTTAGAGTACGAAACCAGTTGGTACGAGGCTACGGCGCTGAGTGGTTGTTCCTGGTGCCTGGTCGAACCCCGCGCTTCTCCCGCGCCGCGCCAGGCGGGCCCTGCTCGGACTCAACCGTGGCTCCGGATTGAAAAATCCCACCCCTTTCTCCCGTGAGTGGGCATTTTGGCCCGCCGTAACGCTTGGGCTATGATTGGCGACTGCATTTGTCGGGGGCAAAAACGACGGATGCCGAGCGGAGACTTGCCTATGAGCACCGACTTGCGAGCCAAATGCGCCATCGCCGGCCTCGGACAGACCCGGATGGGGCGCAATTTTGACCATCAAAGCGCGACCGGCTTCGCCGCCCAGGCGGTCGACCTCGCGCTGGAAGACGCGGGGCTTACGCGAGGCGACCTCGACGGTCTTTTGGTCAATCCCGGACTGACCTGGCCGGATGCGACCATGGCGTCGTTCTCCCTCCAGCAGGCGATGGGCCTGCGCGATCTGACGCTTAGCGCCACCATGAACATCGGCGGCGCCACCGCGGCCGCGATGATCATGCACGCCGCGCATTCGATTGCGGCCGGCATGGCCAAGGTGGTCGCGTGCGTCTTTGCCGACGCCCCCCTCAAGCCGCCTTCGCCCGACCAGGCCAAGACCGGGTCCGCCGCCGCGTACGGTTTCGCGCGCGGACTTAACGCCGCCTACGGTCAGTTCGGGGTCAACGCGATGTACGCGTTTGTCGCGCAGCGTCACATGCATCTGTTCGGCACCAAGCAGGATCATCTCGGGGCCATCGCGGTGGCGCAGCGTCAGTGGGCAAACCTGAATCCGGCGGCGCAGTTTCACGACACCCCGATGACCATGGCCGACTACCACGCATCGCGCTGGGTGGTTGAACCGTTTCACCTGTTCGACTGCTGCCTGGTTTCCAACGGCGGACTTGCAGTGATCGTCACTTCCGCCGAGCAGGCAAAGACCCTCAAGCATCCGCCGGTGTACCTGCTGGGGATGGGACAGGGTCATGCGGGTGGCGACCCGATCGACACGCTGGCGTCGGGCGCTCCGCTCGCCAAGCAGATCGCGTTCAAGATGGCGGACATTGAACTCAAGGACATCAACTTCGCCGAGTTGTACGATTGCTACACCTTCACCGTGCTCGTGACGCTGGAAGACTACGGCTTCTGCAAGAAGGGCGAGGGGGGACCGTTCGTGGAAAATGGCACCATCGGGCCCAACGGTTCACTTCCGGTCAACACCGGCGGCGGCGAGCTTAGTTCGTTCTATATGTGGGGCATGACGCCGATCGCGGAAGCGGTCGTGCAGATGCGCGGGGAGGCCGGGCGCCGGCAGGTCCCGCGCCACGACATCGGGCTGGTTTCCGGCAATGGCGGAATTCTGTCCACCCACTCGACCCTGGTGCTGGGAGCTGGCGCTTGAGACTGGCGGAGGAGAGCGGCGGGCGCGCCAGCCGGTGTGCCTGAGAGATCTGCGAAACCAATATGGCATCAGTCAGCAAGCCGATTCCATCGGTCACGCCCGAGATGGCCGAGTTCTACGAAGGTACGCGGCGCGGACAATTGATGGTCCGCAAGTGCGAGGGCTGCGGTGATTTACACTTCCCCGCCCACAGTTTCTGTTCCCTGTGCATGTCCACGCGCGCGAAATGGGTTCCGGTTAGCGGACGCGGGGAAATTTACAGCTATAATATAATGCACCAGGTGTATCATCCCGGTTTTGCCAGCGAAGTACCCTACGCGGTAGTCGTAGTTAAGCTCGAAGAGGGACCGAAGTTCGTTTCCAATGTGGTCGGCATCAAGCCCCACGAAATTCGCATCGGGATGCCGGTGGAAGTGACTTTCGAGAAGATGAGCGACGAAGTGATGCTGCCCAAGTTTCGTCCGCGCGCGACCTGATCGTCGCCCCCCTCGGTAACGCCCTGCTCACGGTTATATAATTGAAGCTCAGGATTTGATGCTCCCGCTCGACCCCAAATATCTGCAGCGCCTGGTCGAAAGCTCGCCCGATATCATCATCGCCGTCGACCGGGAAGGAACCATCACCTACTACAACGATGGCGCGCGCCAGAACCTGGGTTTCGATGCCAACGAGGTCATCGGACAGCCGTGCACGCGCATCTACCCGACCATCGAGGAAGCCCGCGCGGTGATGAAGGCGATGCGCGAGTCGGCGACGCCGGGCCGAATCTCGAACTACGAGACCAGGTTTCTCAACAACGCTGGCGAGATAATTCCGATCTCGATTTCCGGGTCGCTGATTCACGACGATGCCGGAAGCGAAATCGGTTCCATCGGCTACGCGCGCGACATCCGCCGGATGCGCCAGCGCGAGCAGCTCGCCACCGCCGGCGAAATCGCAGTGAGCCTCGCGCACGAGATCAACAATCCGCTCGAGTCCATCATCAACAATCTGGAACTGGTGGCGCGCTGCGCCGAGCCTCATCTGAGCGAGTCGGAAAAGGTGGTGGAAACCGAGCGCCTCGATTCGATTCGCGCCAGCATCGCGCGGGTGCAAAGCATCGTGCGCCGGCTCGACGAGATGACCCGCAAAGGCGTGTACGAAACCCGCGACTACCTCGCGGGCAAGCGGATGGCGGACCTCTCTCCGCGCGACCAACCGCGCGCCCTCGTGCGGGACCACGAGCCCGTCGCCGCACCGTCCCAGCTCGCCGGCATGTCGGTGCTGGTGCTCGATGACGACGTGACCATCGTGGCCTCGCTCGGCGATCTGCTGCAGAGCGAGGGCTGCGTGGTGCATCGCGCGACGCGTCCCTCGAGTGCGCTGGGAATTCTGCGCAACGTCAAGGTCGATGTGGTCATTTCCGACGTGGTGATGCCGGAGATGGACGGGTACGAGTTTTACCAGCGCGTCAAAGAGGAGATGCCGAATCTGCCGGTGGTCCTGATGACCGCTTTCTACTACGACAAGGACCACATCCTGAAACGCGCGCGCCTGCGCGGATTGGAAGGCGCGCTCTTCAAGAAGCCAATCAACCCGGGCAAGCTTCGCCAGCTGCTCATCCAACTGCGCCAGAAGAACCCCGGAAAGCCACCCACCGCAGCCCCCAACTCCGCGGCGTGACCCCGGCCTTGGCAGGTGGTGAATCCTCCTGGCGAGGGCCTCGCTGACACGCCGCGCTCAAGACGCTAGCCTTGCGCTGCCGTGAGCAAGCGCCGCAAGCCGCCCACCCTCAAGCCCCACCGTATTCCGCTTCTCGACCGCGATCCTTCGCCGGTCGCCGTCCTGGAAGCGACTCACATCATCAAACCCTTCGATGCACCCGAGCATTGCGTGTTCTGTTTCTTTCCAGACGTGCTCGACGACCTGGCGTCAAATGGAGCGCGCGAGATCTCCTCCCGCACCTCGGAGATGGGCAAGCAAGCGGTGTACGAAATCGAGTTTCGCGGCCGCCGGTTGATGGTGGCCCATCCGCGGGTCGGCGCGCCGCTCGCTGCGGCCAGCCTGGAAGCCGCCATCGTGATGGGTGCGCGGAAGTTCATCGCATGTGGCGGAGCGGGCGTGCTGACTTCATCCATTCTGGTCGGACATCTGGTGGTGCCGACCGCGGCGATTCGCGACGAGGGAACCTCCTATCACTACCTGCCGCCCTCGCTCGAAGTGAGGCCCCATCCGCGCGCGGTGCGCGCGATCCGGGACACGCTCAAAGATGCCGGCCTCAACTTCATTGCCGGCCGGACCTGGACTACCGACGGGCTTTACCGCGAGACCCGCGCCAAGGTGAACCTGCGGCGCCGCCAACGATGCGTAGTTGTCGAGATGGAAGCGGCGGCGTTTTTCGCGGTGGCCAAATTCCGCCGCGTCATCTTCGGTCAGATTCTCTACGGCGCGGATGATTTGGGCGGCGATGACTGGGACCATCGCTCCTGGACCCGGCACGAGATTCGTCGGCTGCTGTTCGACCTCGCCGCCGAGGCGTGCCTGCGACTGTAGGGACGCGGGTTTTCGTCTAGCAGGCCGCGACCAGGGCCTTTTCCAGCTCGCGCAGGTTGCCGCAGGGATACAAGGCGGTCACCATCGGACCATACTGATTGATTGCACTATCCCCGGTCCCCCAGCGCGAGCGCTGTTCCGGATTAAGCCACACCACTGCGCGGCACCGGCGGGCAATTTCTCTTATCAGATCGGCACGTGCCGGCCGGCGATTGTTTCGCGCATCTCCGAGAATCACTACCAGGGTCTGCCGCGTGAGCAGTTCCGTCTGCCGCTTGGAGAGTTCCACCAGCACCCGCCCGAAGTCCGAGCGCGCATAGAGG
>JAFAHS010000477.1 GCA_019237115.1 Deltaproteobacteria bacterium
GAGCTGATCAATGCATCGAAGCGGCCGCTTCTGCTGGCCGGTGCCGGCGTAATCGCGGCGCAGGCATCAGTTAGGCTCCGGCGCCTCATCGAGCGAGCTTCGATTCCCACCACCGCCACGTTGCTCGCACTGGGTGCCCTGCCGCACGACCATCCGTTGTTCCTCGGCATGGTCGGGATGCATGCGGCTCGTTTCACGAACCTGCTGCTGGACGAATGCGACCTGCTGATCGGCTGGGCGTACGTTTTGACGATCGCGCGACGGGCAAGGCCGCGGAGTTCTGCCCGCACGCGAAAATCCTCCATATCGACATAGATCCGAGCGAGCTGGGAAAGATCAAAGAGCCCGCGGTCGGTGTCACCGCCGACGTCGGTGAAGCGCTGAGCGCGCTGGAGCCGCTGATCGAGATGAATCCACGCATCGAATGGATTCGGCACATGAGCGCTCTGCGCGAACGTTATCCGCTGATCGTTGCTGGCGCCGACGATCCGCTGCGCCCCTATGGGGTCATTCGCCACGCGGCCGCGCTGCTGCCGGAAGACGCGATCGTCACCAGCGACGTCGGGCAACATCAGATGTGGGTGGCGCAAGCGTATCCTTTCACGCGACCGCGGCAGTGGCTCACATCGGGAGGACTGGGCACCATGGGGTTCGGGATGCCGGCGGCAATAGGGGCCGCGCTGGCCGCCCCCGATCGCACGGTGGCGTGCTTCAGCGGCGACGGCAGCCTGCTGATGAATCTGCAGGAACTGGCGACCGCGGCCGAGCAGCAGGTGACCGTCAAGGTCATCCTGCTCAACAATTCCCACCTCGGGCTGGTCCGCCAGCAGCAGCATCTGTTCTATGGCAAGCGCTACTGCGCTTCGCGATTCGTGGCGCAGACGGATTTCGTGACGATTGCGCGTGGTTTCGGAATCCCGGCCGTCGATCTATGTGAAGCGCGTGATCCGCTCGCCGCGCTCGAGCATGCGATCAAGCGGCCGGGTCCGTGCCTGGTGAATGTGCCGATCGCGCCCGAGGAGAATGTGTACCCGATGGTGCCGCCGGGCGGTGCCAATCGCGACATGATCGGAGGTGAGTTTGACGATGCCGAACCCGCGTGAAACATCGAATCAGGGTTGCCTCCCGGTCCCCGCCCGGGGCGCAATCCTGCGGCTTAGGGTTAGAAATCACTTCGGCGTGATGACGCATGTCTGCAGTTTGTTTTCGCGCCGCGCATTTAATCTCGATGCCATCATCTGCCTGCCGATCGCAGACGGCACGGAAAGCGCCGTGCTGCTGATGGTCAATGAAAACCAACGCCTGGATCAGCTTATCCGCCAGCTCGCCAAGCTCGAGGACGTGCTGCAGGTTAATCGGGCGCCGGAGTTCCGCTCGACGTTTGAGAGCGTGGCGGACTGCTTTACGCAATTGTAAGCGGCCCAGAGATTCCAAGGCCCTTAGATGGTCGGCCACGTTTCGCACGGAACCCACGATCGCGAAGTCACGGCCCGGCTGGGGGCATAGGCACATCCTTACCTTTCGCGAACTTCGTCCCTTGGCGCGACTCAGCCGGCGGTCTCGAAGAACACGACTACAATAGACAAACCACCAAGACACGAAGATCACACGAAAGACACCAAGATCAGGAAGCGGATTCTTGGTGACCTTGGAGTCTTGGTGCTTATATCGACTCTCGCCGTTGTCCCTTGTCCCCCGTCGAAAGCACAATTGACCAACCGTTTGGGGTGAAGAGAGATGCCCTTCAATCGACGTCTCAGACCGGGTGAAGACCACAGCCAATGGCGCACCTCGGCGTCTTGCCCGATACCGTCTCGCTCATAAAGAAGTCTTCAGGGCCGATGCAGTGCCTATCATCTCCGAGCGTCGATATTAGACGCGGCATGTTGTGCCAGTTTTCTTTGAACTTGGCGCTGCGGTGCGGTGAACGTTTACCCAGATAAAGTCGATTCCTATTCATGACCCAAGGGGTCTTAAGCCCCAAAAAATAAGGTCATCCTTAACTACGGCCTTTTTTTCCAATTTTCCCCCTCCTCTGGCTGGATCTGCGAATGGGCGCAAAAGGAATGCCTCAGGAATTTATCGGTCCGCGACAATGGATCGCACGGGCGGAGGCGTGACCGTTACCCGGAACCCCAGATTCAGGCGACCCCTTTCCAGACATCCGACCCCTCAATGGCCGTCCCCTAGACGGTCTTTTGAACGTGGCAGGGTTCACGACAATTTGTGAATCTGAAGTCAAAATGCACTATCAACCTCGATCTAAAATTCTAAATTTTGGTCTCAGCAAACCCAAAGAGTAGTTTGAATGTTCAGATGTGGTCACAATCAGGGAGCACTTGACCCGAAGAGCCTGCTCAAGGACACACTACCAATCGGCAGCTGCCGAAATCCCGGCCGAGCCCGTCACTCGTATGTTGTCCGTCTCTTTTCTGAAGAATCGTCCGCAGTCTTTGGGCCTAAAGGTTCTCATGAGAACTGACGACGGAAATCTTGAGCCGCTAGTGCCGTTGAAAGTGAAAACAGCGGATACCCTCCGGGTGGCACGGACTCGGCGCGGGCAAGGTCAGACCAACGAGCACCAAATGCTCTGAACCAACAACGAGTAACCAAACATGGAAAGTGCCAGCTTCAACTATTACAACGGCGGTACCCAATCCGCAGATTCGTCGCTGAATTTTCTTACAAGCGATCTTGACCCTCAAGTCACTCGTGAGTCCAGAGCAAAGATTTCAGTCGTAATTCCCGTCTACAATGAACGAGCCACCATTCAGACCGTTTTGGAGCGGGTTCTTGACTCCGGTTTTGATACAGAAGTTATAGTCATCGACGATGCGTCGACCGACGGTACTCGCGAGTATTTAACTAGTTATTTTCATCCGCGGGTAAGACTCCTTTTTCATTCGCAGAACCGCGGGAAAGGAGCTGCGCTTCGGTTAGGCTTTGCGTCGGCCACACATCCATATATTTTCATTCAAGACGCAGATTTGGAATACGACCCTCGAGACTACCATGCGATGATCACTCCGCTACTCGACGGCCGCGCAGACATGGTGTATGGCTCACGATTTCTCGGCGGACCTCACCGAGTACTTTTTTATTGGCATTACGTAGGCAACAGGCTCCTGACACTGGTTTCCAACATGGTCACCAATCTGAACTTGAGCGACATGGAAACGGGCCAGAAGGCGTTTCGAACCGAGATGCTAAAACAGCTCAAGCTGCGTGGTGGGCGTTTCACCTTCGAGCCTGAAATCACGGCAAAGGCCGCCCGTGCCAAATGGCGGATTTACGAAGTGCCGATCTCCTACTCAGGCCGCACCTACGAAGAAGGAAAGAAAATCGGTTGGCGTGATGCTGTGAAAGCCCTCTGCGCGATCTTCTATTTTCGGTTCTTCGACTAGACCAAATTTCCGAATCGCCATCCACCCGAATTTCCGAAGGCGGTGAATCACGCGGTACCGGTCGGCGCAGGCGAACACGACCACCCGCGCACAGGCTTGGCGTCAAAGCGTCGCATCCCAGTGTAGTGCTCCCCCGAAGTCAAGCCACGAGTTTCGGTCGTAGCCCACGGAACTCACGCGGACTGCGATAGCCGAGCGCCTGGTGTGGCCGCTCGGCGTTGTACCATCGGATCCACTTAGTAATCGCAGTTCGGGCTTCGGCGAAGTCGCCGAAGGTGTGCTGCCAGACACATTCCTCCTTTAGGCTGCGGAAAAACCGCTCGACTATCCGTTTTGCTCGGGCGTATAGGGAGTTATGAACTCCTGGCGCAGCCGGTAGTCGCGGCAAGCGGCGCGAAAACGTCGGCTCTGGAAAATCAACCCGTTGTCGCTGCGCACTACCGGCGTCGCTCCGTCGGGACGCAGCGTACCGAAGCGCGCCAGACACGCTTCCTCGAGGGCGCGCTCAGCTTCCTTCGCGCGACCCCGCAAGGCGAACTCGTAACCCGTCACTTCACGACCCAGCCGTCAGCTCCACACCGAACATGCGTGACATCCATGGCCCACCGCTCGTCGCTCCGCTGCGCGCGACTCTTAAGGCCCTGAACTCGAGGGCGCGGGGTCACCGTGCGTTGATGGACCAACCAGCCCTTGAGCTTCAGCAATCGATACACAGCCTTGCGGTTTACGCGGATCCCCTGCCGGAAGCGCAGCAGCGCCCACAGCCGCCGATAACCAAAAGTCGGATGGCGCTCAATCATCGGCTGAATGCGCTCGGTCAATGCGGCATCGACCCGCGGTGGCACCGCAGCCAATACCGCGCGCGCCCGCAGCCGGGCGCGGGAAAACCCAAGCACTCGACACACTCTGCGCATTGATACGCCGGGGCACGTCGCCATCACTCGTCGGACGTCCCCGGCGTCGTAGGACGTTTGGCGGCCTCCCGCAGAATATCCAGGTCCATGGTCAGCTCGCCCACCTTGCGCTTGAGCCGATTAACCTCTTCCTCGCGCAGTGCATCCTCTTCTTTCGGCCGCGCGCGCAGGGCGTTCTCCGCACCGAGCAGAAAACGCTCACGCCATTCCTCCACCTCGGCTACTTTGAGCCCATGCCGCCGCGCTGCCTCGGCTGCCGTCGTCTCACCTCTGAGCACGCTGATTACCAGGGCTGCGCGACGCTTCGCCGTCCAGCGCTGTACTTCTTCGGACTGCTGTTCGTCTGCCATTTGCCACCTCGCCAGGTCTCTCGACCTTGTACTATCGGTGGCTCGATTTCCATGGGGAGCAGGATAGGAGTTCGATCTCCATCGATAATATGACACTGAGTAACCCGACTCCTTTTCTCGACGGCTTGCTAGATTCCTTCAAGAAGGTCGAACTGAAAGCGGCCGGTCCAGGCGACTTTTTCGCGTTTCTTCTGTTGCTCGTGCTCGGCAATGCGTTATGGGTAATTTGGACGCATCGTTCTGCGGTCGCGGTACAGCGCTGTTACGCAACCCTGAGAGTGGGGTCGGAATCCGGCTGTTTGGACCGTCGTTCACGTTTTTCGAGCAGAGCCTGCGATCGGTTCCGTAGAGAAGCCAAAGGACGTTTGACTACTAGGCTTGGACGGTGGCCGAGGTCATTCGTAGCGTAGAGCGTCGATAGGGTGCAGAAGCGACGCCTTGCGGGCCGGATAGTATCCGAAAAAGACGCCGACCGCGGCGGAAAAAAGGAACCCGCCCACAATCGCCACGGGTGAGACCAGCGTGGGCCATCCCGCCACCGCTGAGATCACTTTACTTGCGACAATTCCGAGGGCCGCACCCGCCAGTCCTCCCAGCACGCTGAGCAGCACCGCCTCAACCAGGAACTGGAGCATGATGTGAATGCGGCGCGCGCCAATCGCCATCCGGATGCCAATTTCGCGAGTCCGCTCGGTCACCGAGACCAGCATGATGTTCATGATCCCGATGCCACCGACGAGCAGGGAGATCGATGCGACGGCGGCCAGCAGCAATGCCATCACGCGGCTGGCCGATTCGGAAGCCTTGGCAATTTCGTTAAGCGAGCGAATCGTGAAGTCATCATCTTGCCCGGGCTGGATGCGATGGCGCTCGTGGATGATCTGCAGAACCTCGGCCATCACGGTGTTCACCTCCTGCGCGCTCCTCGCCTGGACATAAATCACGTTGACCACGCCGATGATCTTGGGCGGGCTGCCGAACGGGCTGGTCATGGTAGTGGTTTGACTGTAGACCGAATTGGTGGTTGGCACTCCCGCCAGCGGGTTGCTCGGGCTGGGGGTCGGCGCGACAATCGAGCTCATCAGGATCGAGGGAGCCGACACGCCGAGAACCTTTCGCTCGGCGGTTCCGAACGGGATCAACACCACGTCATCCTGATCCTGTCCGTAGCTGGACTGTCCCTTCACCGCGAGTACGCCGATCACGCGGAGCGGGAAATTTTTCACCCGGATTTCCGCGCCCACTGGGTTCTGATCCTGACCGAACAGGTTGTCGACCACCGTCTGCCCCAGCAGGCAGACCGGAGCGGCCGTTCGCACGTCATCGTCGGTGAACTCGCGGCCCCGCTCTACCGGCCAGTCACGGATTTTCAAATAGTCGGGTGTCGTTCCGGAGATGCCGGTGCTCCAGTTACGGTTGCCGCTCACCACCTGCGAGACCTGCCGATCCATGTAGCTGACCAGCGCGACCCCCCGCGCCTGTTTCCTTATAGCCACGGCATCAGCGACCGTGAGGGTAGAATTGCTGCCCGAGCCGGCGCGCACCCCGTTGGAAGTGGTCGCACCCGGCAGGACAATGAGCAGGTTGGTTCCGAGGCTTTCGATCTGCGCCTGGACCGACTCGCGCGCACCGTCGCCGACCGCAACCATCGCGATGACCGCTGCAACCCCGATAAAGATCCCCAGCATGGTGAGCACCGCGCGCAACTTATTGCGCTTGAGCGCGCGCGCGGCCGCGCTCAGCGCCATCGAGCCGAACACCCACGCCTCGCCCGCCGCATCGCGATCGGGCGGCGCGGTCGGCGCCTGCACCGACGCGAGCCGCGCCTCAGCCATACCCTGATCAGAATGCCCCTTGCGGGTGTCGGATACGATTTGTCCGTCGCGAAAGGTCACGATCCGATCGGCGTACTTCGCGATTTCCACATCGTGGGTGACCAGGATGATGGTGATCCCCTGATCGCGGTTAAGCCGGCTGATGATGTCCATGATCTCGGCCGAGTTGGTCGAGTCCAGATTTCCGGTCGGCTCGTCGGCGAGCAGAATCGCGGGTCGATTTATCAAGGCCCGTGCGATCGCCACGCGCTGCTGCTGTCCGCCGGAAAGCTGGTTGGGATGGTTTGCCTCACGGCCGTCGAGGCCAAGCATCCTCATCAGGTCTTCGGCGCGCCGCTCGCCGGCCCCGCTCCACGCGGAGTAAAACAGCGGCAGTTCGACGTTTTCCAGCGCGCTGGTACGCGCGAGCAGATTGAAATTCTGGAATACGAAGCCGATTTTGCGGCCGCGAATCGTCGCTAGGGTTTCCTCGGGCAGTTCGGCGACGTCTTCGCCCTCCAGCAGGTAGCTGCCCCGGGTCGGGCGATCGAGACAGCCGACAATATTCATCAGGGTCGACTTGCCGGACCCCGATGCGCCCATGACGGCGACGAATTCTCCACGCTCTACGCGTAGGCTAACCCCGCGCAGCGCGTGAACCTCGACTTCGCCCAGTTGGTAGGTCTTCCAGAGCTCGCGTATTTCGATGACCGCCGGTCGCGTCATCGACTGGAAAGCCGGTCTAGCGGAAGCCACGAGGGATGCCACCCATTCCGGTAGTGGGCTTGGGCTCGACCGAACGAATCTCGTCGGTGATCACGACGTCTCCAACCCGCAGGGGTCCCTTGATCATTTCCACGTTGGTCCCGTCATCGAGTCCGATGGTAACGGGGACCGGCTTAATGCCGCGGCGGCCGCCCGGCATCCAAACCCGCGCGCTGCGGCTTGGCAGTAGAGGACCGGCGGACTCAACGGGCTCGGCCTGGTTTTTTTTGGGGCTGAAACGAATCGCGTCGATCGGAATTCTTATTACGTTCTCGCGGCGTGCGGTGACGAGCGTCACGTTCGCGGTCATGCCGGGCTTGAGCAGTTGTTCGGGATTGTCGACATTGACCACCACGTCGTAGGTGACCACGTTTTGGACGGTGATCGGGGCCTGACGCACCTGACCGATGGTTCCATCGAAATCACGGTCCGGAAACGCGTCTACCTTGAAGGTTGCCCGCTGTCCTTGCTGAACATAGCCGATATCCGACTCGCTCACGTTGGAGTCGACCTGCATCTTGGTCAGATCCTTCGCAACCAGGAACAAGGTCGGCGTCTGATAACTCGCCGCCACCGTCTGCCCCTGGTCCACGTTGCGGGAGACAACCGTGCCATCGACGGGCGAAACGATATTGGTGTAGTTGAGATTCAGGCGCGCGGCCTGAAGGCTCGCCTGCTGCTGCTGAACCGCAGCCTCGTCGAGCGCAACCTGCGCCTCGGCCTGGTGGAAAAGGCTCAGCTGGCTGTCCAACTGGTCGTGCGACACTACCTTCTCTTTCAAGAGCTCGCCGTCCCGCTCGTAGGTGAGCTTTTGATAGGCGAGGTTGGCGCGATCCTTTTGGAGTTGCGCCTGCGCATTCGCAAGCTCGGCGGTCGTGAGTGCAACCTGGGCGGCAAAGGGCCGTGGATCGATCTTCGCCATCAACTGGCCGGCCTTGACGGGCGAATTGAAGTCCACGTAGAGCTGAACGATTGGACCTGATACGTAGCTGCCGACCTGAACCGTGACCACCGGGTTAACGGTGCCGGTCGCAGTGACCGACCGCACGATGTTGCCGCGAGTGACCTGCGCGGTCACGTATTTCGCATGTTTGGCGCCGTGGCGAAGGAAATACCCCGCGACAATGACAACCAGGGCCACCGCGATGCCGCGCCAGACCCATTTTGATGAAAAGATCGTCATGTTCAGGGATTGAACCGGGCTTTTAGCGAGCAAGGAATCGCCACGGAGCTTTTGTAGTATAAGACGCTGCAGGGCGCTATGGGTTTCAAAAAGCCCTGATCCGATTGAGAAGTTTCCGAGGAGGTTGAGAGATGCCAGAGCCCCCACCGCTTTCCGGAGTAAAGGTTGTCGACCTTACCCGATACCTCGCGGGACCGTTTTGCACTCAGATTCTGGGCGACTATGGCGCGGAAATAATCAAGGTTGAGCCGGTGGAAAACCCGCGTTCGGAACTGGGCGGAGGTTCGCCGCGTGACAGCTACTTCTTTCTTTCCTGCAATCGTTCAAAGAAGAGCGTGCGCATCGCGACCAAAAAACCTGGCGGACAGGAGGTCCTGCTGAAACTGATCGGTCGGGCGGACGTGCTGGTGGACAATTTCCGTCCGGGCGTGATGAAGGCGCTTGGCCTCGACTACGACAGCGTGGCGGTGCGCAACCCGCGGATCATTACCTGCAGCATCTCCGGGTTCGGCTCGAGCGGGCCACTGCGCGACTTCCCCGGCTTCGATCAAATTGTCCAAGGCATGTCGGGGCTGATGAGCGTGACCGGCACCGCGGAGAGCGGCCCGACCCGGGTGGGAATTGCGATCTGCGATCTTTTGGGCGGCATCTTCTCGGCCCAGGGAATTCTCCTGGCGCTCGAGGCGCGCCATCGCAGCGGCCGCGGACAACGCGTGGAAACCTCGCTGCTGGAATCGATTGTCAGCATTCTGAGCTGGTCGGCGGGAATCTACTTTGATACCGGCCACACGCCTGGGCCGGCCGGGAACCACCATCCGTTGTCCTCGCCGCACGGCGTCTTCCACGCGAGCGATCGTCCGTTGAACATCGCGGTTGGCAATGAAGCGATGTGGCGCAAGTTCGTAAAAATCATCGGGCGCCCCGAGCTTGCCGATGACGATCGCTTCCGCAGCGCGGGCGCGCGCCTGAAGAATCGCGGGGCACTCACCGCCGAGATCGATCGTGCGCTGGAGTCGAATACCGCGGTGTACTGGATCGATCTGTTCAATCGCGAAGGAATCCCGTCGGGCGCGATTCTCACGGTCGAGGAGATGTTCAAGCATCCCCAGACCGAGGCGCGCGAGATGCTGCTTAAGATGCCGCATCCGGTGATCGGTGAGTTTCTGACCACCGGACTGGCGGTCAAGCTCGCAGATACGCCCGGGAGGGTCACCCGTCCGCCGCTGGCGGGCGAGCACACCGACGAAGTGCTGCTCGAACATGGCTATTCGGCGGATGACCTTGCGCGGCTGCGCCGCGAGAGCGCGATTGCGTAAAGGACGGGCGCACCCACTTGGGGACAAGAACGAACTATCTTGCTTGCTTGGAATTGAGCGACCATTAGAACAAGGTCGAAGTGACCGGAGTCGTGTAGCTTGATTCAGGGGGAGCACTACACCTCGGCATTAACCCGATCTTGGGATGCCACTTGAGGCGCACCCGGTGACCGAGGAACTCAAAGGCCCCGCTCAGGTCAGCAGGTCAGGATGGCTTCCATAGGAGGGACGGGTTAGCCCTCAATATCTTTCCTATTTTGTAACGGGACTCGCGCCGGCCGCAG
>JAFAHS010000537.1 GCA_019237115.1 Deltaproteobacteria bacterium
AGCGGCAGTCCGCGCTCGACCATTTCCTTCATCGGAAGCTCGGCGATCGAGCGCTCCGCCATCGCGAGCGAAGCCGGCCCGCGCAAATCAGTAGGGATCGCGCCGGGAGCAACTCCGTTGACTCGGATCTTTGGAGCAAGCTCATACGCAAGTTGACGGATCAGACCGACGACTGCGTGCTTTGAAGCCGTGTACAAAGGTCCGCCGCCACACGGGTAGAACCCCGCATTCGAGACCGTAAAGATCATCGAGCCGCGGGTTTTCGCGAGTTCGCGATAGGTCGCTTTTGCGCCAAGTAGGTAGCCTTTTACATTCACGCCGAACAACTCGTCGAAGGCGCCGCCGATCTTATCTTCGGGTAGGTCGACGAGCGGCATCGAGAAATCCCAGATTCCGGCGTTACCCACGAAACAGTCGAGCCGTCCGAAACGCCGGATGGTCTCCGCAACTGCGCGCTGGTTATCCGCCAGGAGCGTGACGTCGCCGACCACCGCCTCGACCCGGTCTGCAAACTGCCTTGCGAGTTCCTCGCTCCGCTCACGGGCACGGTCCAGGACCACGACCCTCGCGCCCTCATCTATAAACCGTTCGACGATCGCGCGGCCAAGTCCGGACGCTCCCCCGGTAACCAGCGCTACCTTGTTTTCAAGCCAGCCCATATCAGAAGAAGTTGCTCAGGTTACGTGAGAGTAACACGGTTTGTTCGAGGAAAATCTTGCGGTCGGAGATCAGGAAGGATCCTCCCACCGGGCGCAGCACATCGCGTCGGGAACCGATCCAGGAAGTCTCTTCCGAGTTGAGCCGCGTCCGGTAGACGTGAAAATTTGACTCGACTTCGAGCCGTCCGCCTTCGTCCTTGACCACCCGAATATTGGTAATCAGGTGGCGGGTGCGTGACGGCGGATCTTCAGCCCAGGAACGGCCCGTCTTCAGCTTCGCGATCCGGCCGGCTAGCAGTATCTTGGTATCGTCGAAGAAAGCCATTTCTCCCGGCCTGGTGAACTCTTTATCCATTTCGCGCTGAGTGCGTGTGCGCCTGATCGGCATGAAGTAGTGCGCATCGTCGCTGAAAAGGGCGAGCCACTCTTCGTAGCGATGGGAGTCGAGCAGCGCAGCCTCGTCGTAGTAGAAACGTTCTACCTCGTGATGCCGCAGCATTACTGCGATACGGTTGTCGCGCCGAGTCGAATCCGGTTCCTCAGCCATCTGTTTAGTTCATCTCAAATGGAATCGCCCGGCGTGGTTGCTTTCTTGAGCTCGTCCCAGCCGAGACCCTTCATCCATTGCGCCCATGAATAATAAGTCCATAGCTGGCCGTACTCGCTGGTAAGACCTTCGATTCGCGAGAAGCCGCCCTCCTTGATGATCGTACCGCGCCCGAGGCCCATCTTGAGCAGATGCTTCACGCGCCGGCTCGCGATGCCGCGCGCCTGTGCCGTGGCCTGTGCCCAGTTCTCACCATCGTCCTGTTCGAGCACCCCTGCGGGGCCGAAAATGCGACAAGCCATCGAGACCATGAAGTCGCGCATCTCCCGCGGCATGTTGCGGTCAACGAACGTAAACCACCAAATTTCGGTGTGACTCGGGTCACGTGGAATTCGCAGCGAGATTTGCGGAAGTGCGCCGGTTGCCCAGGCGTTGGGAAAGATGTTCGGATGTCCCGCGACCCTGCTGCCCACGGGGCCCAGCGTTGCTTTGACATGCGGGCTGTCGCGCCAGTCCGGCGCAAACTCGAAATAGCCGGACGAGGTCGTGGTCGGACCGCCGATAGCGTGCCCGTATTCCCCGAGCACCACGACTGTCTCGAATTTTGAGCCTATGATTCCGCTCCCCGGAAGGTCGAGAGCGGCGCCGCTCTGCATGTTGACACCGTTAAGGTCGATTCTTTCAGCGTGGACCTGAGGACGCGATGTCGGGGGAAGAACATTGGGCTGAAATGCGGAAGCGTGGGTGATTTGCGGATGGTACCAGTCGAACAGATTGTCGACTGCGATCTTCCAGTTGCACTCGATCACGAATTTTTGAATGCCCGGCACGATCTCCATATCGCCGCGGAGAGCGATGGTGTCGAGACCGAGTCGCCCGGTGGGTCCGAGGAATTCTTCCAGCGGCGGCGCGGAAGGATCATGGGTGCCGAATACGAACCCCTTGTAGTTGGCCACCTGCGCGAGTGACGCCAGCCCGTGCCGCGATTTGTCGAGCTCTCCGTTATAGAAAATGTTCAAGCCGGGCACGCCGTTGAGGCGGCCGTCGATACCATACGACCAACCGTGGTAAGTGCACAGAAAACTCCTGGCGTTGCCTTCTTCTGCGCGGCACACCGCGTTACCCCGATGTGCACAGGTGTTGAGCATGGCCTTAATCGAGCCGTCCTTCTGCCGCACAACCAGGACGTTGTCGCGCCCCATCACCGATTGGAAGAAATCGCCTGGCTCGGGAATCTGTGATTCGTGACAGAGAAGCAGCCACGCGCGTCCGAAGATCCGTTCCATTTCCAGCTCAAAGATCTTCGGATCGCTGTAAATGCGACGGTCCACTTCGCCTCGCTCCAGCGAGACCAGCCCATCGATCTCCTCCATCGCTATCGCGGTCGATTCTTCCTTCATCGCAGTGCACTCCGCATGTCGTAGAAGCGCGGCGCCACTCGCTGTACCACGCCACCATGGCCAAGAATTAGACGCGCGCCGCGGACGCCCCTGGCTTCCTTCTGGATGCTGCCAGATTGATGATTCACGGGTCTACCTGGTTCTCGCCAGTAATGCGGTCGGCGATGAATCTGGCGAATCTGGGATCACGTACATAGCCGAGGTCATGCACAGAGCTCCAGAATTCCATCGCCCACGGATGTTCGTATTCGACCAGCGCCGAGAGTCGCTGGGCGTCGCCCTTTTCAAAAAGCGCTGTGCTTATCTCTCTGACGAGCCGTCGAGCGATACCCTTTCGCCGATGCGCGGGAGCGACTGCCAGATGATAGATGTTCCCGCGCCATCCGTCCCATCCGCCGATTATCGATCCAACAATCTTACCGTCGACCGTCGCGACCAAAAGTAGCGCAACGGGCTGCTGCATCAAAATCGTCAACCCCTCGACCGAATCGGTAACGCTCGGAGGGGTGACTTCGACTTCTCTCCAAAATGAGAGAACTGCGGGCAGCTCTTCTGTGAGGACCGGTCGGATAACGTCGGGCGACATGATACTTCCCCGTCAACGATGACTGCTTGGACCGTGATCATGAGATATCGCTGATGTCCTGCATAGCCCTACCGTGGCGGATAGACGCGTCCGACCCGCGCGGAGCCAAGGGAGCGAAGACATTTTCAAGGGTTTCAATAACGTTCGATGGCGCCGATCACTGCGTGAGGACGTCTGGAGAAACGGAAGGAATCCGGTTTCGTACCCCTACGGCTTAGGCTTTTGCTCGTAAGAACTCAGCCGTCTTCGATTCGGCACGAACGAAAGCGCCGGTCACTGCCAGTCTTGAAAGCGGGGCAGTTCACCGCTTTCAATCATCTTTTAGGGTCGTCGATGCGGCTTCTGAAAATCCGCCAATTCCTTCGGGGGTCAGTATTTTCGTTCATCGCTCGACGGTCGTCGGCCCGCTGGTCTTGATGATTACCGGTGAGGCGTGTCTCTTCCAGCTCCGCCGCACCTTTGCTGTTTGATTGTGGAACGGTTGGGCGCCCTCATCGGTTCGGCTCGCGGGCCTCATCATAGCCGCTAGCCACATCCCGCTGATCTCGCCGACCACAAACGCGCTTAAAATCAGAAACCACTCCATCAGGCTGTCTGTTCGCGTTTGTGATCACCAGGACTTGCGATGGCAGGCCGCTCAGTAATTTGTCTCTCGCGCACAAAACGCCGAAATGCTCCTTGCTCAGTTACTGCGGTCCTCATGGTGCCGCGCGCTCTCCTCATGACACGGTTGCTGTAGGGAAGCCGCCAAAAATACCTCGCCGAAGTCTTCGAATCGTCATGATTGTCCGTCCGTGCAAAGGTCGAGATAACCGAGCCTTTGGGAAACCCGAGAGCAGCTCCAGCGGAATCGCCTCAGTCGACGCCGCGGTGTTTCCCAAGGACAGTTTGGACGGTCACGCGCACGTGCGGGTGGGCGGCCACGCCGGGCCGCGAGCGATGCGGCGTCATGGGTTCGCCACCGATCGATCATCGGCCCGTTCGTTCTTTCAGCGGTTTAAGCCGGGTTTGATCGGACTATCCGTTCCGACTTACCAGGACGAAAAGGCGGCGAGGACACGGCGGTTGTATGCTCCTTAGCTTTAACCTCTGTCCTCGGGGGCGCGCGTGCGGGATTTTACCCACTCCTCGATTTGAACAGTATGGAACCGCCAATCGGCCCCAACTCTGAACGCGGGTATTTCGTGGCGCTTGAGCAGCTTATAAATAGTCGACGCATGAACTTTCAGATACTCGGCCACTTCTTCAACGGTTAAAATTTGGTTCGGATTCTCTTTAGGTTGGGTCATTTTCGGTTATCGCTCGCGATGCGCGAGGGCACATGGCGAGCGGTACTTTCACTCCAGCTATTTCAAGCTAAACGGGATACGGTCAAGCATTCAAGATGGGTCAAATGCGTTTGAAGCCGCAGAGAGCAAAAGGACGTGTCCCTCGACGGTCGCATGGCCGTTCCCTCGAGGTCGCCAAATATCTACGCGCCTTGTTCTCTGCGCTTTACTACGGGCTGGAGAGCTCACCGGGTCAAAGCAAAGGGAACAACGGGAACCTGTAAGGTTCGCACAAGGCGATTTCGATCCTTTCCCGACAGAGGGTCTCATCACTCGGCGCGCTCGGCGAGCAGCAAGAAGAAGCTCACACCGCCGGATCGGAGAGCTGACGCGGTACAACCTGCGCGACGCAGCCAAGGATGGCGCACGAAGAGAAAGGCGCCACGGAAAGGTTGGGGCCCCCAAAACCAAACCGTGACGCCCTGACCGCAGCTCACAAGGTCCGAGGCGTGCTCGCGTTCTCCACAAGGTGACCATTGGATATGAACGAGTGGGCAACCTGTGGAATCCTCAACTAGGTGTCATTGCCGGGAATCTTTTGGCGAGTCGGCGAGGTCGAGAGTTACGCGCACGGTGCCGGCATCGTAGCGGTCGTGGGTTCGAAAGCCGCTGTTGGCGAACACTTCGAGCATCTGATGGTTGTCGCCCATCACGTACGCCGCGAATTTGTTGATCCCCTGCCGCCGTGCGATCTGCGCCAGATGGTGCAAGAGGATCGTCCCGATTCCACGACCCTGGAATTCATCAAGCACCGCGAAGGCTACCTCTGCTGCTGCCTCATCCACGCCTCGCAGGTAGCGCCCTACCCCGATAAAGCGCTCGGTGCCCTCCGTCTCTATCGTCGCTGCCAGACCGACATGATTGACGAAGTCCAATTCGGTCAGCCCTCGCAGGTCCGCCTGCTCGAGCGAGCGCTTGTGGCCGAAAAAGCGATAGTAGATCGAACGTTCGCTCAGGCTATGAAAGTGCTTGAGCAGCAGCGGCTTGTCCTCCGGACGGATGGCTCGAATCAGTATCCGCGTGCCGTCACGAAGAGCTTCGGTGATTGAGTAGATGAATGGCTCGGACATCGCGACCGCCGAAAGTTCGTGAAGGATTTGAAAACTTAACGCTTGCGCATCCGGCGCTGATTCGGCGCTCCCCGAAAAACGATGCTGACATAGACATAACCGCGGCCGTCGGCAAAGCGCAAATCGGCTCCCCCCTGCATTAGGACTGGATTCGCCCACCTGGCACAACCCCGTTTGACCAGCGTGGTTTTTTCGGTTTGTGGCTGCCTGTTTTCTGACTTGCTGGTCAGAACCTTTGCGGCACCGATCCTGCACTTCCCACCTCATCTGTTTCTCAGAGCTCCACGACGATCCCGACATTGTCCGAGTAACAGGAGGTTAAGCTATGAACTATCGACACAGAGTGAGCGCATACATCGTGGGACTTGGTGCCGTATTCGCTTTGGCGGTCCTACCCGGCGTTGCGAGGAGTCAAAGCGCGAACCCGGGCGCTTCCAGCGGCGCCGCCGCGAGCAGTGCCAGCGATCAAGGGGTCGATGACGTGACCTTGCAGCACGTGGCCCAAGCTTACGTGGCGGTGCGGCACATCACCAATGATACCAGGGAGCGACTGGCGAGAACCCAGGATAACTCCGAGCGGCAGCAGATTGCGTCGCAAGCCGAGGCGCAGAAATTAAGTGTCGTAAAACAGGAAGGAATCGATCCGCAGCAGTACAACAAAGTATTGCAGATTGTGCAGAAAGATCCGGATCTGCAGCAAAGGTTTCTCTCGTATGTGAATGCTTCCGGCGGAGTCTGATCCCGTCAGCCGCGGCGCTTTTTTCGTAACCCGTGTGAAATTTATACACACGGACGAGGCGACAGCTGCCGCCCGGGCAGCTCGTCGTGCGCGACCGGAGGGCGAGCGGAGGTTGCTCCGCTCGCCCTGTAGTTTCCGCACTGGCCGGCGAACACCGCTGGGAACAGACCCTCGGTTTTGTCGCTCCGAGCAAGCCTTCTGGCGATAACAGCTTGATATACGAAGCTTCCGGGGGCGCTGGTTCGGCATTTCCATATTCTGTGAATCGGGGGCGTTATGGTTTAGCATTCGCGCACCATCCACTCGTCGGAGGTGCAGCGATGTCGTTTGCCGGGATGACGGTCGTGGTACTCGGCGGCAGTTCCGGAATCGGGCTTGCAACCGCCAGGGGGGCGCTGACGGAAGAAGCTCGTGTCGTAATCACGGGGCGATCGCAGCATCGTCTTGATGCAGCGAAGCGAGAGTTGGGCCCGGATGTCGTCGCCGTCCCGCTTGATGCTGCTGATGAAGCCGGCACCCGTACTCTGTTTGAACGGCTCGAGCACGTCGATCACGTGTTCATCACCGCCGGCGCGATTTCATTCGGGAGGGGGTTGGCGCCCGAGACGACGGCGTTGCGTCCTGCGCTCGAAACCCGTTTCTGGGGAGCAGTCTACGCGGCCAAATACGCAGCTCCCAAAATGAAACGCGGTGGGTCCATAACCTTGATGTCCGGCACCGCGGCGGTGCGGCCGCTTCCGGGAGCGAGTGTCGCCACCGCTTCCTGCGGCGCCGTGGAAGCCTTCGCGCGTGCGCTGGCGCTCGATCTCGCGCCAATCCGTGTTAACGTCATACAGCCCGGCTTAATTGATACGCCGCTCATCGGCGAGTTGATGGGAGACCGCCGCGAGGCGATGATCGCCCAGGAAGCCGCGCGCCTCCCGGTCGGACGGGTAGGCAAACCGGAAGACGTCGCCGACGCGGTCTTGTTCCTGATGAGAAATGGTTACGTGACCGGAATCACCTTGACCATCGACGGCGGCCGCCTGCTCCTGTAGCCGCCCCGGAAGCAGGATGCCGTGGACGGTCTGTACCCGAAAATCGATCCCTACGAACACGGGCAGCTAGAGGCCGGCGACGGCAACTTCGTCTATTGGGAGACCTGCGGAAACCCGCGTGGCAAGCCCGCCCTGGTAATCCATGGTGGCCCCGGGTCCGGGTGTACGCCGTGGCATCGCAGACTATTTGATTGTGCCGCGTATCGCCTGGTGCTGTTCGATCAGAGAAACTGCGGCAGAAGCCAGCCCCACGCGAGCAAGCTCGGGACCGACCTTGCAAGCAACCGCACCGCAAACCTGGTCGCGGACGTCGAAAGGTTGCGAGAGCATCTGCACATCGATCGCTGGCTGGTGTGGGGTGGTTCATGGGGCAGCACGCTGGCACTTGTTTATGCCGAGGCTTATGCGCATCGCGTCACGGAGATCGTCCTGTGGGGGATCACGACGGGACGGCACCGGGAGTTTGACTGGTTATTTCGCGGCGGCGTCGCCCTACTCTTTCCGGAAGAGTGGGCGCGCCTCCGCGCAGGGGTCCCCGCGGCGACGCGCGATGCAGACGTGCCCAACGCGTACAACGGACTGCTACACGATCGCGATCCAGCAATTCGCGATCGAGCGGCGCTCGATTGGTGTAGGTGGGAATCCGCCACCCTTTCCTGGCCACCTTCCCAGGAGCTGTCGCCACGCTTTACCGACCCTGATTTCAGAATGGCATTTGCACGAATCGTTACACACTACGTGCGCGCCAATGCGTGGCTCGCCGACGGTGTCGTGCTACGCGACGCGGGGCGCCTCTCGGGTATCCCTGGCGTCCTAATCAGCGCACGCGTCGACTTGCAGGCGCCGATCGGCTGGGCCTGGGACCTGAAGCGCGCCTGGCCAAATTCCAATCTGGTAGTTGTGGATGCCGCGGGTCACGACCCATCCGTTGCGGCCTTCACCCGGGAATTAATCCGTGCGACCGATCAATTTGCAGCGCGCTACTAGGGGTTTTTACCGACTGCCTTACTCGCGATTTGCTTCCCGGCAGCGGAAAGGTAGATCATCCATGGCTTCCGCAAAAGCCATACGCAGGACATAGGCTTCGCGCTCGTCCCAACTTGTCCCAAAAGTATCGTGAGAAGATCAGGCGCCCAGGCCAGCGCTATCGGTTTTCGCGACACTGGCGGCTGTCCGCTCGGTGGTCGTGACGGAACGTGCAGCCACTACCGCATTCGACTTCAGCTTCATTCGAGATGCCGCCCACATCAAAAGTATACCTGCAACATAGCTCCCAAAGGCGATTCCCCACGCGAAGATCGCGAGCCGATCGAACAGGGCAAAAAACAACAGCCAGTAAGCGAAGTCCCGCGAGGTCAACCGCTCGACCAACCAGGCCATTCGGAGCGAATTATCCCCAGAAGACCTCGCCGCCCGATAGGATGCGATTGCACATAGCGCGAAGCCACCTGCGAACAAGGGCAGCAGATACAGGTACGCGCGACTCCCGCCGGCGCGATAGCATCCCAGGATGACGCCGAGCAACACCACCAGGTTAACAATGGCGTCGGTTACCAGATCGAGCGTTGCCCCAAAATCGGTTTCCTGCATCTTCAGGCGAGCTAGCTCGCCATCGACGCCGTCGAGCGTGGTAACCAGTAAGAACAGCACGGCGCCGGCCAGCCGAGCGGAATAGCCCAGGGTGAAAAGCCATCCGCTGAGGAAACCAAGCAGAGTATTGACGATGGTTACATGATTAGGCTTTAGAGGTGTACGAGCCAGCCAGTAGCTCAACCGCCAGGACAGCCGTCGATCGACCCATCGGGCCAGCGGCGCATCTTTTTCCCTGGTCTCGTCGCGGATCGACCGCGCCAGCAGGTACTCGGCATGTGCTGGATCGCCGGGACGGCCATTCACGGCGAAGGGAAGAGACCTCCCGTCCCCAGGTGACTCCGACGCCGGCAGGTCGGATGTACAGCTCAGAAGGTCAGCGATCGTACCAACTGCGAGTTGGCCAGATCGCTCGGGGTCCGCGCTCACGGTGCGGCTGAGGACGCCTTTGGTACTAAACATGCGGGCCGCGGCGGCCACATGTAGCCCGGAGAAAACCAAATTGCCCGTAATCAAGAGTCCGGGCATGCGGCTCTCGGACCGGGCAGAGCCGGCAAAGAAGGTACTCAGCGATTCAACGACTGTTATATTTCGATCGTGATTGAAGCGACTGAATGACCCAATGACCTCGTCCCGCATTTGTCTAGGAACTTCGAGCACGAACCGTTTGATTCCAGCGCGCTGACAGATCAGCATGGTTCGCTCAAGCAGCGACCGGCCGAACACGGAAACGTCGTTCCGGATCGGAGCGCTAATTAACGCAACTTGAATTTCCACCAACCTGCGCCGTAATACTCTCGAAACTCAACGTAGCCGGCAAGCATAACGGCCGTGCTGCCTTTAGCCAAGTTTCAGCCGACTCACGCCTGTACCAGACAAGCAGGCCACTGACACGGGCGGTCGGTCAACCCCATGTCGCCATAACGCCCGGCGGCTGCTGGCCCAACCCTGACTTCTTGTGAGTTGGCTAGACTTTCGGAGACTATTTACACTATGACGGTGCATCAGGATAAGGGCTAAGGGCCTATCTAGTGCGACTGTGTTGGCGGTATTGTCGCTGCCAATTTGACGGGTCGGGTGGATTGAGGTGCGGTGTTGACTAGAAAACCCAACCTCCGCCTGCTGCCTGCGGTGTGCGACGTCTCGGTTACTGACGCCTGCAATGCAGCATGTGATTTCTGCGGTTTTGCCCGGGACAAGAGAGCCGGGCAGAAGCGCCATTGGATTGACCGCGATGCGCTGGCGCGCGGTTTGCCCTCGTTGAGCCGGCGAGGGATCAAATATTTTGGCATCCAGGGTGGCGAACCGCTCTTGCACCCAGCGGTCGACCGAATCATTGCTGACGCGGCGGAAATCGGAATGCGCGTCGCGCTGGTCACCAACGGATGGCTGCTGCCCAACAAGATTGACGCAATCGCAGACGCCGGCCTCAGAACCTTGACCGTGTCACTGGACAGCGCAAATGTCGTGACACACGAGAAAAACCGCGGTCTCTCAGGCTTAACCGCCCGGATCCAACAAGGCCTGGAACGGGCCTCGAAGTATCCAATCTTCCGCATCGCTTCGATAACCGTCAGCCGGCTGCTCGAGTTCGAAGGATTGCCGGAAACGCTGAGTCGTCTCGGATTTCAAGCCGTTACCTTCTCCTACCCGCGCGCCGAACCATTCGGCTCGAGTTCGCTTGCGTATGGCTACAAGTCGACGCTCGTGAATTTTTCAGCCGTTGAACTGATCGAAATACTCGATTCGATTGAACGGCTGAAGGCCGCCTTCCCGGTGCTCAATCCAAGCGCCGGGTTGCAGGAGATACGCCGACACTTGCGCGGTGAGCCCGAGAATTTTGCTTGTGTTGGTGGGTACAAGTATTTCTACATTGACTGGAATCTCAATGTCTGGCGTTGCGAAGCATGGCATGAACCGTTGGGTTCGCTCCTGGAGTTCGACCGCTTCGCCGATCAGCGCGACCGTTGCACTGCGTGCACGATGTCATGCTATCGAGACACCAGCGTCCTCATGCATGCAGGTATCGCAGCAAGGGACGCAGCGTCCCATCTGCGACACGGAGCACCGCTCAAAGCCCTGTCGACCCTCTTTAGCAAGAACGTCGCGGTGTCCCTGGGCGCGATATTGGAAGAGGCTCAGGTGTGGGGGCCGCTCGCCGGTATAAGGATGCCCCGGCACGCGAACGCTGGCTCTGGCTCAGGCGCGGGTCGTAATGGAAGCAAGCCATAGTATAAGCCCGCAGTACGCTTATTGTCCCTTCGGTGGTGGTCCGCGAATGTGGTGCTTTCGCTGATTGAGGCCTGCTACGTGACCAGCGCTGCCTAGCGAAACTCGTTGAGCTTGAGGCCCAGCGCTATGAGCATGAAGCCGAAGGCGATTGGCAGGCCCCGATGCCCTGAATCATTCGGAGTACCCCGGTACCGGGCACCCTCTGCTGCGGGGTGGCCGGAGGCGTCCAGTTCCGACGCCTTACTCGCGATTCTTCAGAGGCACGTTCCCCAAACCGTAGACCATCGCGGTCTTGGTCGTCCCCAGCATCACCCAATCGGCGCAGTCCAGTTGGACCTGCTTGTAGAACTCATCCGAGAGCAGCAGCGAAGATTTGTGCACATCCGTCAGCCGATCGAATTTGCATTGAAAGGCGAATTCCCCGGAGAGCGGCTTCTCAAGCGCACGGCTGCGCCAAATCGCGATGGTGGTCTTGCCGTTGAAGCCGTGCCCGAAGTGGATCCTGCCGATGGTGTTCTGCACCTCTTCAACCGCGACGTTATTGACCAGCGCAATCTTGGTCAGCGGCCTGACGTCGATTTTGCCGAGGGCCGGAAAGACGCCGGCGATGTCTTCGATGCCGCGATCGAGTACCACCTTGGGCGAGGTCAGCACGCATCCGTGTGAGTAGACGCTGCGCATTGCGCCCAGCTGCTTGCGGTCGAGCAGCAACTCCTCTTTGAACTTGATCTCGTCATGGCCCGCTGCCATCGGACGCACGTCGACCGAGGCGGCGTCCTTCAATTCGGGACTGCGGTACTTGATGGTCAACTCGTGATCCGCGCGCGGCCATCCATCATCGTAAAAGGTGCGCTTTCGCAGAATGAAGTGATTGTTGTAGAGGTCAAAGTTCGGGGTGTCGTAGAACAGCACCTCGCGAACCTGGCTGTGAAACGCGTTCTTCTCGAGGTCGACCTTGAAATCGAATTTTTTCACCGTCGCGTTGACCGCGTCCCAGAACTGCATGAACCCTTCCCTGCTGGTAAAGCGGTCGGGCTTCAGCAGAATCTTGTACTCGCGGTAGTGAATCACGTCACCGGGTAGATGCTTGGTTTCCGGGTGCTTGCTTATGTGCTTGTCCATCGTCCCTCTGTCGCGCCAAACAAATGTCGCACGAATTCTAGCAGTTAGCCTGCAAGCAAGCGCAAGATGGCCCATGGTCGCACAACGGTTTTTGGCGGCCGGACGCCGATGCTAGCGTTCCGGCGCGGGAGATTATCGCCATGGAATATCGAATCACGCAGGGCCGGCTGTCGATCGGAGATTTCTCGCTCTATTACGAGCGCGCAGGCAGCGGGTTCCCGCTCGTCTTTCTGCACGGACTGGGCGGCAACCACCTGTCGTGGTGGCAGCAAGTGCCGTACTTCATGCGATGGTACGAATGCATCACACTTGACCAGCGCAGCTTCGGGATGTCGCCCGACCCCGAGGGGCTCTTCAACCGCGCCCACGCAAGCGACCTGGCCCGCCTCCTCGATCATCTTAAAATCGAGAAGGCGGCACTGGTCGGGCAATCGATGGGCGGATGGACGATCGTCGGTTGCGCCCTGGAGCGGCCCGATCGGGTTGGCGCGATGGTGCTGGCCGACACTCCCGGCGGAATCTTCACGCCCGAGATGAGATTCGGCGTGCCGCGTTCCCCGCTAGTGATGGACACCACCCCTCCCATCGGCTCGCTGCCGACTTACGCGCCCGATTACTTCGCGCGGCGCCCAGAAATGGCCTACCTATATGACGAAGTGCGCATCCTTGGCGCGCGACCACCGGCCGATGCGGGCGCGCAAATCTCCAGGCTGCGCTACGATCTCGACGCGGTCCGATCACGCCTCACGATGCCGATTCTGTGTGTGGTCGGTGAGCAGGACGAGCTCATCCCGCCAGAGATGATTCGCACCCTGGCAAACGTACTGCCAAAGGCGACCATGGCAACGGTGCCCGACTGCGGGCATTCGATTTATTTCGAACAACCACGGGTGTTCAATCAGCTGGTTCGCGACTTTCTGGGGCAATCATTGAAATAAATCGCGGCCAAAAACGTCCAATTTTTGTTAGAGCGGGCACCGTGCCTATAATTAAGATGATGTGCCGGACGGCAAATTGGCTCCTTGCCGGAACCCTGCTGCTGGCAGTCGCAGCCTCCGGATGTATGACCCCGCCCGGTTCCACGAACGGCTCTTCGGCAGCCGTCGGCACGGCGGATTCAGGCGAGCCTCCGGCTTCGTATACGCCTCCCAGCACGACCCATCCGGCCCCGCTAAAGAACGCGCACGTCGATCAGGCGCAGAGCCAGGCGCTCACGGACTACCTGAAGACGCATCACCTGCCCTTGGTTGGAGCACAGGTACTGGCTGCAGCCGATGGTGAGCGGCAGGTCATACTGTTCGGATACGTGGCGACCGACTATGGAAAGGGCGACGCGGAGAGCAAAGCACGGCGCTACGTAAACAACTCGGCGGTCACGGTAGACAATCGAATCAAAATCGAGCCATCGCTGGCCAAGTCCACCGGCCCCGCCGAATCGCAACGGGCTGAAACGGGCGACATGAGTGGGCTGGCCGACTACCAGAGCCAGGGCTACGCGGACCAGATTCAGCAGCAGCAGATGAATGGCGGCTACTACCAGAACACTAGCCCGATGGCGGTGGTAATTCCGCTGCTCGGCATGTTCGGAGGCTCGATTGGTGGTGGCGGTTTCGGTGTCGGAGGCGGAATGGTCGGGCCAAGCTTCGGCGGAGGTTATCCGGTCCCTCCCCCGCCGGCCTATCCCGTTTACCCCTCCTTTCCGGGTCCCTGAACTCCCTCACGTAAGCTTGAAGCGCTCGCCCAGAAACACCTGGCGGACGTGCTCGCTGGCAACGATCGCATCTGGCGGCCCTTCGATGAGAATCTTACCGCTGTGAATCACGTATGCGCGGTCGATGATTGACAACGCCGCATGCACATTGTGATCGGACATCAGAATCCCAATCCCTCGCTCGCGCAGGTAAGTGACGATCCGCTGAATTTCAATCACCGTGATGGGGTCGATGCCCGCGAATGGCTCATCCAGGCACAGGAACTGAGGATCGAGCACCAGGGCGCGGGTAATTTCGACCTTGCGCCGCTCGCCCCCCGATAGAACTCCGGCGCGCGATTTGCGCAACCTCGCGATGTCCAGCTCATCGAGCAGCGATTGCAGCCGCCCCTGGCGCTCTTCCTCGGTGAGGGGCAGGGTCTCCAGCACTGCGAGCAGGTTCTCCTCCACCGAGAGCTTGCGGAACACTGAAGGCTCCTGCGGCAGATAGGAAATGCCCCGGCGCGCGCGCTGGTATAGCGGAAGCATGGTAATTTCCTGCTCGCCGAGCAGAACCCGTCCGGAATCGGGCTTCACCAGACCAACCAACATATAGAAAGTGGTCGTTTTGCCGGCGCCATTCGGCCCGAGCAACCCCACCACTTCCCCCGGGTTGACGTACACGTCAACATCGTCGACCACGGTGCGGCCGCCGTAGATTTTCGTAAGATGCTCGCCGCGGAGCACCGGCGAGGACACGCCTGGCTCAACCGTCGGAACTTCGCGCGCTCGCAGCTGCTCAACCTTGGCCATCAGAAATTACGTCTATCATTCACTCTTATAGGCTTTATGCGCGGAATTAAATGCAGCCTCAAGTAAGACGATCCGCGCCGGCGGCGGGTTTTGGGAAAGTGGTTATATTTCCTTACCGGAGGTTCGGTTTCAGTGGCGGTAAGAATTCGCAGAATCCTGAATGAAGATTCGAGTCGGGCAGGACACGACGGTTCCAGGCAGAATCCGCCCACCGAGCGCGAATTGCTGGACGCGTATTCCGAGGCGGTTGCGGGAGCCGCGGAAAAGGTCGGCCCCGCGGTAGTCAACATCGAGGTTCGCGGCAAACGGGGCGGAGCCGAGGTCGCCTCGGGGACGGGTTCGGGATTCGTCTTTACTCCCGACGGATTCATCCTGACCAACAGCCACGTGGTGAATGGTGCCAGGGAGGTGTCGGTGCTGCTGCAGGACGGGCGCCGGGCCGCGGCCCAGATAATTGGCAACGATCCCGAGAGCGACCTGGCCGTGGTTCGCATCGAGGCGCGCGAGCTCACCCAGGCCGATCTGGGCGAATCGCGCGCACTGCGCGTCGGACAAATCGCGATAGCGGTCGGAAGTCCATTTGGCTTCCAGCATACGGTCACTGCCGGAGTAATCAGTGCAGTCGGCAGATCGTTGCGCTCGGTGACCGGCCGTCTCATCGACAACGTCATCCAGACCGATGCCGCCCTCAATCCTGGCAACTCGGGCGGTCCGCTGGTCGATTCGCGCGGCCGCGTAATCGGGGTCAACACGGCAACCATTCTCCCAGCCCAGGGACTATGTTTCGCGATCGCGATCGATAGCGCCAAGTTCGTGGCCGCACGCTTGATGCGTTTTGGCAAGATAGAACGCGGCTACATCGGAATCGCGGGTGCGAACACCGCTCTGCCCCGCCGCCTGGCGCGCTTTCATCGGGTTGCCAGCGACTCGTGCGTGCAGATCGCTGCCGTCGAGCCCGGAAGCCCGGCCGAGAACGCGGGACTCAAACGCGGCGACCTGATAATCGCTTGCGGCGCAATGCCGATACGCGGCATTGACGATCTGCAGCGCATGCTCGCCGACGAACCGGTGGGCGCGTCGATCACTATCACCGTGTTGCGCGGCGTCGAAAAGCTTGCGCTCCAGGTGACCACCACGACGCCGCCAGTCCGCAAATAGGAACCGCATAGAAGAACGGGGAGGACCAATTTGCTATAGTGCCCAAGTATCCGATAAGGTTCTCACAAACCACTTCGATGCGAGCCGCTCTGTGTCGAGCAGATTTGACTTAAGACCACTCGATGCGACTTTCGGCGCCGTGGTTACCGGCGTCACCATCGCCGCGCTCAGCGAGGAGAACTGGTCCGATCTTCACGCGGCGTGGCTTAAGTACGCATTACTCATCTTCCCCGGTCAGCATCTCCGCCGGGAAGAGCAGATCGCCTTTGCCAAGCGTTTCGGCCGGCTGGAGTTCGAGCTCTCGCCTCTCAGCAACGTTAAAGAGGACGGCACCCTCATCCCCGAGTCAGACAACAGTGACATCATCAAAGTCCTCAAGGGCAATATGGGCTGGCACTGCGACAGCACCTATATGCCGGTACAGGCCAAGGGTGCGGTGTTCAGCGCGCGAGTTGTGCCGAAGTCGGGCGGCCAAACCGGATGGGCTGACATGCGAGCGGCATTCGATGCCCTGGACGACGACCTGCGCGCGAAGGTGGAGAAGCTCTCGGCGCACCACTCGCTCTATTACAGTCAAGCGAAGCTGGGGCATCAGCCCAAGAAGGGCAGTGATTACAGCGGCTACGGCTTCCACGATGGCCCCGTCCCGCTGCGCCCTCTCGTAAAGGTCCATCCCGAGACTGGCCGCAAGTCCCTGCTGATAGGCCGGCACGCCTACGACATTCCAGGTATGAACTCGGCCGAGTCAGAGCGATTCCTTCGGGAACTGGTCGACTTCGCCTGTAAACCGCCCCGCATTTACCATCATGACTGGGTCCCCGGGGACGCGGTTATCTGGGACAACCGCTGCCTGTTACATCGCGCTACCCCGTGGGACATGAGTGAGCCGCGCATAATGTGGCACAGTCGCATCGCCGGCGACCCTGTAAGCGAATCGGCTCTCGGGTGAGGCGGCTAGGAAAGGCGCTACGGCAACGCTTCCTACTCATAGCATTGCGCAATCCTTCGCCGCCGGCTGACACCATATCCAGTTATGAGATTGGTCCCTCCAGTCTGCGCGCAGGTCTTTCGATTTTGGTCGATGTCGAGTATCCATTCTGAGCCCTATGAAGGCTTCAAGCGCCATCGCGATCAGGAGCAAGCTGCGTGATGTTCAGAGCCATCGTTGAGCTGGCCATCATGGCCGATTTCGGGACGTCGGCTCTCGAGAGCAGGAGGAGAACATGGCAGTAGACTCGCGCTTCATCCTGACCGGTGCGAAGCGTGTGTTTGACTCGCGACCGATGTACGCACAGGTCGTCGTCACCGACGACTGCAACTTGACCTGCGAATACTGCGACGAATACACGCCGGGTGCACCGGGCGTTCCGCTGGAGGAGTTAAAGGCGCGGGTCGATAAGCTCGACGATCTGGGGGTTATGGTCTACGACTTCCTGGGCGGCGAGCCATTGATGCATCCGGATCTGCCCGACTTGCTGGCGCACACCAAGGCCAAGCGGCGCGGGTCTAACGTGGTCACCGTGATCACCAACGGCTTCTTTCTGACCAAGCGGCTGATCGAACGGCTCAACGATTCCGGGGTCGACTACCTGCAGGTCTCGGTCGACTCCATTGAACCGATCCCGGGTTCCAACAAGTCGCTCAAGTCGGTGACGCCCAAGTTGAAACTTCTCGCGCAAGAGGCAAGGTTCCAGGTCGAGATCCAGACCGTCCTGAATGAACACACGTTGCCGCAATATGATCGTTTTCGCGAGCTAACCAAGGAACTCCCGTTTAAATTCGGATTTTCGATCATGCACGGACGGGGCGGACGCATCGCCATCCAGGGTGAGAATTTTCTGGAACTGGTCAGGCGGTACGGAGTCTTCGACGGTACCAATCTTTACGGCCAACATGTGCAGGAGATGCTGCTTGGAGATTTCTCGCGGAGCTGGAAATGTCTCGGTGGCTTCAAGTTCCTATATGTCAATGCGAAGGGAGCTGTGCAGTGGTGCGCGCAGCAGCGTGACTACCGCTTTCAACTGCAGGACATGAGCCTCAAGGAACTGCGCAGCAATAACCACCACAAGCCTTGTGAGCCGGGCTGCTGCCTCGGATGCGTGCGACTGATCTCACATGCGCTCGGCGAACCCATGAAGAGCTTCCGTGCGAGTATGACGCTCGCCTATGGCGACATGAAAGGATCGCCGGCGCAGCCCGCGGCCCGTTCGAAGAACGGAGCTCATTCCTAGGCGATGGCCGCCTTCTCGGGCCCGGTGCCGAACACCGCGGCCGTTCAATCCCTGCAGGCAGTGGTGGTGTGGGAGCCGGGGGCAGCGGAGAATCCGCTGCGTTCGGTCGGTGGCCTTACCTTGCTCGAACGGATCCTGCGGCAACTCTCCGAGCTGGATGCCATCAAAAGCGTCGTGGTGCTCAAGCCCGCGACGGTGCCCCTACCGCCGACCTCGGGTCGCGTGAGGAAGCCGCTGGAATACTACAACGTTTCGGGCGCCAATTTCTGGGAAATACTTCGTGAAGCTCGTGACAAACTGGCCGAAGATTTTATTGCAGTCGCGGCTGGCTTCCTGATCGATCAGAGGCTGTTTGCATGGCTTGCGCGGCAGCCAGAGGACGTGATGCTGACCTCGGACGAGGGCGGCAGTGCCGAACCGGCAGCACGTCTCAGCAGAAAGTCGCTGGAGGCGACCAAACCCCAGTCGTCACACCTCAAACTGATGGCCATAAGCTCCATGCCGTCTCACTGGGAGGAGATGCATGGCGAGGTGCCGCTGCATTTTCATCAGGTCACCGGCGAGGATGACGCGAAGACGGGCTGGAAGATTCTGCTCGATCATGTACAGAAACGCACGCTCGAGCTGCCCGGGCAATATTTCGATCCAATCTTCGAAAACCTTCTGATTCGCCGCCTCGCAGGGACCGCAGTCACTGCCAACCAGGTGACGTTGCTGACAACCCTGGTCGGGTTCGTGGTCACCGTACTCTATTACACGGGGTGGTTGCGCCTCGGAGTGCTGGTCGCGATTCTCGTGGAGGTGCTCGATGGGGTCGACGGAAAGCTTGCCCGCATTACCCGGACCACCTCTCGGGCAGGCGAGTACGAGCACGTCCTCGATTTCTTCTACGAGAACTCATGGTACCTCGCGCTCGGGCTTCACTTCAGCCGCGCAAATCCGCACGCGCTGAAGGCGGCATTGTTGATGATTCTGTTCGATCTCACCGACAACGTCGCATACGCGCTGATGGACGTAGGGAGGGGCTTAAGTCTCGACAACGCGAGCCCGTTTCTGGCGCGCTTTCGGCTCATCGGCGGGCGGCGCAACATTTATACCTGGTTGTTTCTGGTCGGCTTCTTCCTCGGATTTCCAAACCGGGTTTTTTTTGTGGCGGTTGTGTGGGCCGGAATCACGGCCGCCATACATGGCGGGTGGCTCCTCTCCAAAGCACTCAGCCGCCCGGCTCTATCAAGCGACTAATCGCTCGCAACCCAGCTGCGCGCCGGGACCAAAGCGGACTTTTTTCGTCCCTTCAAAGCCGCGAGCGCCAGCAGGCCGGCGGCATTGTCGACGATGGAAGTGAGGCGGAACGCAATCCCGACGGTAAGACCCGCGGCTGCAGGCAGGCCAAGCGCCGTGAAGATCAGAAGCTTTGCTCCCTCCTGCACGCCGAGCACGCTGGGCACGATGAAAGTAACGAAGCCAAGAAGCATCCCCAGCGATTCAATCGCAAGGCTGATGATGAAGCTGTGCGGCAGGCCGAGGCGTCGCAACAAGAAGAGGACCTGCAGAACCCCGCACAGAAAGGCGACCTGATGCGAGCACACGGCGAGCGCGAGATCGCGTGGACGCGAGCGGTAGAGGGCGGCCATTTCCGCATCGACGGCGGGGCTCAGGCGCTTTAGACGCACCATCCATCGCTTGGGAATCGGGAGTCGTCTGACGATCTGGGTAGTCGTGTCGGTAAAGCCGCGCAGTTGCAGGAGCAAAAAAGCAAGCACGCAGGCGAGTGTCGTAAGGAACCCCACCAGCACCGCGAGCGAAAATTCCCGCGAAACCTCGATGTGGCGCCAGGTGATAAACATGCCCCACGCTATGAAGATGGCCTTGGAGAGGCTGAAGATAAGACTTGAAGTCATGACCGTCGCCACCACGGTTGCGACGGGAAAATCCCCATGGAGCAGGTAGACTTTCGCCGGCTCCCCACCCATCGAGGCCGCGGGAAGAGTCGCGTTGAGAGCCGTGCCCGCGAGCCTGACGAAGAACAGTCTGCCAAAGGTGCCGCCACGCAGGTCTGGAGGAAAGGTGAACCACCATCCCAGGGTATTGAAGCCGTCGACCACGAACTCGAGCACGACGACCACCGCTAACCCGGTTCCTATGAGCGCCAGGTCCGACGCTATCCTGGAGGGTCCCGACTTGTAAATCAGGCAGGCGAGAAGAACGACGCCAACCAATATCCAGGCGATGCGTCCGCGGCGACTATTCATCGCGCCCTCGCCCCGGTCTCATTCTCCGCCTGAATTTCGGCGGATTTCGCCACTGCAATGCCGTCTTCACAAACTCCCTGGAGGAAAATAGTGCGACTGGAAAGGTTATTACGTGCGGGATCGAGCTACAACATCGCCTGCAGGTTGAACTTCCCGGGTTTTGCCGCATCTTTTGTGGCAGGGAGCGAACTCCGGAACCCCGCCGGATTCCAACTCCTTGAGCGAGGGTGATAGTCTGCCTATTTACGGAAAGTGCGGTTTGCCGAGCGCACCTGCCTCGCCGGATTGCTCAACCAAACCCAAACAATCCCCCGGGACGGCGGTGTTTCCTCGGCCAATCTATTCGCCGGTGATGCCGTCCGTTTTAACCTAGGTCGCTCATCTGGCTTCGTTTCAGTTGTGCTTGTATCCGCCGGCCTCGTTTTCCGTGAGCGGGTGCGCGACCGGATGCTTTTCCAGAAGCGCGAGTGAACGGTGGATGTCGTCGATCAAGATGTCGGCGAGGTCGCGGCTGACGCCGTGACGGACCAGGACCCGCTGGACCACAAGATCTTCGCGCTTGGGCGGCAGCGAATATGCAGGTACCTGCCATCCGCGGGCGCGGAGGCGATCTGAAAGATCGTACAGGCTGAAGTTGTGCTGCTGTTTCTCGCGAAACGTCCAGCACACCGCGGGCAAGCCACCGTTCCCGTCGTGGATGATTCGGAACGGTCCCATCTTGCCAATCTCGGCGCCAAGATGCTGCGCGGTTCGATAGCAGGCATCCTGGATCTTTCGGTAGCCTTCAAATCCCAGGCGCAAGAAGTTGTAGTACTGGCAGACTATTTGGCCTGCGGGGCGCGAAAAGTTCAACGCAAAGGTCGGCATGTCACCGCCCAGATAGTTCACGCGGAAAATCAGCTCCTCGGGAAGGTCCGCATGGTCCCGCCACACCACCCAACCCACCCCCAGAGGAGCAAGACCGAATTTGTGTCCCGAGGTATTGATCGATTTGACCCGCGGCAAACGAAAGTCCCAAACCACGTCAGGTTGACAAAATGGGGCCAGGAACCCGCCGCTGGCAGCATCGATGTGGAGCGGAATATCGAGCCCTGTGCGCTGCTCGAGTTCGTCGAGCGCTCGCGCGATCGCGTCCACCGGCTCGTACTGGCAGGTCATCGTCAGCCCGAGGGTCGGGACGACCATGATGGTATTTTCATCGCAATAGGCCAGAGCTTGCTCCGGGTGCATCATCAAGCGATCGCCGCTCAGCGGGACCTCGCGCACCTCAACGTCGAAGTAGCGGCCAAACTTGTGCCAGCATATCTGCACCGGCCCGCAGACCAGGTTAGGCCGATCGATGGGCTTACCCTGCGCGCGCCTCTTCGCGCGCCAGCGCCACTTCGCCGCAAGACCGCCCAGCATCGCGGCTTCACTGGAGCCGGTGGTTGA
Organism: Deltaproteobacteria bacterium; assembly: GCA_019237115.1. Classification (GTDB taxonomy): domain Bacteria; phylum Desulfobacterota; class Binatia; order Binatales; family Binataceae; genus JAFAHS01. The sequence continues at coordinate 21,886 of JAFAHS010000537.1, forward strand.
GCACCCGATCGTGTTGGCGGCATCGGGTGAGTTCCACAGGTCAGCCAGAATATGAACGCAGCGAGACTCGATCTCGGCAGTCTGCGGGTACTCGTCCTTGTCGCACATATTTTTGTCGATACATTCGCTCATCAATGCCTGCACTTCGGGTTCGGTCCAGGTCGTGCAGAAGGTTGCAAGATTTTGGCGCGAATTGCCGTCGAGCAACAGCTCATCGTGGATCAGAGCGTAAGCAGCGCGCGGCGAATGTTCCTGGCGAGGAATCTTGTATTTGGGAATGGCGGTGGTCAGATCGCCGGAGGCGTAAATAACGTCCAACCCTCGTCCCCGAGCGATAGGCTTTCTGTGAAGTGACATGATGCTCCCTCCAATTGCGGTCGCAACCCAAAACGACAACCTACCAAACGCAACATGCTCCGTTCGGTAGTATTCCGGCCACCCCCGCGATTACCGACCGATATTGGCAAGGGCGCTATAGCCATTCCAGATGATTTCGATTCCGATGCACATCAGGATGAATGCGGACAGTCTAACCAGGACATCGGTCGCATCTTCACCGAGCGTGCTCACGGTCCGCTCCGCGAACCGGTAGCAGACGTAGATGGTGGCCGCGATGGCGATTACCCCCGCTACTGCTGCACCTCCGAGCGTAGCAACGCTGACCAGGTCAGCTACACGAGGCCGTTGGCTGCCGAGGGTAATTGCAACCGCGATTGATCCGGGACCAACGGTTATCGGCATCGTCAGAGGATAGAAAGCCTCGGTTGGCCGGACAGCTTTCTCGCTCGGCACATCTTCGCCATCTTCTTCCTGGAGAAGGTTCCAGCCGGTAACAGTTACCACCAGTCCACCGGCGATGCGGACAATCGGTAGGGTGATGCCGAAAAAATCGAGCACGTAGGAACCTATCAGCATCGATCCGAGCAAAAGAAAAAAACAGTTGATGGTCACGCGCAGTGCGAGCGCGTTGCGCTGTTCATCAGTGCAGTGGCGTGTCAGGCCAAGGAAGATCGGTGCTGCGCCGATAGGGTTTACGATAGGAAATAACCCAGCATAAAAAAGAAGAAACGCGCTGACGATGCTGTTTACGTTCGCCATCGCGCCTCCGTGATCCTGTGTCGCATAGACAATTTATCCCGGTCGCGTAGGAAGGGGACCTCGCACGCTCTAAGGAGTTTGAAGCTCGCTGGCTCCGATCGGACTCTCGACCGAACGCCGCCCGCCAGCGACCACCGCTGATTGCTACGTAGGCCCGGCATTCCACCAGTGTTTAGAGCACTGCGCCGGGACAGCCAAGGGGGTGCCTCACCCGCGGATTCGGACTTCGTAGTGATGACCCACCCAAGATCAGTTCGAAAGTCCCAGTGCGCACGGCTTGGAATAGGTCACCCATGGAAAGTGAAGCGCGCGTAGCCACGATGCCTGCCGTCTCTTGATGTTCCATCTTCAAAGGTGCCGA
>JAFAHS010000081.1 GCA_019237115.1 Deltaproteobacteria bacterium
CCCGTCGGAAGATTCAATTCGGCGGCCTTATCATCAAGGCGGGTCTCGCCTCAGAGGAGCCGGCCGTACTGCTCGGAATGCTCACGGCAGGCGTGAGGGTGCTCAACGCCCCGAATGCCATGGAGTCGCGCCGCCGCTGGAAAGAACTCGGCGACCGTGCGTTCGGATCAGGTATGAAGCATTGAATTTCTATCCAGCTGTGCACGGTGAGGCGGTTCCTACTGTTCGAAGATTCTGCGCCGCTTCGCCGTACAAGTACGATCTATTTCCATCGGTGCTTGAGCGAGCAACGCGCGTGCAGCTTTGGATCGGCCACACGCTCAGGTCGAGAACATCCAGGTAAAGGATAGAGGCAGCCGGCGATCGCACAGCCAGCGTCCAAGGTCACCGCGACGCCATTTCGACCCTCGAACCGCACGATGCGGACCCGATTTCGCCAAAGCAGGAAAATAATAGGGCACAAAATTGGGCACACTCCTCGAAGAGCGAGGACACATCGCTCGGCTAGCTAACCAGAAAACCTAGCATCTGCGGGGATTTTTTCTGGCTCCCCGGGCCGGATTCGAACCAGCGACCCGACGGTTAACAGCCGTCTGCTCTACCGACTGAGCTACCGGGGAGCACTTCGAGCAATAGCAGAAGTACTCTGGCTATCGAGCTTGTGATCTCAAAGCAAGAGATGCAAGCCAAATGCCGTGCGCACTTGGACTATCGCGCCTTGTGCAGGTTACGCTCCTGTGCCGCCGCCATCGCCTGCACCGTCTGAGCGACCGAGCTAGCAGGCACTAAACCCGCGAGTCCCTGGAAAGTCGAGCTCGTGCTAGCGGAGTTGGTCGACTCCAGAATCCCCCACAACACGAATCGCAACCCCGCTTGTACGAATACCGGGGCTCCGCTTGAAAAACCGGGGGTCCCGCCCCCATCCATGAAACACAGTTCCTGAACGCCTGCACCGGGCACCTCCGCTTCGAGTGGGCGCGCAAGCGATACGCGCCCAAAGCGTGCCAGAGCCTCGAAACGCGGCTTGTTCACGCCCACGCTCGCGGCAGTGAGATAGTAGGTCTGCGCTCCGGTTTCGGCCAACGCCGCCATCTCGGTTTCGGTCGCCATAATCGAGCCGAGCGGAATCGGTGCAATGTTAGCCCCGACCGGGTTGAACGGCACTGCGGCTACGTCGACGGATTCGCCGCTGGGATCAAGCACCCATTTCGATTCCGGCGGCAATCCTTCCTCCCGTGTGATGCCAGTCTTGGCATCTTCGAATGTGAGCCCCAAGCCCTCGACCGCTCTGCCCTCCGAATCGAGGAGGTTGTGGTGTGCCGTCACCAGGTACACGAACGAACGTCCCTCGAACACATGACTGGGAACTGCCACGAAGAATGCCGTTCCGATGGGAACCTGCCTGCCTCCCCGGTGCGCGACGATGCCCGCGACGTTACGCAGGGGCTGCGAGGAACTGCCCTGCTCGGGGATCGCAAACGCGGACGCGGTGACCAGGAGCATAGCGATTACAATCGCAGCGATCGATCCGAACAAGGTTCGACACTGTTTTCTGCTGAATAGTTTGGCCTTTTGCACGGCGAAACAAGATACCAGAGGCTGCGGCGCGAGTAAGCACCCTTGTCCGCGGTTTTTGCTCGAGCCCAGGACCGCTTGAAGGAGACGACTTGTGGCTCGCAGGTAAAAATTCAATGCGCCCCGAGCCCGACTCCGTAAAAGGCAGCGGCCGGATACGACTTCGACACACGCGCGTCGAATGCCTACCGCAGCTGCGCCTGTTGGGCTGCGCCAAAAAAAACGCGGCACACCTACTGGGCCTGCCGCGTCGTGTTGTGAAATCCGCGATTACTGTTACCAGCGATCCCGGCGTCCGCCGCCACCCCCACCACCGCCGCCACCGCGGCGACGATCGCCGCCCCGGCCACCACCACCGAATCCTCCACCGCCACCACCGCCGCCGCTGCGCGGACCGCTTGAGGCGCGCGCCTCATCCACACGGATGCGCCGCCCTTTCAAATCAGTGTCGTTTAGAGTTTCGACGGCTCGAGTTGCTTCGGCAGGGTCGGACATTTCAACGAATCCGAACCCGCGGGACTGACCAGAGAACTTGTCGGTCACAACGGTCGCAGTCTCGACTTTTCCCGCCTGCGCAAAATGCTGAGCGAGATCGTCATTGTTAACGGAGTAGGCAAGGTTGCCTACATACAGCTTTGTGGGCATAGAGCCCTCCTTACGGGCTTGGTCGGGCTGCTCCTAAACAGAAGACCCTGCGACGATCGAGGCGGGATCTGCAAGAAAGGCTGCGGTCCGAGCGTTTGTCCCAATTCGAGACTATCTGCGACCCAAAGCCGAGTAAAGCAAATTTCCAAAAGTTAACCTTACACGCAGATTTGTCTGAGCGTAACGTTGGGCTTCAGACGCTTTTCACCTCCAAAGGTCGCAAAAATTCGCGGACGTAGGCATTCACTTGCTCGGGCTGCTCTTGCTGCATCCAATGGTCCGAGTCTGAGACGCACCGCAACTCAGTGATCGGTGAACAGCCGTTGCACGTTTGTGTGTGAGTTCTCGCCCACCGTAAAATCCTGTTGACCTCAAGTCACCAGCGTCGGTGCAGTGATCCAGATCTGAATCTGGGGAAGCCATTATGCAGCGTCACGAGGAGAGGAACCGAGCCGGTTGGCGCGATGCGCATTTGTCAGGACGCTAGAGGAGAGCCAGACGCGCGAATCGCCGGGAGAATGAAATAAGCAGAATCCGCGGTCTGCGCAGACGTTCGCCGAATCTGAAATCCGGCTCCGGTCTGCGCAGTCAGCAGACTTCCGGATGCTCCTATGCGGCGAGCTTGGTCGTGCCCTGCATCGCCGGAAGGTCGGGATTGCAGATATACCGGATCTTGGGCAGCGTAATCTCGGCGACCGCGAAGCTCGCCATGATCGGGTTCATCAACCGCAGGTGGTCACCGGCCCCAAAGGCATCGACATCAAGTGCGACGAGGTTCGGCTTGCCCCGTTCCCCCTTTGAAAAGGTGTATTCGGGATCAACCTGGACCACGACCATCTTCTGGTCGTCGCGATTACGCGCCAGATGCATCGACGCGATGTACTGAATGTCGCCGCCCGAAATCAGGTCTCGGTCCATCAGCTCGGCCTGAAGCACGGTTTTGCCGTTCAGCACCACCTTGCCGACCACGCGGTCATGGCGCAGCACCAGGCTCACGTCGCCGGCGGCGACCGGGAAACCCCACCTCGAGCCCAGTTCCCTGCACGCCGCCTCGCTATCACAGAAGCTGCGCAGCACGAACCCACGTGGGCGCACACCGGTGCGGCCGGCAACGCGAACTTCGCCGATGGTGAACGCTCCGACGGGACTCTCGGGCGCATGCGTGACGTTGATTATCGCGTACGCTGGAATCGCCGGATGCATGGTGCGCGGAATCAGCGCGTCCGCCGGGTCATCATCGATCTCGATGTGCAGTTCGAGAATCTCCGCACCCTTGAGCTTCCACTCCTCGGTCTTATACCCGTTGATGGTCGAGGCCGCTTTGGCCCACGCGTTGACGTCCAGGGTTCCGAAACGCGGTGGCATCAACGGGCTCCTGCGGCCGCGGCAGCCGCTTCGGGCTGGCCCGGCTTCTTTTCGAAATGCGGCATCACTTCTTTCGCAAAGAGACGCAGCGAGTTGAGCACCTGGTCCTGCGGGACGGTCTCGAGCGCGTTCAACAGGAAATTGACGCGATCGACGCCGACCGACTCCCACTTTTTCATCTCCCGCACCAACCGTTCCGGATTGCCAATTGCGATTCCCTCGGGCGCTCCGGAAGCGTCGCCGGGTCCGGCGACATCGCGGCGCAGCGAGGGCAGCAATCCCAGTGAAGGATACGACTTGGTGGGGTACGCTTCGCGCGCGGCGAGCAGCTGGGCGGCAAGATAGTTGAAAGTGCCGGTAAGGCGCAGACCGGTCTTGACGCCAACCGCATCGTCCTCGTGGCAGTATAAGAAATTGACCGTGGAAACCGCTTCGTTGATGAACTCGCCGACGGGTTCACAGCTCCTGATGATCTTGCGATAACGCTTGACCTTTTCTTCCTGCTCGGCGAAGCCGCCAAAGGTCAGTCCCAGGCTGCCCATGCCCCGCTCGGCCGCGTCGATCTCGGTGCCGGGGCTGGTAACGGCGACCCACATCGGCGGATGCGGCTTTTGAAACGGCTTCGGCACGATGGTGCGTTGCGGCATCGACCACGAGCGTCCCTGGTAGGAGTATCGTTCCTGGGTCCACATCTTGGGGAGGCAATGAACAAATTCGTCCCACGTCTTTTTGGTCTCGTCCGGATTCGCGCGGAAGCCGCCTAGTTCGGTCCAGGTTGCTGAGCGCCCCGTGCCGACCTCAAGACGTCCACCGGAAAGAATATCGAGCACGGCGGTGCGCTCGGCAATTTTGATCGGATGGTTGAATTCGGGCACGCACACTACGATGCCGTGTCCAACCCGCATCTTCTTGGTAACCATCGCGCACGCGGTCAGGAACAATTCGGGAGCCGGACAGTGCGAATATTCTTCCAGGAAATGATGCTCGACGGCCCAGACCGAATCGAATCCGAGTTCATCCGCGAGCTTCACCTGCTCCAGGCAGCGGTCGTAAACGACTTTTTCCGTGTCACGTCCCCACGGACGCGGAACCGAAATTTCATAAAAAATGCCGAACTTCATGGGTACACCTCCAACGGGATGGCGCTCACCTTCAATACCGGTCGTTTAGCGCAATCCGGCTGCGAACGAAAGTCCCGCTCCTG
>JAFAHS010000016.1 GCA_019237115.1 Deltaproteobacteria bacterium
GCGTCTGTCTGTTAACTTTGCGTTGGTTTTGCCTTTCAAGGATTCTCAGGGCGGGACCTCGAACCTGGAGCTATCAGATTTTAAAAGGAATTCTCTTCGCAGGCACGCCCCAGTGGAAAAGGAAACGCCGTATGCTGATCGCGCCAAGGCATTCGCCCTCTCATCAAATCCTCGGTCCCGCTATAAGCGAGGCGGCTGAACCCCGCTGTTCCACACCCAGCGCGATCAAACTGCCGGATGCCTCTCGCCGGTCTGAGGCGCCGCCTCGCTAGAAGATCCTCTTTCGCAGGGGCGACGCCATCACGCTCTGATTTGGATAAACAATCCTCTTAAAGATGAAAGTTCGCGGCCATAGTCGTCGCGGCGGTGGACGAGGAAGTCGCCGACAATCGTCGCCTACTCCAGTAGCCCTTTCAACTTCGCATGTTGTAATAGCATGATCGTCTTGCCGTCTTGGATCTCACCGGTTTCAATCAAGTTCAGTGCTTCGTCCAAGCCGAGTTCTAGTAACTCGATCTCTTCGCCGTGATTTACCACGCCGCCGCCGTCACTTTTCTTTTGTATCGAACTGTATTCGGCGGCGAAAAAGTGGAGCTTCTCGGTGACAGACCCCGGGCTCATATAAGCCTCAAACAGCTTGAAGACCGAGCCGACGTGATAACCGGTTTCTTCTTCGGTCTCCCTTCGAATGGCGGTTTCCGGGTCATCCTTCTCCAAAAGACCGGCACAGGCTTCGATGAGGATTCCGTCCTCGCAGCCGTTGACAAAGGCGGGAAATCGGAACTGCCGGGTTAACAAAACGGTCTTCTGTTTCCCATTGAACAGAAGAATCGTGGCGCCGTTTCCTCGATCGTAAGTTTCACGGCTGACCGTTTGCCAGTTCCCATCGCCCCGGCGGATATCAAAAGTCGTTTTCTTGAGGACGTACCAATCATCGGAGAGAACCTTCACGTCTTTAATTCGAATCCTGTCGTTCGGCTGCATATATGCTGCACATCCTGCCTTGCGAATACGCTCTTGCCTAATGATTTCTCGGCATCTGAGGCATCATTGTTAATGATGACTCAATGGACGCACATCTACTTCCGGACGTTCTGGTATTCCTAACTGTTGCCCGCTTGGGGAGCATCACTAAGGCGGCTAAGCGGTTGAACATGGTGCAGTCGAATGTGACCGCTCGTATTCAAAAGCTGGAGCAGGCAGCCGGAGCAACGCTACTGCGACGGCACGCTCGAGGAGTCAAGCTTACCGGTGGGGGCGAAGCGATGCTGCCGATGGCGCTCCGATTAGAGGCACTTCTCAGTGACGTCGCGTGCGCTTTCAGAGGAGCTAGTAGCGTACGAGAAGCGAAGCTTCGCCTTGGCGCGATTGAGACAGTGGCGGCTGTCCAGCTTCCCGCGTTGGTGTCCGAGTTCTTAACAAAATCTCCCTCCGTCGATATCACCGTCCAGATCGGGAGCTCATCCGGTTTGATTAAGCAGGTTCAGGAGGACGAACTCGACGCTGCGTTTGTGTCCCGCGTACCCGCCCAGTCGACGCTTCAGAGTGAACCAGTAATAACCGACAAACTGGTTCTGCTCGCGCCGGAACGGATCAAAACCAGGTCAAATCTGCTGGCGGGATGCAGGAACGGCCTGAAGATTTTGGTCCAACGCTTAGGCTGTTCTTATACGGAAAGGTTATTGAGTTTTCTGAACGACCATGGATGCCGCCCTGAACGCACAATGGAGATCGGCACCTTGGAAGGAATAATCGGTTTTGTGGAAGCGGGGGTCGGAATCGCGACCATGCCCGAGAGTTTCATCCGCGCGCTGCTCAGGAAAAGAAAGGTAGGACTGATACCGTTGCCGAAGGAGCTGGCTATTATACGGACTTTTGTCATTTTCTCTTCGAATCGAGATTCCCGGCTGGTGAGTGATTTCGTGAGGCAATGTCGCCCTGTACTTAAATCGTAGACAACGGCCGTTTACTGCACTTAGTTCGTGTTTAGTCTCGTGCTGAATACCAGTCTAACACTCGCAGGGCACGCAACGTGTTCCACCGGCTCGGCTGACCCTCGCTCTCAGCGATCTCCACCAGCATCCGGCCGGGGTGCCTGACCTCGAGAGCCCAGCGGCCGTCGCTGTCGCGCTTGGACTCGACTAGCTCGATTGCTTCGGCCACGCGCTCGTCGGGCGCGACGCCCGCGCGGCGCAGGTACTCGAGCCCCCGAATCACGTCGTAGTGCCACCAGGTTGGGAAAGCGAAGCGGGTCCACGCGGCGTTGCGCGCCTTGCGATCTTCAATCACCTCGCCAGTCGACCGCCGGCGGAAGAGGTGACGCTCCAGTAGATAGTTCTGGCCGCGCAGCCGCGCCTCGGTTACCTCCTGGCTGTCCACGCCGGTCCGTTCGTACTCGAGCAGAGCCTCCAGCACGCAGATTGTAGTGTGAAACGACGACCGCATCGAGCCGTTGGCTGTCTCGCAGTTCCAGCCGCCGTCCGGCAGCTGCTCGGCGAGCAGCCGGTCGACAACCCCCCAGACGTTTTGGCCGAAGTAGGCACCCACCGCCCCCACCTGACCGTTGATGCAGGGCTCCACCTCGCCGGCGAAGAAGGGGTTGCTGTCGCATTCTTGCGGTCCGCATCCCTGCCACGTGACGCGATCGCGGACGAGGTCCACCGCGCGGCGAGCCTCGCTGCTCGCAGGATCGAGACCGAGATCCCGCAGCAGCATGAGGACGTGCATCGTGGAGTCCCACCCATGGTTCCATGCCGCGCCGCCCCACCGGCCGTCGACACCCTGAAGGGCAAGCAGCCTCGCGCCCAAACCCTCGGTAGCGACGCGCGCGCGCTCGGCTGCGACATCTTCGGCGGGTGCACCGGTGAGGTCTCGCATCACTTGCCAGCGGACCGACGGATCCGACTTGAGCAGCCAGCCTATGACCGATCTCTTGGGCTTCGCCGCTTGCCGTTTATGTGAATTGATATCCACCTGCCAGTACTCCTAGCGAGGCGGCGCCTCAGACCAGCGAGGGGTATCCGGCAGTTTGATCGCGCTGGGTGTGGAACAGCGGGGTTCAGCCGCCTCGCTTATGGCGGGACCGAGGATTTGATGAGAGGGCGAATGCCTTGGCGCGATCAGCATACTGCGTTT
>JAFAHS010000022.1 GCA_019237115.1 Deltaproteobacteria bacterium
CATCGGGCAGACAATCATTATTCTGACGGGTGGAATTGATCTTGCCAACGGTGCGATCGCGGTACTCGGAACCATTGTAGCCGGCCGGATGGTGAACGATGGCGGCAATTCGGTGCTCTGCCTTTTGTTCGCGATCTTTCTTTGTACTTTAGTTGGAGTCGCGGCGGGTTTGCTGGTGAGTCGACTGAGGCTGCCTCCCTTTATCGTGACCCTCGGTTTGCTCGGAATCGTCACGGCGGCAACTCGGCTGATTGCGCAGGGTGGCGCATTTCCCGTAACAGACGAATTCCTTGGCTGGACTGGAAACACCTTTCCCGTGGACGGGAGCGGGGTGACCTTTGGCATGATCATCATGTTCTGTCTCTATGCGCTTGTCTGGTATATGCTCACGCAGACTGCCTGGGGCCGCCATGTCTATGCAATTGGCAACAATCAGGCTGCGGCTCGGTTGGTCGGTATCCCGGTGCACAACCGGCTTCTTTCAGTCTACATATCCGCTGCGTTTTTGTACGGGATCGGAGCTTGGCTTGCACTGGGGCGCATCCCGAATGCGGATCCGAATGCCCTGCAGAATGCTAACCTTGACAGCATCACGGCGGTGGTGATCGGGGGAACAAGCCTCTTTGGCGGACGCGGAAGTATCTGGGGTACGCTCGTCGGGACTTTAATTGTGTCGGTGCTGCGCAACGGTTTAACCCTTTCTGGATTTGATCCCCTTTGGCAGGACCTTGTGACAGGCGTTCTGGTCATCACTGCCGTTGCCGTTGACCAAATATCACGGGGGAGGGGGCGATGAATACCTCGGGAGAGACAGTTAGGACACCGGCGAGGGGAGAAATCGTGCTGGAGGCACGGAAAATTGTTAAACGTTACGGACACGTCACGGCGCTGGATGGCGCCGACCTTGAATTACGCGCGGGTGAAGTGCTCGCTGTCATCGGCGACAATGGCGCCGGCAAAAGTACAATGGTCAAGGTTATCTGCGGCGCCGTTGTCCCGGACGAAGGCGAAGTTTTGCTGGATGGTGTCCCGGTCCATTTCCAAAGCCCGCTGGACCCCCGAAAACGAGGTATCGAAACCGTCTATCAGGATCTTGCGGTAGCACCTGCGCTCGACATCGCGACTAACCTTTTCCTGGGCAGGGAGCTTCGACGTCGTGGAATTCTCGGGTCCTGGTTCCGACTTCTCGATAAGCGCCGCATGAAGCGTGAAGCGCAAAGAGAGATGGAGGAGCTGAAATTCCATCTACCATCGATCGACAGCGCGGTAGAAGATCTCTCTGGCGGGCAGCGCCAGGGAGTTGCTGTTGCCCGAGCAGCGATATTCGGTCGCAGGCTGGTCATCATGGATGAACCGACCGCAGCCCTTGGCGTGCGCGAATCTGGCGAAGTGCTGAACCTGATTCGGACTATTCGCGACAGGGGCCTGCCCGTCCTCCTGATCAGCCATAATATGCCGCATGTTTTTGAGATCGCGGACCGGATCCATATCATGCGGCTTGGGCGTCGCGTGGCGCTCACCACTCCGCGAGAACACACCATGGGTGAGGTCGTGGCAATCATGACCGGTGCGATGCCAGGCAATGAAAAACCCCCGGAAGCTGATGTGCCGAGCGGATGATGTCGTGAGCAGGTAGGGACAAGCTTTGCCTCGTCCTGGAACTCGGGGCAAGGCTAAGAAACTTCGGCGTTTTGGGGTGGCAAAACGTATCGGCGTAGGCTTGGAACTCGTCCTCGTGCTGGTGCGTGTCGTCTTCCTCGGCGGCCTTGAGCGCCTCAACATAGGACTAGCGGGACTACCTAAGCCTGCGACTGGCCTCAACAGCAGGCGCTGCTATAGCTCGTAGCGGCGAAATATCGAGGACGAGCACGACGACGAGAACGATTACTAAAGTTTCTTACTCCGATGAGTCCCGCCACGGGCCGGTGAGGGACTGGTAAGAAACTTCGGCGTTGGAACCGGAAGTAATCGTACTCGTGCTCGTCCTCGTACTCGAGTGCCCGTCTACAGGCTCCGAAACGTTCTTCCATCGCTGGGCGCTAAATCGTTAAGTGAGGCAGCAGTCGGTCAGTCACGACGCCCAAAGTCAAGTTCGAGTCACCATAAGGGCGAGCACGAGCACGAGCACGAGCACGAGCATGGGAATCTGGTACCTGTCCCTCTAAAAAGCGGCTAACGCCGCTTAATCCGATCGCGACTCCACCTCGACGGATCGACGGATTAGGGGTCTGTCCCCAAAAATGGGGAAGAGGTCCCGGCGCC
>JAFAHS010000043.1 GCA_019237115.1 Deltaproteobacteria bacterium
CATTCGGCTTCACCCTCACAGATCCGAGCGGGCGGTTTTCCCGCACTCGGCTCCTCCCGAGGTTTGCGCGAGTTAGCAAGCGACCACCGGTCGAGGATGGGTGATAGAGGGAGTAGGCAGGGGAAAGCGTTCGAGCAGCCAGGCATAGCGCTCCCACGAGAGCCGCCGCTGGCTGCGGCGATTGAGCGCCCGATACCAGAGGCGACGCGTTTCTTGATAGAAAGCGTTAATCCGACCCAGATTGCTCGGCAGGCCAAAGTACGCAAAGTGCCCGCGTAATACGCTGCACAGCCACCGGTACTGCAGCGCCATGGGCGTGTGCATACGCCGCCGCGCCTCCACCCGCAGTTCTTTGAGCTTGCGTGTAAGCCGCTGGTGGTCGGTGCGGCGCTTGACTACGAAACGCCCGTCCCGGCTCCACGCACAGTAGTGCGTGAAACCCAAAAACGTAAACGTCTCGCAGCGATCAGCGCCGCGCTTCCTGCGCAACTCACTTACGAGCTTGCCGAACTCAATGAGGCGTGTCTTCTGCTCGTGGAGCGCAAGCTTAAACTTCGCCAGACGCTCCTTGAGATTGGCCAGCATCCGTTGCGCCTCGGCCTCGTATTGAAAGCCCATCACAAAGTCGTCGCAATAACGCACGATGATTACTCGTCCTTGTGCGTTGCGTTTCCTCCACTGATGAACCCAGAGGTCGAGCGCGTAATGCATAAAGATGTTGGCCAGGATCGGGCTGATTCCCGACCCTTGCGGCGTCCCCTGCTCTGTCTCACTCCATTGTTGCCCCTCCATCACGCCGGCCCGAAGCCATCCACGGATGAGCCGCAGAATCCTTCGGTCGGCAATCCGGTGCGCGACCATCCGTAGCATCCACTCGTGATCAACCGAGCCGAAAAAGTTACGGACGTCGGCGTCGAGCACCCAGTTCACGTACTGTGTCATGCACGCTGTATGCAGGGCCGCCAAGGCCTGATGCGGGCTGCGGCCTGGCCGGAACCCGTAGGAAAAGCCCAGGAAGTCAACTTCATAGATGGCACTTAAGACTTCGGCCACCGCACTCTGAACGATCTTATCTTCAAGCGCGGTAACTCCGAGTGGTCTCTGGCCACCATCAGCCTTGGGAATGTAGACCCGCCTGACGGGCTGCGCCCGATAACGGCCCGAGTGAACCTGCGCGTGCAGTCGGTGCAGATTTTGCGCAAGGTCTACCTCATAGCTCGCCGCGGTCTCCCCATCGACTCCTGGCGCGGCGTTTCGCTTGAGCCGTCTAAACGCGCGCTCCAGGGCACCGACATCAACGTGATGCAATAGCGCTGTGAATCGTGTGCTCTTGTCCCTCCTTGCTGCCTCGTTGACCCGCGCCAGATTCGGCGGCAGGGTAACCCGACTCTGCGTCCGGACCCCGGCCTTCTCGCGCGGCTCTCCCTCGGGTCGACCCCTTCCCTCCGCACACCTCGTTTCCTTCGGCGGCATCATCAGTACTATGAGTCGATCCGACTCCCGACCTCAGCTCGGCGGAGCGCTCCGGTTCTCCCTCGCGCCACACCCCCATCGGTGACCATACCGATGGTCCCGGTCGGGCCTCCTGGGTTCCGACGTTGACCTTTCGCTCGTGATGCGGTCCTTGACCCCGGCGGAGCGTCACCGTCTCGCTTAGCGACGATGCACACGCGGCCTTCAACCTTTGGCACAGTCTCGGCCTCCGCGACATTAACTCTTTCGGAGCTAACTACCCGCACCCCACGCGACCCCTGTCTACGCTTCAGACCCCGCGTTACCGCGACGCCCGCAAGACTCGGTTTCGACCCTGCCCGCTACGGCTCTGGTCGTTCGGGACTTGCACCCGTATGTCTTCGTCAGCTTCATTCCCAACGCACGCCAAACCTGGTTTAGAAATTCAGCGCGACGACGCGTTCCGCGAAGCCAGAGCAAGAAATACACGCGGCCTACGCGTTGGTTGGATGATCCTATGGCGACTTCGTCTTAGAAACTGCGCTGGTCGGGCGGGGTCTCCTGTCCCAGTTTTTTCGCCGAGGCGAGCACAGCCGAACAGAAGATGCCGTGCGCCATGGTGGAGACCGCTCTGTCGGCGCGCGCTTGGTAAATGGAGACCCGCGCCTGGTGCGCCGGACGATCATCCGGGGCCGCGGCGACCGCCCAATCGACCAGGTGCGCGGCCAAAGCCAGCTCGCCAGCCGCGAGTTTTTCCAACGCGCGCGCGACAATCTTATCGACCCCTCCCGCCAGCGCCGCGATCTCGCGGCCCCGCTCCGCGTCAGTTGCGGGCTGCAGGTTTGAGGGAACGCCATCATACCAGCCGCCCTCCAGTCGCCAGATGTTGCGCACGATGAACTCGGGATCGTCATAGACCGGCTGGAGATACGGCTTCTCGGCCAGATCGGATCGAGGCTTGACCGCGTGGATTATCTCATCGAGCGTGGCGTCCGCGTTCATCAGCGCGGCGGTCTGGTCGTAGAGGTCCTGAAGAAACGCGGCGGTGTCGTTGAGCATCCGTCTGACGGTCAGCGCGCCGAAGACCGGATAGCCGTGGCCGGGCACCAGGACTTCCGCGCCCAGCTTGCTCATCGCACGGAGCGCCTCGGCCCACTCGCGCGCGTAGCGCTGGACCTTCTGTGGATTGCCCGCGTTGGGTACCGCCCAGATGATGAAATCTCCGCTGCACAGCACCTTGCGTTGCGGGATGTAGACCCAGCAGTGGTCGTCGGTCTCGCCACGCGCGTGATGACACTCGAACTTGTGATCACCCGAAACCACGTTGAGCTGATTGTCGAAATAGGTGTCGGGGTAAACGTACTCGGTCGGCCATTGCGAGGGGCGGCCGAACTGACGGGTGTTGACCGCGTTGTTGTAACCGAGGGTCCGCTTGTAGCGGTCGAAGCGGGCCGCCACGGCGCGATGGCCGACCACGCGCGGGCGCGCGAGGTTGTTCGCGCGCGCCTCGGCGAGCAGCGCCGGAGTGCCGCACGCATGGTCGACGTGTCCATGGGTATAGATCACAGTGTTCACCCGCTCCGGGGAAAACTTGCGCAACAGCTCAAGGGTAGCGGACTGATTGAAGTAGGCCCCGGTATCGACCAGCACCAGCCCTTCGCGGGTTTTAATCGCGGTGACGTTCGCAAACCAGCGGTAGAACATCACGCCGTCGGCGACTTCCTCGTTCTCGCCGGTCGGCATCAGCGGGTGAAGCTGGCGCGTAGAAATTTCGCCACGGAGCAGTTTTTCGGAGGTCTCCCTGACTACGCCCATCGTCTTGTCGACCCGGCGAATTATCCGCCCCGTACTCGCCGCCGCGCAACCACCGACGACCTGCAAGCGAGCGGTGCTCGGTCCAACCCAGGTGCCGGGATGACCGGATGTCGATGGAGCGGTCTTTACAACAGGGCTAGCTCAACGGATGCAGCTGGCCGACGTGGCGAATCTTGCGGTGTTCTACCCAGTGATAGCGATCATGCTGGTCGATGAGCGCCGCTTCGATTCCTGCCCCGCGCGCGCCCAGCATATCGATCGAGTAGATATCGCCTGCGAAGCGTGCCTCCTGGGGAGTCACGCCCAGGCGTTCAAGAGCGATGTGAAAGATTCGCGGATCGGGCTTGGCCACTCCGACCACGTGCGAGTCCACGATGGTGTCGAAAAACTGCGCGAGCCCAAAGTCCTTGGCATCTCTCTCGACGTTGCCGTCCGCGTTAGAGACCACCGCCAGTTTGAGCCCCTGCGACTTGAGTCGCTGCAGCGCTTCACGGGTGCCCGGTCTCACCACCCGCCAGAGGGTCCGCTCGCGATGAATCTCCTGGAAGCGCGCGGCGTAGTCGAGTACTTCCTCGTCGGGGATTCCCGCCGCGCGCATCCAGCCGCGGAAGAACTGCTGGTAGCCGTCGTTAACGTCGCCGGCGCGCGCGCCCATCATGAACCGGTCCAGCGTCGCGCGACCCTGGTACTCCGCATACTCAAGCGTGAGCGCATCGAGCTTGCGCCCCGCACGGCCGAACTCGCGCGCGAGTAATTCGTAATCGAGAAACGCCAGCGTTCCGCCAAAGTCGAAGAGGAGGGCTTTGACCGCCCGCGAGCTTAAAGTGCGTGATTTTCTCTGCGCTGCCATCGATGATGAGCTTAGAGAACCAAGGTTACGAGCGCTATATCGCAAGCCGCGCTCAAAAGGCCACCAGCCCCCCGACCCAAATCGTCCCAGGGAGCACCGGCCCTTCGACGGCGCCCGACTAGGGTCAGCGCGCAACCCGGTGCGAGCTAGCCCCGGCCCTGTTAGAGTGGCGTTTGGTGGGATTCGCCACCCCGGTTGCCTCTCCGTCTGCCGAAAAGATAAGATTTTTCTGGATTTTTACCTACGCCGCCTGGTACCGCGGCTCATAACTGGAAGGCGCAATGTACACCGGAATAATCGAAGACCTCGGCACCATCGCTAACGTCAAGCGCGTTCCGCAGGGCGCGGTCATGACGGTCAAAACTGCGTTGCCGCTAAGTAAGATCCATATCGGCGACTCGATTTGCTTCAACGGGGTCTGCGTTACGGTCGTGGCGAAAGGACGCGGAAAGATTTCCGCCGATCTTTCTGCCGAGACCCTGCGCCGCTCGACCCTGGGCACGCTCAAAGCGGGAGATCGGATCAACCTCGAGCGATGCCTCACGATGGACAAGCTGCTCAGTGGCCACCTGGTGGCCGGCCACGTGGACGGCGTCGCGCGCATCGTTGCGGTCAAACCCGAGGGGAGCTCACGGCTGTTCACCTTCGAGGCGCCGGCCGGCGAGGTACGCTACCTGGTGGAGAAAGGATCGGTTGCGCTGGACGGAATCAGCCTGACCTGTTTTGCGATCAAAGGCCGGCAATTTTCGGTGGCGCTGATTCCGCATACCCTCAAGGTCACCACGCTGGGCACGCGAAAAGCGGGCGACCGGGTAAACTTCGAGAGCGACATGTTGGTCAAGTACGTCGAGAAGATGCTGGCCGAGCGGGGGTTCGCCCCACTTGCGTCCGCGCAGGCCTAGGCGGGAGAGCCGCACGATGAGCCTGATGCAGATACCGCGCAAGATCGAGTACGCGTTGCGCGCAATGATCTACCTGGCGGACCGCCCGGCGGGAGTCGCGCGCGGAACCGAAATCGCGCGCCACGAGCAGATTCCCAAGTACTACCTGGAAAAGGTGATTCGCGACCTGATGCGGCGTGGACTGGTCCAGGCACGGCGCGGCCCCGGTGGCGGCTATCAGCTCGCGCGCGCCGCCGCGCAAATCACCTTCCGCGACATAATCGAGGCGGTCGAAGGTCCCATCACACTCAACATCTGTACCGACGGATCCAGTTCGTGCGCGTTGCAGCCGACCTGCCGGATGTACCGGGTCTGGGAGAAAGGGCAGCGCGTGCTGCTGGAAGTGTTCTCTGACACGTCGCTGTCAGAAATCGCATCGACCAAGATTCCAGGTAGTCCCCTCACCGGTGACACCGCGCGGTCCGAATCGGTCGGCAAACAATAACCAGTGTTCTCCGCAGAACTCTCCACCTTGCCGGGTCCAGCCCGCCGCGAGCCGGACGTCCGGCGGTGAACGACTCGTCATCGTTTTCTCAGCCCGCGGGCGAGCTCTCGCGCACTCGCAGCTTTTCCGAGGAAAGCTTCTATCTCGAGGAGTTCTACGGCAAGAGCCTGCTGTTCGCGATGGTTCCGCCGGCCGGTACTCGCACCAGCGACTTCAACTCGCTGTTGCACACGCTGCGCCATCTCAAGAAGAACCAGACCCGCTGCATCGTGATCGTGTCTCCGAGCGCGCTGTCCAAGCTCCTGCGGCGGATGGGCCGGCTCGCGCCGAGCGGACCGGTGCCGGTGTTCAACCCATCGCTCGGCGTGCGCTCGCGCCCGTATCCGCCCGATGGCGCCGTTACGCAAATCTGGGAAGGGTTGCGCGCGGGCTCGATCGTGGTCGCCTCGACCAACGACGAGGAGGAGGACGACCTGGTGGTGTTCGCGCAAGAGCTGGCATGCCGGCTGCGCGTCTTCAAACTGATCTTTCTCGATCGCCAGGATGGGCTCGTCGATCGCAAGGGCAATCGGCTGTCCTTCGTCGAAAGCAAACGGATTCCGCGCGCGACCCGCGCAATCCGCTCGCGGGTACGGCGCGCGATAATTCGCTCCGCCGCACGCGCCCTCAAGGACGGAGTCGGCTCCGTGAACCTGGTCGCCCCGCGCGACGTGTACGAAGAGCTGTTCAGCTTTATCGGCGCGGGGACGTTGTTCACTGAAACTCCCTACGGACACGTGCAGCCGATTTCCATCGATGACTTCGAGGAAGTCGAAGCGCTGATTATGCGCGGGCAGAATGAAGGCTCCCTGCTGTCCCGCAGCGAGGAGCAGATCGCGAAAATCCTTCCCTCGTGCTTCGGTTACCGAATCGGCGATGAACACCTGGCCGGGATTTGTGCGCTGCTGACCGATCCCTATCGGCGGGAACGCGCGGGCGAGATCACCGCCCTGTACACGCTCACCCGCTTCCAGGGCGAAGGAGTAGCCGTGGAGCTGGTCAAGGAGGTGGTGAGCGAGGCACGGGCGCGCATGCTGCGGTATGTGTTTGCGTGCACCAGCGAGGAGCGCGCGGCAAGGTTTTTCAGCCGCCTCAAGTTCCGCCGGGTGGGGCCCAAGGAAGTACCGGCATCGAAGTGGCGCGCTTACGACCGGACGCGGATCGCGCGACTGAGCATCTTTCACTACAAGCTGGACTGACAGTGGGAGTGCGAACCAACTTGACCCCCTGGCGGAACTCCGCGCGCGGCCCGTTTCTTTTCCTGCTGAGGCAGTCGTGCGCGGATGATCGGCTCGGCATAAGGGCGCGCCATCAGTTTAGCCCGTTCCCGGATAGCTCATGTGCGGCATAGCGGGGGTGATGATGTCCAACGGGCGGCCGGTCCATCCGGAGACCCTCGACCTGCTGCAGGCCGCGCTCGCCCATCGCGGGCCGGATGGCAGCGGGCGGCATGTCGCGGGTTGCGTGGGTCTGTTGAGCACTCGCCTGGCCATCATCGATCGCAAGACCGGCCGCCAGCCACTATACGAAGACTACGGCGCGGTACTGGTTGCCAATGGCGAGATCTACAACGATCCCGAACTGCGCAAGCAGCTCGGCGAGGTGCACTTTCGCACCGGATCGGATTGCGAGTCTCCTCTGCACCTCTATCGGCGCAAGGGTCTCACGTTTGTCGATGAGCTGCGCGGCATGTATGCGATCGCGATCTACGATCCCACTACCGCAAAGCTGGTCCTGACCCGCGACCCATTTGGAATCAAACCGCTTTACTATGTGGAGAAAGCTCCCTTTTTCGCGTTCGCTTCCGAGCCCCGAGCGCTGCTGGCGGCGGGGCTGGTCGAGCGGCGGATCCGGCCACGCGCTCGCGCCGAACTGCTGCAGCTCAAGTTCACCACCGGCGCCGATACCATCTTCTCGCACATCCACCGCGTGCTGCCCGGCGAGACGCTGGTGATTGCAGACGGAAAAATCGTGGAGCGCCGCCGCCGCGCGGCTTTGCCCGCAGCTGCGCCGCGGGTCACCGACTACCAGGATGCCATGCGACAGCTCGACCAGGTCTTGCGCGACAGCGTCGCACATCATCTTCGATCGGACGTTCCCTACGGCCTGTTCCTGTCCGGCGGCATCGATTCGTCGACGCTGGTCGGATTGATGGCGCAGCTTTCACCCAATCCGGTGGTCGCTATCAGCGCGAGTTTTCCCGACAGCAGAGTACCCGACGAAAGTCGCGATGCGAGCCGGGTCGCGCGTGCGGTCGGCGCCGATCACCACGTCGTGGAAATGAGCGCCGACTACTTCTGGAGTCGCGCGCCGCGAATCGCAGACGCACTCGACGATCCCACCACCGACGCCGCGACCATCCCTACCTTCGCACTCGCGCAGGCCGCGCGGAATCATGTCACCGTGGTGCTGAGCGGCGAGGGTGGCGACGAGATGTTTTGCGGGTACAGCCGCTACCGGCGGGCGCGCTGGCTCGGCGGCGCCCTTACCAGGCACGCACGCACGCGCGGCGAATTCGCCGCGTTCGGGACCATGAATGGCGCGCTCGACGGCTGGCGCGACGGACTTAACGAAACCGAACGCCGCGAAGCCACCAGCGAGCGGACCTTCATCCAGGAATTACAGGCGGTGGATTGCGCCGAATGGCTGCCCAACGACCTGTTGATCAAGCTGGACCGATGCCTGATGGCAAACAGCCTCGAAGGACGCACTCCGTTTCTGGACCCGCTGGTCGCCGATTTCGCGTTGCGGCTGCCCGACGAGGCCAAAGCAACGACCCGGATGAGCAAGCGTATCCTGCGCGACTGGCTCGCGCACAACGTTCCCGCCGCGCAGCCATACGCGAAGAAGCTGGGATTTAATCCACCGGTGGGCGACTGGATCGCAGCGCACAGGTCGGTGGTAAGGGAACTGGTCGCGGCACAGCCCGGGATTGCCGAAGCCTTTGCCAAGGCGGATGTTCAGCGCGTGTTTGCCGATCCCGAAAAAAATCATCAGGCCGCGTGGAGCCTGCTGTTTTACGCATTGTGGCACAGCAGTCACGTGCTGGGTGTTCCGTCTGACGGAAATGTCGAGGATGTGCTGGCCGCGGCCGCGGTGCGTGGATAACGTGTCGGGGGTTGCACGCGCGGGTCGCCGGTCGCCCTTCCTGACGGTGGCTTGCGAGGGGCGATCAGTGCGGGTCGGGCACTGGCGTGCCGGCACCGCGCGCCTGGTCCGGTGCGGGGTCCGCCACCCTCTTCCCGCGGGGGCAGGACCATGACTCCTTCGTCCTGGTGGTCCGCCCGCAGCGCACGGGTCCTGTGCGCGACCATCGTGCTGATCATTGCGGTCTTGACCTTGCACGGGCTGGGTGCCAGCGACCTCTGTAGCGGCGATGAAGCGGTGGAGGCGGTGTTCGTGCAGCAGATGGTCGAGCATCACGAATTGCTGTTCCCCGTCGAGAACGGCAGGCAGCCGATGTACAAACCGCCGCTGTTTCACTGGACGGCAGCAGCGCTTTACCGGCTCGGTGGCCTTCATCGGGTGACGGTGCGCGGGGTGCGCTCGGTTTCGGCAGGCTACGCGATCGCGGGCGCGATCCTTACGATGGTTGCGGCCGCCGCACTGCTGGGTAGCGAGGGTGCGGTTTTGGCGGGGCTCGCGCTGGCGGGATCGTATCAATACATCAGTCAGGGCCGAATCGCGCGGGTGGACATGACGCTGTGCTTCTTTGAAGCCCTGGCGGTGTTCGTGTGCGTGTGGTGGCTCCCGGAGCGGGGGACGGGCGCGCAGGATGCGCTTGAGCGGCGGCTGCGTTTGTACGTGCTCGCGGTGGTGATGGGACTGGCGGTGCTTTCCAAGGGTCCGGTCGGAGCGCTCGTGCCGGGCGCCGCGATGCTGGCTTTCATGTTGCACGAGCGGCGCTTTCGACAGCTGCTCGCGCTGCTGGAGCCGGGACCGCTCCTCACCGGCGCGATGGTCGCGCTCAGCTGGTACGCGGCCTGCTACCTGGGCGGCCGGTTCGGATTCCTGAGCCGTCAGATCAGCAACGAGAATTTCGGAAGGTTTTTCGGATCGCTTGGCGCAATGTCGCCGCTCTACTACCTCAAACCGGTCTTCCTGAATTCTGCTCCGCTAAGCCTGTTGGCTCCCATCGCGGTCGGGGCTGCACTGTGGCCGCGCCACTCCACGGAGAAGCGGGATGACGTCACCGACCCGCGACCGGCAAGCCAGGCGACCAGTCGAGCCGACTCTGCGATGCGGCTGTTCGCGATCTTCTGGATCGTTACGATCTTGTTCTTTAATCTCGCCGCGTATAAACGGCGTGCCTACCTGCTACCTCTGTGGCCGGCCAACGCAATGCTGATCGCGTGGCTGCTTCTCCGGATCGCGCGCTTTCGCTGGGGGGTCGTTGCCAAATGGGCCTACGTCGCGACCTGCGCCGGGTTGATCGTTTTCAATTTTATCTACATTCCGCGCCGCGAGATGCGTGACTGCGCGGACAGTAGTTACCAACCGGCGGCCGCGGAGATTCTCCGGGTGGTGGGCAGAAACGACCCGCTCTACACGTTCGGCTTCGACGAGGAGCTGGCTCCGCTGCTCTTTTATCTCGACCGCGACGCACCGGCCTTGAAGGACAAGCTCGGCGATGCACCGCCGGGCTACGTGATCGTGCCACTTACGGTTTGGAAGGCGCATCAGTCTGAAGCGCTCGACCTGACGCCGGTACTCACCAGCGAGCACGGGCAGCGCAAGGTCGTCCTGCTCCGCCGTGGGAAAACCTACGCCAGGAAAAACACGGCAATTGCACGAATGAAGGTGCCGCAGAGCGCCCGGGACGAAATTTTCTCAGTCGCTCAGACTTGCTTGTAGCGGAAGCAGTTGGTCATGTGGTCGTTGACCATCCCGACCGCCTGCATGAAGGCATAACAGATAGTGGTGCCGACGAAGCCGAAGCCCCGTTTGCGCAGGTCCTTGCTCAGCGCGTCGGATTCGGCGGTCGAGGCGGGCAGGTGGCTGCGCTCGCGCAGCGCGTTGCGCCTGGGCTTGCCGCCGACAAACTGCCATACGTAGGCATCGAAGCTGCCGAATTCATCCTGCACCGCAAGGAACGCTTTTGCGTTGGCAATCGAGGAATCGATCTTCAGGCGATTGCGCACGATTCCCTCGTTGGTGAGCAGCCGGGCGACTTCGCGCTTGCCGTACTTTGCGACTTTGCGCGGATCAAACCCGTCATAGGCGGCGCGATAGTGCTCGCGCTTGCGGAGAATCGTGTCCCAGCTTAGGCCGGCCTGCGCACCCTCGAGAATCAGAAACTCGAACAGCTTGGTGTCATCGTGAGTCGGGACACCCCACTCGCGGTCGTGGTAGGCGATCTCGAGATCATTGTTGGCCCAGAAACACCGAGTTGGGGTTTTCACGCCAGGCACAATCTAGCGGTTTGCCAAAACAAAGACACCCCGCTGGTTGAACCGCGGTCCACGACGAACATTGTCGAGGAAAGGCTCAAGTCACTTCTTCCCGAGAAGATCAAGGTTCTGTGGAGCGAATCCGCAAAGAGCATAAGCGGGTTCCTCGAATGGCGAATGCAGCGCCACGCGCTGAATGGCGTCCAGCACTTTCACCCTGACCCCTGAAAAACCTGCCCTCTCGACAACCGCCGCCAGCGGCTCGACGCTAAAGTAGTGCCATCCCGGAAGGGCGGCGCGTATCTCCCTGGAATAAAATTCGTCGAAAAGGCCGGATCGTTCCGGGACCCCGCTGGCGTCAGGTTCGGGCTTGAACCAAAACCCATCGATCGCCACCACACGACCGCCCGGCTTCAGCAGCTTGCGCCAGTTGCGCAATGCTCTAACCGGATCACGTAACGTCCAGATGAGGTGGCGGCTGACGACGGCCTCGAAACTTTTCTCCGGAAAGTCAGGCGCTACCGCATCGTCGTGCAGAAAGGTGACTTTGAGGCCCCTGCGATTGGCTTCGGCGCGCCCGACTTCAAGCATCGGCTCCGAGAGATCGATTGCCGTTACGCGATGGCCCAGCCGGGCCGCAATCAGCGCAACGAACCCCGTGCCGGTGGCAACGTCGAGAACGCTGCCGGGCGTGACAGGCAGAAGTTCCGTGGGGGCTTTGAGCCACTCAACATATTCATCCGTGTCGAGCGCGGGCACATTTCCGGGATGCGCCTCATAGCCCGTGGCAATGCTGCTCCAGAATCCAGTGATCCGTTTCTGGATCTCGTTGTCGTCGATCATCGCGTTTTCCCGCCAAGTAGGCGGACGCTCCGCCTAAGATCACTCTCGCCTTGTGCTGCGCTCGTAGGAGCCACGCAGGTTTGGCCTCAAGGGGTAGTCCACAACAATTGCTTTACCTCGGGTGAGCGCCTTCACGGAGTGGCGGGTGTTCGGAGGGACGAGCGCAACGGCCCCCGGGCCGGCTACCTGGGCTTCATCTCCGATTCTTACTTCCAATCGTCCTTCGATGATGTTCCAGACTTCCTCATTCGGGTGCGAATGTTCGTGAATCGACGAACCAACTTCAAACTCGTAATGCCCGAAAGTCATGCTCTCCGAGTCAAAATAGCGTCCCTTCCAGCCGGGAAGCCGTTCCACGACTCGCAACTCGCCGGTGTCAATGAATCCCATGTTCGGCTCTCCTGTTCGGCCGCCGGTGACGTGATGGTCTGCAGGTATAAACCCTCGGACGTCCAGAAAAGTTACGGGCGCTCCGAGCGATCAGCAGTCCCGCTGCAAAATCAGCGCAGCGGAAGCAGGGGGTTCACGCGTGCGTGGCGACTCCGCGCGATTCGCCCATCAGCGCCGAAGCAAGCGCGGTCAGGTCGTTTTCGTCGTAGTAGTCGAGCTCGACGCGCCCGGGGCTCTTTCCCCGCTTCCTGATGATTCTGACCTTGCGCTTGAGGGCGCGCTGCAATCCCTCCACGAGCGCATTCAGATTGGGGTCATCATGCGCAGGGCGCGGAGTGCCGGGGTTGCGCCTGCGCCGCTGCTCCTGGGCCAGCGCCTCCGCGCTGCGCGCGGTCAGGCCGCGCTCCAGGATAGCGCGCGCCGCGGCGATTTGTGCGTCGGCGGAGGCGAGAGCGAGCAGGGGACGCGCCTGACCGACGGTCAGCTTGCTGAGCGCGATCAGGTCGAGCACCGGCTCGGGCAGGTCCAGCAGCCGGACCGCGTTGCTCACGTAAGGCCTGCTCTTGCCGATGCGCGCCGCGATGTCGTCGTGGGTTTGACCGAAATCCTGGTTGAGGCGCTTAAGCGCCCGTCCTTCTTCGACCGGGTTGAGTTCCTCGCGAGCCAGGTTTTCGACCAGCGCCATCTCAAGCGCGCCGCGGTCGTCGAGTTCGCGCAACATGGCCGGCACGCGCTCCAATCCGACCAGCCGCGCGGCGCGCAAACGCCGCTCGCCGGCTATCAGCTGGTAGGGCTGCTGGCTGGAACCATCGGTGCCGGTCAGTCGCACGATCAGCGGTTCGATGATTCCCTGGCTCTTTATCGCCCGGGCAAGTTCCGCAAGGCGTTCCGGATCGAAGTGGGTGCGAGGCTGATACGGGCCTGGTGCAATTTCGTCCAGGCGCACCAAACTCACCTGGCCTGCCGGTGGTTGCGCGAGCGTGTTCTCGATCAGCGCGTCCAGTCCTCGTCCCAATGGTCGTCGCAGCATCCGCCTTCCTCCTCCACCAGCGCGCCGATCATCCGGGCGGGGCAGCCGTCCCCTCGCGCGCCATTATCTCGGTCGCCAGGCTCCGATATTTCTCGGCGCCCGCCGACTTGCCCTCGTATTCGAGTACCGACAGGCCGTGGCTCGGACTTTCCGACAGCCGCACGCTGCGTGGAATAACGCTGGTGAAGACCTTGTCGGGAAAATGCCGACGCACCTCTCCCGCAATCTCATGCGAGAGCCGGTTGCGCGGATCAAACATGGTGAGCACCAGCCCTTCGATCTCGAGCGACGGCCTGAGTGCATTCTTGACCTTGCGGATCGTCGCCAGCAGCGAGCTGAGGCCCTCGAGCGCATAGTACTCGCACTGCATGGGGACCAGCACCGTGTCGGCGGCTACCAGGGCATTGAGCGTGAGAATCCCGAGCGATGGGGGCGTATCAATTAGAACATAGTTATATTCTGATCCCAGCGACTGCAAGAGAGTGCGCAGCCGCTGCTCCCGCCCCTCTCGGGTCGCAAGTTCAATCTCGGCGCCCACGAGATCGCCGCCACCGGCCGCCAAAAACAGTCCGGCGCGGACCTCGCGAACGATCTCGCGCAACGGAACCCCAACCACCAGCGCATCGTAGACCGTCCTTGCGTAGACCGTGCCCTGATCTCCGTCCCTAACGATCGTTAGGCCGGAGGTGGCGTTGCCCTGCGGATCGAGATCGACCAGGAGAACCCGGCGGCCCGCCGCGGCCAGCGCGACCGCGAGATTGACCGCGGTAGTAGTCTTACCGACGCCGCCCTTCTGATTGGCTATTGCGATGACCCGCCCCACACCAACCAACACCTCATCAAGCGTCTCCAGGAAGACGCGCAGGTTTCACGTGAAACGCTGCCAACTCTTGCTATTAAACTCCGCGCGAGGACAGAAATCAAAGCAGTGTGAAGGTTTCTGTACACAGACCGGAAAATTTGAAGAACCAGTCTCGGAGAAACGAAGGCCGGAGGCCGGCGACGTCGTCGCCTAAACAGATTTCTTTTGAACGGTCAGGAGGGAACGGCGCACGGCCTTAGCTCCACGACGCACGACATAGTCGTGCCGAACGAGGTTGCCCAGGCCCGCATTGCGAATACGGCCCACGCTGAAAGTCTGCTCGGGACCGACCCAGAGAATAGCGTGCCCTTGCGCGCCTAACGCCCGTTCGATGATCTCGAGGCCCGCCTCCCCGACGGCCCGGGCCGTGATTGCGTCAAATTCGGAGTCGACCGTTTCGGCGGAAAGACGGCCGACCCGGACCCTGACGTTGGTGAGGCCCATAGCAACCGCCGCCATCGACAGGAACGCTGCGCGCCTGCGACGAGTCTCGGCAAGGGTGAAGTCGCCCGCAACGGCGGCGGCCAGGATCAGTCCGGGAAAGCCCGCCCCACTACCTAGATCCAAAACTCTAGCTCCCTCGCGCAGAGAGGCGGGGCAGAGATTGAGGGCAAGCGGCGCGAGACTGTCGACGATGTGGAATGCGACCTCGACCGGGTCCCCCGGATGAGCCGTCAGGTTGGTACGAGCGCCCCAGAGATGCAACACGTCTGCGAAGTGTTCGATCCGTCCCAGGAAGTCGCTGCCGAGACCGCTTTGCGCAACCTCGGGAGAGTGCTCCAGGATCTGACGTACTTGCGTGGAAAGAGGATTGGACGTCTCGCGACGTTTCACGTGAAACGTGCCCGGGCAGCGGCAAGCTCAATCGGTGGTGGCTCGTGCGCGACCGGCCTTGATATGGACCGCAAGGATCGATACCGCAGCCGGGGTAATTCCGGGCATCCGGGCGGCCTGGCCGAGCGAGTGAGGTCGCGATGCTGACAGGCGCTCGCGAACCTCGGTCGAAAGTCCGCGGACGCGATGGAAGTCCAGCCAGTCGGGAATGGCGGTCTCCTCCAGACGCCGAAATCGCTCGATCGCTTCGCTCTGCCGCTGCACATAGCCGTGGTATTTGATATCGATTTCCAGCTCCGCCGCCTCGTCGAGATCGAGCGGCTCCGCCAGAGACGCCATCTCAAGCACGTCACCATATGACAACTCCGGACGCTTCAGCATCTCCAGCGCCCGGGTGGATTGAGAAATCGGTGCCGACTCGCGCTCGGCCAGCTGCGCGTTCACGTTTTGGTTCGCGGGAATCAGCGTTGCACGCAGTCGCGCAATTTCGGCCGCAACCCGCATGGTCTTGTTTCGAACGCGCTGGCCGGCTCGGGCATCCAGCAGACCAAGCCGTTCCCCAATCGGCCCAAGCCGGCGGTCGGCGTTGTCTTCGCGCAGGATGAGCCGATATTCCGCCCGCGAGGTGAACATCCGGTACGGTTCGCCGCCGATTCCTCTCGTGACGAGGTCGTCGATCATCACGCCGATGTATGCCTCATCGCGCCGGAGAATCAAAGGCGGCTGGCCCCTCACCCGAAGAACGGCGTTGATGCCGGCGACCAGGCCCTGCGCGCCCGCCTCTTCGTAGCCGGTGGTTCCGTTTAGCTGACCCGCAAAGAACAGGCCGTGAACCAGTCGGGTTTCCAGGCTTGGAAACAGCTGCGTCGGATCCGAAAAATCGTATTCAATCGCATAGCCGGGACGCATGATCTCTGCTCGCTCGAGTCCCTCGATGGACCGTACCATCGCGACCTGGACGTCGAGCGGCAGGCTCGTTGAGAGTCCATTTGGGTAGATCTCGACCGTGTCGCGCCCTTCCGGTTCAAGGAAGATCTGATGGCTCGCCTTGTCGCTGAAGCGCATCACCTTGTCCTCCACCGAGGGGCAGTAGCGGGGTCCACGGCTTTGAATCAGCCCGGAATACATCGGCGAGCGATCGATGCCGCTGCGGATGATCTCGTGCGTGCGCTGGTTGGTCCGTGTGAGGTGACACGGAATCTGGGACTGTGAGATCTGTTTGGTGCGAAACGAAAACGTGGGCGGAGGTTCGTCCCCGGTCTGTACTTCCAGTTCGCCGTAGTCGATGGTTCGCGAATCGAGGCGTGGGCAGGTTCCGGTCTTGAGCCGCCCGATTCGGAAGCCAAGTTTCGCTAAATCTTCGCTTAGACCCATCGCGGCGAAGTCGCCAGCGCGACCCGCCGCATAGTTCTTGAGCCCGACATGGACCAGACCCCTAAGAAATGTCCCGGTCGTCAGGATCACCGTCTCGGCTTCGAAGATTTCCCCGATTTGAGTTTCAACCCCGCAGATGCGGCCGTTCTCGACCATGACCCGCTCGACGCTGCCCTGACGCACCGCCAGGTTCGCGGCGGTCTCAAGGACGCGCTTGCTGCGCGAGCGATATGCCGCCTTGTCGGCCTGCGCGCGACGGGCGCGAACCGCGGGACCCTTGCGCGTGTTAAGAAACCGGAACTGGATTCCAGTTTCATCGATCGCCAGGCCCATCTCACCGCCCAGCGCATCCATCTCGCGCACCAGGTGGCCCTTACCGATGCCGCCGATCGCGGGATTGCAGGACATCTGTCCGACGTGGTCGAGATTGAGTGTCAGCATCAGGGTCTTGGCGCCCATCCGCGCTGCGGCAAGCGAGGCCTCGATCCCGGCGTGCCCGGCGCCGACCACGATGACGTCGTACTTCATGGTTGAGAGCGAGATTATCGCGCCGGGAAAGGGTGAAGCAAAGCAGGGGAAACTTAGATCACCAAGGGGGATCCCACTGGGGTGGCCGCAGCAGTTCTGCGGCAACCAAGCGCTACGGAGCGCTACGGGGTCAGCTACTTTCCGATACAGAACTCGCTGAAAATCCTGTCGAGCACGTCTTCGTTGGTGACCTCGCCGGTGATTGCGCCGAGCGCATCGGCGGCGGCGCTGATGTCGACGGCTACGATCTCGGGCGGCATCGCACGCAGCGCGCTTTCGCGGCCGGCCTTCAGCGCGCGCAGGGCCTGCGCGAGCCCATCACGATGGCGTCCGCGAGAAATCGCAATCTCGCTTTCGGCGCCCGGACCCGCCAGCGCATCGATGGTGCTCGCCAGCTCCCCGCGAAGCCGCTCCAGACCATCGGCGGTGAGTGCGGACATCGCCAGCGCCGGCATCGAGAGGCCCGCTTCGTGTAGCGCTGAAATGCCGAAGCGCGCCGGCAGGTCGCATTTGTTCAGCACCGCTACGCCGCAGCGATGCTCGCACAACCCGACGACTGCCGCATCGTCGGAATCAAGCGCGCGCGACGAATCAAACACCGCGATGAGCAGGTCGGCTTCCGCGACCGATCGGCGGGTGCGCTCGATGCCGAGCCGCTCGACCTCGTCCCCGCCCTCGCGCAGACCGGCGGTGTCGAGGATGGTAAGCGCAATGGGCCCGAGCTGGATGGTGTCTTCGATAACGTCGCGGGTGGTGCCTGGAATCTCGGTCACGATTGCCCGATCCGTGCCGAGGAGAAGATTGAGCAGACTCGACTTGCCGACGTTGGGCTTACCGATAATTGCGGCACGCGCGCCCTCTCGCGCCAGGCGCCCGCGCGCGAAGCTGTCGTGCAGAATTGCGACATCGCCGATGATGTGTTCGATCTCGCCGGCCAGTTGACGACGCGAGGGCAGCCGGATGTCCTCGTCGGAGAAATCGATTTCGGCCTCCAGATGGGCGCGGACGGCGACGATTTTATCCCTGAGCCCGCGCACCTTGTGCGCAAGCGCGCCGGAGAGCAGCGCAAGTGCCTGCTTAAGCCCGGCCTCTCCGCGCGCATTGACGAGGTCGTCGACCGCTTCGGCTTCGGTAAGATCCATCCGCCCGTTTAAGAATCCGCGACGAGTGAACTCGCCGGGTTCGGCCACACGGGCTCCGCGCGAGACAGCCAGACGCACAATCCGCCGCACCAGGAAGGGACCGCCGTGAACCTGAAGCTCGGCGACATCTTCGCCGGTAAGGCTCGCCGGCGCTCGCATGAGGAAGGCAAGCGCGCGATCGAGCAGCGCGCCGTTATCGGGATCGATCACATGACCGAAATAAACCCGCCGCGGTCGGAGATCGCCCGGGTGCGCCGGCCTCCAGATGGCATGCAGGATTGCCAGCGCGAGTGGTCCGGAAAGCCGGATGATTGCTACCGCACCTGCTCCGGGAGCAGTCGCAGGCGCCACGATCGTATCGCGGATATACATTTTAGGCCGCTTACTCGCTGCCGGCGATAGAAACCAATTGGTCGTGCTCCCTCTCTGTATATTGCGGACTTCCAACCGGATGCGAAGTGCTCGGATGCCGCCGCACCAGCCGCCGAAACTTCACAGAATGTTCAGGTTGCCCGTGTGGCGGTGGCTTGCGAGCGCCTTGCGCACCGCGCGCCGAACCCGGTCGTCGGGGTCCTGGTGGAGACCCTCCAGCACCCGCACAATCTCCCCTTGATAAAGAACCGGAGATCCATCGCAAAGCACATGTACCGTCCAGCGACGAACCGCGGCATCGGGGTCGGCGGCCATCTCCAGAACGCGCTTCCAGACATCAGTGACTTTGGATTTCAGTTCGCATGGGCAGAGCGCCTGAAGTGCTTTGCGGCGCTCCCGCGGGTCGGGACTTCGCGTGAGTTCAAGCCAATCCGGGATATCGCTCTTGCGAGTTCGCACCAGTGGCTCTTTCACGACCGAGGCCGTAAGGGCTGTCTTCAGCCATCCGCCCAAAGCCTCACAGCAGAATACCGTGTTGCGTCTTCGGGTGGCAGACTCGGGCCCGACCCCGCCGCGTGGCCTCCTTTCCCGCGCGCCCCGGCGGCGAGACTCGTTCGGTGAGCCATGTTAAGCAACCGGCCGGGAGGCGGCGCGAGTCCCTTGCCCGAATCCTGTCAGTGTGGTTCGATCGCGGCTATCTCTGAAAGAAATTCTGAAGTAAAATCGCACTTTTTTAGAACCCAACTCCCCGAGGCCACGGCCCGGGCAGGATAAAATTGGCCCCCGATGAAAAGGACCTACCAGCCTCACAACCGTCGACGCAAACGGACCCACGGGTTCATGGCTCGCATGGCAACACCCGGTGGACGCAAGGTGCTCAAACGCCGGCGCGCCAAGGGACGCAAACGCCTGAGCACCTCGATCCCGCACAAACAGCCCGGGTAGCTAGGCACCGCACTCCGCGGGGCTTCAGCAAAGCCAACCGGTTGCATCGGAGCGCCGAGTTCCTGCGCCTGCAACGCAAGGGCATACGCGCTCAAAGCAAACACTTCGTGCTCTACGCGGGACGGTTGGGAGATGAAGCCGAGCGGCGGCTGGGAATCACCGTGTCGCGCCGAATAGGTAAAGCTGTCGTGAGAAATCGCCTAAAACGCCGGATCCGGGAATGCTTTCGTACCAAACTGTACGCGGCTATTCCCGAAGGCGTTGCCACCGTCATCGTTGCACTTTCCGGAGCGGGCGTGCTCGACACCCCGGCTATCAATCACGAGCTCGCGGCTGCTACCTTGAGTGTCGTCAAGGGCCTGGAGGCGCGTGATGGGTGACCGTCGCATGGCGGCGAACCTTGCCCCTCACCGCTTCCCCGAACCGGACGTGGAACCAAACTCAAAAGGGAAACCCTTTCAAGGCTTACTCTCCGGTTCCTGCGCGGGATTGGTGCCCGGAGGCTGGGTCGCGCCAGCGCGCAACGGACCACACCGCGGCCTAACGCTCCTGGCGCTGGGATCGCTCTGGCTTTACCGCTTCGCTCTTTCGCCACTGCTTCATGCTCTTTTCGGCTCTGCGTGCCGGTTTGAGCCTTCCTGTTCGCGGTTTGCTGCGGGTGCGATCCGTGATCACGGACTGGGTCGTGGCGCGGCATTAACCATCAAACGGCTTGCGCGATGCCATCCGTTGGGCGGCCATGGCTACGACCCTGTTCCGGCCACAGGTCACAGCAGGAACAAATAATCTTGGATACCAGCCGCCTGATACTCGCCGTGGTCCTGTCGTTGGG
This sequence comes from Deltaproteobacteria bacterium, assembly GCA_019237115.1. GTDB lineage: Bacteria > Desulfobacterota > Binatia > Binatales > Binataceae > JAFAHS01. The sequence goes on from JAFAHS010000043.1 coordinate 20,085, forward strand.
GCTTATCTTTATCTACCAGGAGCTGGTCCTGAAACGGATCAGTCCGCCCCCCGGCCCGCAGGAGCAGCTGGCACAACAGCGCGCAACCGAGGTCATCCCCGGCTCGTCTTCGACGGCGGCGGCCGTCGAGCAGAACACGGCGCAGCCAGTGTCCCCGCCGATTTCCGGTGTCACGGCACTTGAGCCCGCCGGACCGCCGGTGCCCGCACGGCTCGTCACGATCGAGACCGATCAGTACGTGGCTCAGATCACGAGCCGCGGCGGCCGGATCAAGAGTTTTCGGCTAAAGCACTATCTGGAAACGGCTTCGCCGGACAGCGGATGGTTCGAGCTGGTCCCGCAGACCGGTGAGTATGTACTGCCGCTGGGCGCCATCCTCGCGCGCGGGGACCAGGTGTTGACTGATTCGGCGCTGGACTACTCCATTTCGGCGTCGCAGGACATCCGCATCGCGGCGGACGAAGGTACCAAACTGGTTCTGACCGCCCGGGCAGCGGACGGGACCACGATCGAGAAGACGCTCGGCTTTCACGGCGACTCCTACGCCTTCACCACCGATCTGAAGGTTACCGGCGGCCCCAAAAATGATGCGATCGGGCTCGCGTTGAGCCAACCTCTCAATCCCCACGCCGGGTACTACGATATTCCGGAGCTGCAGGCGTACGTGACCGGGAAGGCGATTACCGAGGCCGAAAAAGCCTTGCGCAAGGGGGTCGCTCCTGTCACGGGCAACATCACCTACGCCGGATTTGGCGATCGTTACTTTCTCACCGCCTATCTTCCCGCGACTTCCAACCCGGGCACCCTGATGATGAGCTTTGCCAACGATCAGGCGCTCGCGCGGATGCTGGTTCCCGGAGTCGATCGGCTGAGCGCCCGGGTTTACATGGGCCCCAAGCTGCTGGAGGCTCTGGAAGCCGTCGACCCCGCATTGGAGAAGTCGATCAACTTCGGCTGGACCGGCTTGCTCGCGATTATCTTTTTGCGCGCGCTCAAGCTGGCTCATCAAATCGTCCCCAACTACGGATGGGCCATTATCCTGGTGACCTTGATGTTGCGGCTGCTGATGTTGCCGATCTCGATCAAAAGTCAGCGCTCGATGATGAAGATGCAGCGCCTGCAGCCGCAGATGGAGCGCATGCGCGAACGTTTCAAGGACGACCAGGAACGGCTGCAGCGTGAGATGGTGGATCTTTACAAGCGCAACCACGTGAACCCGGTCGGCGGATGTTTGCCGATGCTTCTGCAGCTGCCGATCTTTATCGGCCTTTACGAAGCGCTCCTGAATTCGGTGGAGCTGCGTCACGCGCCGTTCATCTGGTGGATCAAGGACCTCTCGGCACCCGATTGCCTGCCGGTGTCGTGGATGCCGCAGCTGCCGCTCATGCACTGCCACGGGATTCCGGTGCTGGTGCTCGCAATGGGCGCCAGTACCTTCTTTCAGCAGTGGATGACGCCAACTTCGCCGGACCCCAATCAGCAGCGCATGATGATGTTGACGCCCCTGATTTTCACCGTGATGTTCGTCAATTTTCCGGCCGGGCTTTCGCTATACTACTTCGCGTCAAACGTGCTGGGCGTGGTCCAGCAGGTGTTTCTTAACCGGGAATTCAAAAACAGTCCTGTAACCGCATGAACACCAACGAACCAATCGAAATCGCAGCCTCTACCGTAGACGAAGCTATCAAACAGGCACTCGAGCAGCTCGCCGCGCAGGAAGATGACGTGGTGATCGAAGTTCTCGCCACACCCCGCGCCGGAGTGCTCGGACTCGGCGCGCGCCAGGCACGCGTACGCGTGACGCGGCGCACTTCGAATGTCGCCACCTCGGGCGTTCAGTCGCCGCCACCGGCACCGGCCGCGATCGATCCCCATCCGCCTGAGCCCTTGGTTGAAGGCGATGCGCGCGACGGCGAAGAGAGTCTCCAGACCCAACGCGCAGCCGTGGATCTCGACCAGCTGGCGCAGGAGGCGCGCGAGGTCCTCATCAAGGTCCTCGAGCTGATGGACGAGCGGGCCGAGGTGCTTCGGACCCAAGGTGATCCCGAGTCAGTCGAGCTCGAGATCAAAGGCGATGGGTCCGGGATCTTAATCGGCCGCCACGGCCAGACCCTCGATGCGCTCGAGTACCTGGTCAATCGAATCGTGGCGCGGCGAATTCGCGACGCCGCTCCGGTGGTGCTCGAGACTGAATCCTACCGGGCCCGCCGCCGCCAGCAATTGCATCGCATGGCCCTGTCGATGGGCGAGCGGGCCAAGCGAGATCATCGACCGATGACGCTCGATCCGATGCCGCCGCGGGATCGGCGGGTGGTGCATCTGGCATTGAAAGATGATCCGATGCTGACCACCCGATCGAGCGGTGACGGGTTTCTGCGCTCAATCGAAATCGTGCCGGCCGGCGGGGGCCAGCGCCGCGACCGCGAACGCGGCGGTGGCGGTGGAGGAGGGGAAAGTCGCGGACGCAGGCGGGAACGCCCCGAGCGCCCGGAACCAGTCGGGGAGCAGGGTGGCTTCAAGCATGGTCAGAAGCGCATCGTATAAGGTGTCTCGTCGCATCCCCAACTCGCTCTGCAACTGACCGGACGCGAGCTCGAAAACATTTTAAGACCGGCGTTGGTCGACCGCGCACCGAGTTTGGTCGCCTCTCTTTGGCGCCGGCGATGCGCCGTTTCTGGCTCGTTCTCGTGCGAGGTTCAAGCTCGACCTCATCGCGGCACTGGTACCTCGCTCTGTGCGAGTAACAACGGAACTGACTAAACCCCAGAGTCGTCGGCCTACTGGCGCACAACCGTCCGACCACGGTCTTCTTTGCTTGAATCGCGGAGCGAAACTTTCGCCGGGATGGCTTTGCCCTGCCCGCTGGGCTGAGAAGGGCATCCGTCATCACCTCCAGGGTGCAGCCCCGAAAAAAAACGGCGCGACCCTTTCGGACCGCGCCGGTTTTTACTTACCGATGACGCTGGGAGTCTAGCGGATCGCAGACCGGACGAGAGCATCGGTGGTAAAGAAGCTCTTGTCCACCGCGCCCATGTTGATGTACCAGCACTCGCGCTCCGGCGTCTCGATGCCCGGCAGATAGCACATCGTCGCCTGTCCCGACTGCACGTCGGTCGATACCGCACCGACCACGAACAGCCGCTTGAATGGATAGATCGCCACGCGCGCATCCGGCACCGGACGATCGCGATAGGCTACCCAGTAGATGTGGGTGCGGAAGAGGCGGCCACTGCGATCGTACGTGTCAATGTATGGGTTGAACCAGACTTCCGAGTCCTCATACAGAACGGTGCGGGAATCGATCGGGTTGATCTTACCCGGGCGTGGGGTCGCCTCGACCACGTACATGTGACGCATCTCCCAGGCTTCCGGGCACGCGCTCGCACCACCGTCGGTCGCACAGCGGACTTCGGGCGAATGCTCCGCGTGAACCGTCGCGAGCATGTTCTTCTCGCCGAGCAGCTTGTAGTTGTACTCTTCGGTCTTCGCGTTGAACCCCGAGTAGTGGTCCGGATCCCACGAGAACGCGGCGGTTCCCGAGGTCGACGCCGAACTCAGGATTGATTCGTCGACGCGACGAACGCGACGGCTGCCCGAGCCGATGCTCCAGGTGTCATCGCCGCGGTTTCCACCCTCATAGCGCCAGCGGATAAACCCGACGCCACGAATCTCCATCGGCGCCAGCACCGGATACAGGCCGAAGATCCACAGACGCTTGGTCATTTTGTAGTCGGGATCGATCGGCATCGGCTCGACTTCGGTGCGGCCCACCAGGTCGTAGCCCATGTAGTGACCGATCTGGAAGTACTCTATCTGCTGTTGTTGGGCGCCCTTGGCCTGGTACTCGGTATCGCAGTCGTAGAACCGCAGATCGTAGTCGTCCGAATAGAAGGGTTTGTACACCAGGTTCCATACGACCTTGACCCCGGCGTACGGGTCGTTTGGATCGATCAAAGGGAACGGCTGTCCGGCCACGTATCCGAGCAGGCTGCGGTGATCATCCGTAAGCCTGACCTGGCCAGAATACTTTTCCGTTGCATCCTTGTAAGGCGGGGGCCAGTCGACGCGCTCGGTCGGGACGATCTTCATGGTCATCCCGCGCTCGACCTTGTAGTAGACGCCGGGCGACAGTAGGTCCTGGACCTTGGTCGCGTTTGCCGGCGTGATGAAATCTCCCGGCTTTACCTCTGCATAACTCCTCGGACTAAAAACTAGCAGTGCTAATGTTGCCAGAACTCCGACTGTTCCGGCACTCAACCAACTACGCGGGCTCCTGTGCATACGCAGCCTCCTCTAGGCAAAATTGCGGTTTAAACCGCGGAATTCGGTTCCCCAAGCGTGCGCTATTATTAGTCCCGAAAACCTTCCGGCGTCAACAGACTAATATTGACCGCGTCGTTTCCTAATTTCGGTCCGTAACTACGCGATAATGAATGAAAAGTTCTCTAATGCCGGAAGAAGTATGTCTTCGCTGTACAGCAGGCGGGACTAATGGACAGTCATTTCCCACGAGTTCCGGAAGTGATCCGGAGCCTGAGCGAGCCTACCAGCGCAACTCAAGGCTTACGCCCGTGCGATTTTGGTTGCGGCGGCGCCGGAGGTTTGCCGCGATTTCTGACTGGCGCGGCCTCACGTGCCGCGCCAGTCACCCCCAGGTTTCAGCGCCTCAGCGAATTGCAGACCGCACCAGAGCGTCGGTGGTAAAGAAGCTCTTGTCCACCGCGCCCATGTTGATGTACCAGCACTCGCGTTCCGGAGTTTCCATGCCCGGCAGATAAGCGACGGTCGCCTGCCCGGACTGGACGTCGGTTGATACTGCGGCCACCACAAACAGCCGCCTGAACGGATAAATCGCCACGCGTGCGTCGGGAACCGGACGATCGCGATAGGCCACCCAATAAATGTGCGTGCGAAAGAGCCGGCCACTCTGATCGTAGGTGTCGATGTAGGGGTTGAACCAGATCTCGGAGTCTTCGTAGAGCACCGTGCGCGAGTCGATGGGATGCACGATACGAGGACGCGGTTTGGCCTCGACGATGTACATATGCCGCATCTCCCACGCCTCCGGACACACACTCGCGCCGCCATCGGTTGCACATCGGACTTCCGGCGAGTGCTCGGCATGGACGGTGGCAAGCATGTTCTTCTCGCCGAGCATTTTGTAGTCATACTCTTCGGTTTTCGCGTTGAATCCCGAATAGTGATCGGGATCCCACGAAAAAGCTGCGGTGCCCGAGGCTGCCGATGAGCTCAAGATAGACTCATCGAGCCGACGAACGCGGCGTGAGCCTGCACCGATGCTCCAGGTATCGTCAGCCCGAGTGGCGCCGGCGTACCGCCATCGAATGAAGCCGGCGCCGCGGATCTCCATCGGCGCTAGCACGGGATACAAGCCGAAAATCCAAAGCCGATTGGTCATCTTGAAATCCGGATCGATCGGCATCGGCTCGACTTCAGTGCGTCCGACGAGGTCGTAACCCATGTAGTGGCCAATCTGAAAATATGCGACCTGCCCCTTCTGGGGTCCTTTGGCCGTGTATTCGGTATCCCCGTCGTAAAAGCGCAGGTCATAGTCATCGGAGTAGAAGGGTTTGTACACCAGGTTCCATACGATCTTGGTGCCGGCGTACGGGTCGTTCGGATCGATCAGCGGGAATGGTTGGCCGGCTACGTACCCGACCAGGCTTCGATGATCATCGGTGAGACGCACCTGCCCCGAGTATTTTTCTGTCGCGTCCTTGTACGGAGGAGGCCAGTCGACCCGCTCGGTAGGAACGATCTTCATCGACATGCCATTGACGACCTTGTAGTAGACGCCCGGCGATAAGAGATCCTGTACCTTGGTTGCATTATCCGCGTTGATGAAGTCCCCCGGCTTCACCTCTGCAGAGCTGCGTGGGCTCATCACGAGAACCATTAGCATGGCAATGCCTAGGCTAGATGCGAGTTTGGACCACCCCGAAAATCTCGTTCCGTGCATACGCGGCCTCCTATAGGCGTTTTTCGGCTTTCCGCCGTCCTGTCCCTTAGGTTGGACATTTAGTCCGCCTTCACTCCAAGGTCAACCGCTAATGTTGACCGCGCGGTTCTCTAATGAATGTATGAACGTACCAGACTACTGACTGCATCGTTTTCTTATGACAGATGAAGCCAGACTTAAGTCGGTCAGGTTCGAGTGAAAACAAATGGGGAAAATAAAACAGGCGCGACCCCCAAAAGGATCGCGCCTGCTGCGGTTACCGCCGCTGCGCTGACTTCTCGACTAGAAGTTAGCTGCGCGCACCATCGCGTCGGTGGTGAAAAAGGCCTTGTCCACCGCGCCCATATTGATGTACCAGCACTCGCGTTCGGGGGTTTCCATCCCCGGCAGGTAGCACATCGTCGCCAGACCCGACTGCACGTCGGTCGAGACCGCACCGACCACGAAGGATCGCTTGAACGGATAGATTGCGACCTTCGCATCCGCCACCGGGCGGTCGCGGGTGGCCAACCAGTAGATGTGGCTGCGGAACAAACGGCCCTGACGGTCATAGGTGTCGATGTACGGTTCGAACCACATCTCGCTGTCTAGGTAGATGACGGTCCGCGAATCAAGCGCGTTGATCTTCGAGCGATCCGGGAGCGCCTCCACGACATACATGTGACGCATCTCCCACGCTTCCGGGCAGGCGCTTGCGCCGCCGTCGGTCGGACACCGCACTTCCGGCGAGTGTATCGCGTGGATGGTCCCCAACATGTTCTTCTCGCCCAGGAACTTGTAGTTGTACTGCTCGGTCTTGGGATTGAAGCCCGAATAATGATCCGGGTCCCACGCGTGAGCGGAGGTACCGCTGGTCGTGGACGAGCTCAGGATCGATTCGTCGATCCGCCGCACCCGGCGGCTGCCCGCGTTGAGACTCCAGGTATCGTCGCCCTTGCGCGGATCGGCGTAGCGCCAGCGGATGAACCCGGTGCCACGAATCTCCTGGGGCGCCAGGATCGGATAGAGGCCGAACAGCCAGTACCGACCGGTGGTTTTGAAATCCGGGTCGATCGGCATCGGCTCGACCTCGGTGCGACCTACCAGATCGTATCCGGCATAGTGACCGATCTGGAAATACTCGATCTGCTGCTGCTGGGCGCCCTTGCGCTCGTAGCTCGAGTCGCAATCGTAAAAGCGCAGATCGTAGTCGTCCGTGGTGATCGGACGAAATACGTTGTTCCAGATGATCTTGGTCGCGACCTGTGGGTCGTTGACATCGATCAGGGGGAAGGGCTGCCCGGCGACGTAGCCCACCAGGCTCCGATGGTCCTGCGTGAGGCGGACCTGAGCGGAATACTTCTCGGTCGCATCCTTGTAGGGCGGCGGCCAATCGACTCGCTCACTGGGGACGATCTTCATCGTCATGCCATGCTGCACTTTGTAGAAGACCCCCGGGCCAACCAGGTTTTGCACCTTGTCGGCGTTTTCGGGAGTGATGAAATCTCCCGGTTTGACCTCTGCCCGGCTCGGCGCGCTCAGGGCCAACACGGCCAGCATCGCCAAGCCCGCGACAGGTGCGCGCTTGAACCACTCACTCGCACTCCTACTAAACATTTACGCGGCCTCCTCGTAAAAACATTTCGCGGCGGAATTCGTGTTCCGCACCTTTTAAATCCCCAACCTGCAAGAATTGCACTTCAGACTACTTCGGAATCGGCTCACAACTCGCAATCGCCAGGCGCTCTCTCAAACTTGCCCGCGCACCGACGTTCTAACGTCCGTTAGTGTGCACATTAGAGCCGATCTTCCACTACTGTCAACGCAAATTGTCGCAATCTGGAGACACCGGAACCCGGTTCTTATCCATCGCATTTGCGTCTCTAATGTGACCGTACAGTTTCGCGCGTCATCGTCGCGATCTTCTGAAAATCCGCGTTTTTTCGCGTAAAGAGAGAAATTTTTTCAAGCCCGCGGCGGTTTAGCCGCGCCCGCGGCACCCATCAGTAATTCGGCTTGCGCGTGCCGCGCGGGTCGCTGCTGATGCAGTTAGCGAGCGCCGCGGCGAAGATTAGTTCTCGCCCCGGTCCTAACGCGTGGTAGGGCGCCATTTTGCTCGGGCCGGGATCGGCAAGGCGGGAAAATCGAGCAAAAAAAGAACGGGCACGGCCAACAAGCACCGCGCCCGTTCGGAGTTGGTCGCACTAGCGCTCGGCTAGAAGCTCGCCGCGCGCACCATCGCGTCGGTCGTGAAGCTCGTCCTGTCGACCGCGCCCATGTTGATGTACCAGCACTCGCGTTCGGGGGTTTCCATCCCCGGCAGGTAGCACATCGTCGCCAGACCCGACTGCACGTCGGTCGAGACCGCACCGACCACGAAGGATCGCTTGAACGGATAGATTGCGACCTTCGCATCCGCGACCGGGCGGTCGCGGGTGGCCAACCAGTAGATGTGGCTGCGGAACAGGGTGCCGCTCTGGTCGTAGGTGTCGATGTACGGTTCGAACCACATCTCGCCATCCATGTACACGATGGTCTTGGAGTCGAGCGCGTTCACACGCTTGCGATCGGGGGTCGCCTCGATGACATACATGTGGCGCATCTCCCACGCCTCCGGGCAGGCGCTGGTGCCACCGTCAGTCGGGCAGCGCACCTCCGGCGAATGCAGCGCGTGGATGGTGGCGAGCATGTTCCTCTCGCCCAGGAACTTGTAGTAGTACTGCTCGGTCTTGGGATTGAACCCCGAGTAGTGGTCGGGATCCCACGCGTGGGCGGAGGTCCCGTTGGTCGTGGTGGAGGAGCTCATGATCGACTCATCCACGCGACGGACCCGCCGAGAGCCGCCAGCCAGGCTCCAGATGTCGTCGCCGCGCTTGGGATCCGCGTAGCGCCAGCGGATGAAGCCGGAGCCGCGAATCTCGTTGGGCGCCAGGATCGGATAAAGTCCGAACAGCCAGTACCGACCGGTGGTCTTGAAATCCGGGTCGATCGGGGTCGGCTCGACTTCGGTACGGCCCACCAGGTCGTAGCCCATGTAGTGACCGATCTGGAAGTACTCGATCTGCTGCTGCTGGGCGCCCTTGCGCTCGTAGCTCGAGTCGCAATCGTAGAAGCGCAGATCGTAGTCGTCCGTGGTGATCGGACGGAACACGTTGTTCCACACGATCTTGTTGGCGACATCCGGGTCGTTCGCGTCGATTAGCGGGAACGGCTGGCCGGCGACGTAGCCGACGACGCTGCGCTTGTCCTGGGAAAGCCGGACCTGCGCGGAATACTTTTCGGTCGCATCCTTATAAGGAGGCGGCCAATCGACCCGCTCGGTCGGCACGATCTTCATGGTCATTCCGTGAGTCACCTTGTAGTAGACTCCCGGCGAGACCAGGTCCTGAACCTTGCTGGCGTTATCCGGGGTAACGAACTCGCCAGGTTTGACTGCCGCAAAACTCGGGGTGCCGATAGCGCCGAGCGCGCACACCGCCAGAGCGGCAGCGACCGTCCTGAACCACGACGGTCCTGTCTTCTCGCTATGCATGCCTTCGAACCTCCAAGAGACTATGGGCGGTTCTAAACCGCCGTAAAGATCTCCACAGAATATGGGCATGTGCGAAACCAAGCAACGGGGTTACGGATCAAAATTAGCGGGAAAACCGCACAATTTGGACATTTTCTTCCAGAATTGCTCATGGACAGCGGTTCATCAGTGCAGTTCGGCTTATGTGATTTCGAGCCGGCGTGAACCTCGCCACTCCTAGGCTCGCCGCTCGCCGGCTTCCGCGCGGGGCTATTTGGTGGGGAAACTCGCTGCCCCGCAGCATCCCGTACCTCCAAGCAGCCCTTCACCGAGCTCCAGAGAGCCAGGCCGGTCCGGTGGCGAGCTTTCGCGCGCAAATCTCTCGCAATTTGACGACTGCAGGTGAGCCTACAAGAAACGGGGCCGTGCCCGGCCCCGCTTTTCTGCTCGCTACCGAAAACCGGGCTCAGGAGTTAGGGTCGAGACCCCATTTCTTCTTGTTCTCTGCGATTTGCTCGGGGGTTGGGTGCTCTGTCTGCACGAAGGCTTTCACCTTGAACTGATCCATGATGTCGACCATCGCGTGATTCAGATCGACATCGTCCTTGAGCGGGTCGGGCACCGCGGGCTCTTCGAAAATCGCCTGCCACGGGCACTCGGGCTCGCAGGCGCCGCAATCGATGCATTCATCGGGGTGGATGTAGAGCTGGTTGGGGAATTTCTCGGTGTCCGCACCGGTGTACTCGTAGATGCAGTCGACCGGGCACACACTCACACATCCAGTGTCGAGACAATCGCGGCAGAGCCGGGTAATCGTCCAGGGCATCGGTCATTTCTCTCCTATTGAGCAGGCCATCCACCATAAACTATATCGGCAGAGCGCGTCGGCAGGAAAGCCCGACGACCCGCAGCCGAACGATGGCAGCGCCGACCGCGGAGAGTTGGCGCGCGGAGGATGAAATATGGCTACCGAGAAAACTTCCCGAGCAAGCGTCCGCACCGAAACCGATTCCATGGGCGCCATCGAGGTCCGCTCCGATCGGTACTGGGGCGCACAAACCGAACGCTCGCTGTTGCACTTCTCCATCGGAAATGACCGGATGCCGCGCTCGGTGGTGCGCGCCTTCGGTCTGCTCAAGAAGGCCGCCGCCGAGGTCAACCGCGATCTGAGCAAGCTGCCCGCCGAAAAAGCTCGTCTCATGATCGAGGCGGCCGACGAGGTCGTCGCCGGCAAACTCGACGATCACTTTCCGCTGCGCATCTGGCAGACCGGCAGCGGAACCCAGACCAACATGAATGCCAACGAGGTAATTTCCAACCGCGCGATCGAACTGGCGGGCGGCGTGCTGGGCAGCAAGAAACCGATCCATCCCAACGACGACGTCAACATGTCGCAGTCGTCGAACGATACCTTCCCCACCGCGATGCATATCGCCGCCGCCGAAGAGTTGGTGCACACGCTGCTGCCGGCGCTCAAGCGCGTGCGCGATGGACTCGATGCCAAGGCGCGCGAGTTCGCCGATATTGTCAAGATCGGGCGCACCCACCTGATGGATGCGGTACCGCTGACGCTGGGGCAGGAATTTTCCGGTTACGTGGCGCAGCTCGATGCCGACATCCAGCGGGTGGAGGCGGTGCTTCCGGACATCTATGAGCTGGCCATCGGCGGGACCGCGGTCGGGACCGGCTTGAATACCCATCGCGAGTTTGCGCAGCGAATGGCCGACAAGATCGCCGCGTACACCGAGCTGCCCTTTACCAGCGCGCCCAACAAGTTCGCTGCGCTCGCCGCACACGATGCGCTGGTCATGGGGTCAGGTGCGCTGCGCACGCTGGGGTGCTCGCTGATGAAGCTGGCCAACGATATCCGCTGGATGGGCTCGGGCCCGCGTTGCGGACTCGGCGAACTCACGCTGCCCGAGAACGAACCGGGCAGTTCGATCATGCCGGGCAAGGTGAACCCGACCCAGAGCGAGGCAATGACCATGGTGTGCGTCCAGGTTATCGGCAACGATACGGCGATCGCGGTGGCCGGTACGCAGGGAAATTTTGAGCTCAACGTGTTCAAGCCGCTCATCATTCACAACTTCCTGCACTCGGTGACCCTGCTCGCGGATTCCTGCACCTCGTTCACCAAGTATTGCGTCGACGGAATCGAGGCGAACCGCGAGCGATTGGCCCGCTATGTCGGCGACTCCCTGATGCTGGTCACCGCGCTCAGCCCGCACATCGGCTACGACAATGCCGCCAAGGTCGCCAAGAAGGCACACGCCGACGGCTCCACCCTGCGCGAGGCTTGCATCGCGCTGGGTCTGCTCAAGGGCGAAGATTTCGACCGGCTGGTGCGCGCAGAGAAGATGCTCAGCCCCGACGAATGACACCATTCTCGACCCGCCCTGGCGCGCGCGTTGGCCTGCTGCTCGCCGCTTTCGTGCTGCTCGGCGGTCCACCATTCTGCGAGGCCGCCGGGCCCGCCGCCGAGGAGCTGCAGACGCCACCATCACAGGGTGGGAAGCCGGTCGCCGTCGCGATCAGCATCCACGTCATCAACCTCGCCTCCATCGACGAGGTCAAACAGCAGTTCGAGATCGATGGCTACCTGATGTTGCACTGGATTGATCCGCGGCTGGCGTTTACCCCCACCGGCCTGGACGACCTGCATCGCGAATACGATCGCACCACGGTTTGGATCCGCATGTCGAGATGGTCAACGCGGTCGCGCCCCGCGAACGCTACGACACCTCCACGCAGGGCGATTCCGACGGCGCAGTCAACTACGTCGAACGTTTTCACACGGTGCTGTCCTCGAAATTCATGCTGCGACGCTTTCCGTTCGACTCACAATCGTTGTTGATCATTTTGCACCCGTACCTGCGCCAGGAGCGGCAAGTGGAGTTCACCGCCTACAATCCCGACGTGTGGGCGACGCCGGAGTTCACCCAATACAGCTCGCTTGCACAGTGGAACCTGCAGAGCGTGGTACCATCGATTGGCACTTCGAGCCTGTATACCGGCCTGCAGGTTCCGGAAGCGCGCTTTACCATCAAGGTCAAGCGCCGCTACGCCTTCTACCTCTGGAAGGTGTTTCTGCCGCTGTCGCTGATGGTGGTGCTGTCGTGGGCGGTCTTCTGGATCGAAGCGCGCGACCTGTCCAACCAGGTGCAGATCGCGATCACTACTATCCTGACCGTCATCGCGTTCGCGTTCGCGATTTCTTCGACCATGCCGCGCGTGCCGTACCTGACCTACATCGATGCGTTCTTTCTTGCCTGCTACGTGTTCGTGTTCGTATCAATCGTGGAACTGATGCTGGTCCACCTGTCACATCGCCGCGAGCGGTCCTCCGACCTGGGTATCCGTGTACAGCGAATTGCCCGCTGGGTGGTGCCGACCGCATTTGTGGTGACCAACCTGATCCTGATCGGACACTTTCTCATGTGACAATGTGAGGTTGCCCGTTCGACTTCTGAGAAAGAGGCTCTTCGCGGAGGTCTTAAAGTCTGCGCCTACTCGCACGCGGTAGTCGCCGCGCAGGAGTGCGGATTGCGCCCACGCGGCTGCGCTGATGCTCGCCTCGTTTACGGCCGTCAACTAAATCTTCGACCGGGCGGCAGCTTCTGGTCCCCCGGATCGTCTTAATTATGGACCCGACTTGCTTGCTCCAAGAGCCGGGAGCCGTCAAAGACCGCGATGCTGCGAGGACCAATCCGCCGTTCGACGATGCTCTTCCTGGCGGCAATGGTCCTCGGCATCTCCGCGGCCTCTACGCCCTGTGCGGCGCAGAACAGGCCGAACATCGTCTTCGTCTTGACTGACGATCTGGATTTGAACCTGGTGCAATTCATGCCACACGTCCTGGAGATGGAGCGCACCGGCGTGTCTTTCGCCAACTACTTCGTGACCGATTCCCTTTGTTGCCCGTCCCGCGCGTCGATCTTTACCGGCGAGTTTCCCCACAACAGCGGCGTGTTCCGCAACCTCGAGCCCGATGGCGGCTATGGCGGATTCAACGCCCACGGCAATGAGCCCCGCTCCTTCGCGGTTGCGCTGCAGCGCGGCGGCTATCGGACCGCGATGCTCGGCAAATATTTGAACGGTTACCGTCCGGCCCGGAACCCTCCTGCAGCCGGGTGGAACGAATGGGATGTCGCGGGCAACGGCTATCCCGAGTTTAATTACGCGCTCAATGAAAACGGCCAACTGGTCCACTATGGCGGTGAGCCCGCGGACTATCTGACCGACGTGGTCTCGCGCATCGCGCTCAAATTTATCGTGCACTCAGCGGACAAGCCGTTCTTCATCGAGGTCGCGACCTTTGCGCCCCACGCACCTTATATTCCGGCCCCGCGTGATACGGACGCCTTCCCGGAGGTGCGGGCGCCACGCACGCCCGCGTTTGCGGCGGCGCCCCAGAGCGACACGCCCACATGGCTCAGCAGAATGCCACCGCTTTCCAGGTCGGACATCGCGGCAATCGACCGGGACTTCCGCAAACGGGCGCAATCGGTGCTCGCCGTCGACCGGATGATCGGCGACCTGCAGACCGTGGTGGCGGCAAGCGGCCAGGCGCAAAACACCTACTTCGTTTTCAGCTCCGACAACGGCTATCACATGGGTGAACACCGCTTGATGCCGGGAAAGATGACAGCCTTCGATACCGACATCCACGTGCCTCTGGTGGTCACCGGCCCCGGAGTTGCCCACGGACGAGCCCTCGACAACCTGGTCGAAAACATCGACCTCTGTCCAACCTTCGCGGAACTCGCCGGTGTCGCCGTCCCCGCCACTGCCGATGGCCACACGCTGGTGCCGCTCTTCCGGGGAGAACCAATCCCGCGGTGGCGCAGTCTGGCGCTGGTCGAGCACCATGGGCCACTCGGTCAAGCGGCGGATGACCCGGATGCACCCGGATTCCGCAGCGGCAATCCGCCAAGCTACGGAGCTATCCGCGCGCGCGAGTGGGTCTATGTCGAATACGAAGACGGGATCATCGAGTACCACGACCGCACCAGCGATCCCTACGAGCTGCAAAACACCTTCTGGTCGCTGACGCCCGTCACCCGCCAGTCGCTGCATTCGGCGCTAGCCGCTCTCCAGGCCTGCCAGGGTGCCCAAACTTGCTGGGAGTCGGCACAAATCCCTTCCCCGTCACCGGCAAAGTGAACCATAACTCCAAGGTCCGCGGCTCTATTCCCGGACGCCGTCTTGGGACCGACAGTTAAATGACCGTTAAGCTTACGCTTCGTCAGGTAGGGGGGAATTGTTCCGGTGTTTCGCATCCCTGCCGAAGGCGGCCCACCCACAAAGCGCATGGACAAACCCCGTGACGCACAGTTTTCGTTTTGATTTGCTCACGTTTTGAGGTGTTAGGAACTGGCACCACAAGTGCAGTCCCGAAGTCGACCTCTGGAGGTAAAGCTAAGATGACTTCGGCAAAGTTTTTGAAGAAGATTATTCCAATTGCGCTCGCTGGTGCGGCGGCACTGGTGATGGCCATACCAATGAGCGTGTCAGCTGGCGACTGGAATCGTCACAACCAGACAGCCCATCAGGCGTGGGTCGCTCGACACCAGAACTGGTTTAACGGTTGGCATCATTTTCGTTCGGCCCAGCCGGCTTATGTTCCCGCCTACGGATACGCGCGGCGACCATACGGATACGGGCAGCAGGCGATGATTCCCGCAGCGCCCGCGTACGGGGCCGGTGTGCCGGCATACACGACCCCATACGGGAGCGGCGTCTATGGAACAGGGTACGGACCCTGCACCAACCTCACGCGACTTCAGAACGTGTACCGCCAGGACCGGACGACCGGCCATCCTCTGGCGGCCAATGACGTGGCGCGTCAGATGAAGGTCGCGGGAAATCGGTGCGGGGGAATGGCCTCGATAGCTCCTCTTGGTGGCTACGGATATGGGCAGAACGGCTCGGTGTTCACGCCCCTGATGGGTAGTTTGCTCGGCATCCGCTAGCGTCCCGGTCCCCCCAAGATCGTTAGGCAAAGCGCCTCCTTCGCCGGAGGCGCTTTCTTTTCAAATCTCCCGTGGCGGTACAGAGAGGTTACGAACCTTGTGCCATTTCGAATAGGCTCGGTGTTGGTCTGCCACTGGTGGACCGCGGCCGCGATTTGGATGAGATGGTGCTTTCGAAGACCGTATTGACCCTTGGCAAGGAAACGAACTCAAGCCGGCAATATGGAGTCTCGCCATGGAACACAAGCACAGAACGTTTCAACTCGAACTCTCCGAACTGCGAACCAGGGTCAGCCGGATGGGAGAACTGGTTATCGAGCAGCTCGAGCAAGCGCTCGTGTGCCTGACGGAACACAATATTGGCGACGCACGGACGATTATCGAGCGGGACATCAACCTGAACCGAATCGATATTGATGTGGAAGAGATGTGCCTGCAGTTCCTTGCCCTTCACCAGCCGGTGGCCGGGGATCTCCGCTTCATCACCGCGGCGATGAAGATTACCACTGAACTGGAGCGAATCGGCGATCGCGTGGTCAACCTCTGCGAGGCGGTAGTTTATGGGGGTGAGCACCCTTCGGTGCCAACCGACGAGCAGGTCCCGCAGATCGGCAAGCTCGCTGCGGCAATGGTCCGTGATGCAATGGCAGCTTTTTCACGAGGCGACGCTGCGCTGGTACGACCGGTGATGGAGAAGGACAAGGAATTCGACGCCCTTTACAGTCACGTGTTTCCGAATCTCATCACCTCGTTGGCAAAGGACCCCGAGCGAATTGCCCAAGATGCGAAATTGGCCCTATTGTCGAAAGACCTGAATGAGATCTCGGAGCACGCGACCAATATCGCAGAAATGGTGATGTTCATGGTCGAGGGCAAGGAACTACAGCACATGGACATGTACGAGAGGCGGACGCGGACTGACTAACGGCAGGAACACAAGGCCATGAAAGACACCGAAGCCAAGGCCAGAATGGCGATCGCGCTGTTGCGAGACGGCCTCCGGGAACTGGATTTCCAGCGCCTCGCGAGAGCTTCAAGCGAGCTGGTCCGAAGCGGAGTGCTGGAGTCCAGTCATGGGATCGAACTCTCCAAGACGGTGGGCTTCCTACGACACGTCCTCCATGACGTCGAGGAGTGGGAGCGCGAGCACTCGTCCGGTTGATTTAAGAATTTGCCGGTCCGAGCGTTCGTCCGCTCAGGTTCCGCGTCTGCGAGTCAGCGGAAGTGAAGTCTGTGCACCCTCGGTCAGAGCTCCCCAGCGCCGCTTTGACGCCGAAAAATAAAGTGGGCGCCGGCTAGGCGCCCACTTCGTTTGGGCCGTCAATTTGTCGAGCCAATCGGCCTAGAAGGGAAGCCCCGGAAGAATTTGGGTGCCCTCCAGAGTCACGGCCTGCAGGCTACTTGAAGTAAGTCCCAGCGCTTGCAGGATCGTGGGAGCAATCGCGGCGGTCGCGACGGGGGCAGAAATCGTCGAATTGGACAGTCCGGGGTTCGAGACCAGCAGGATGACGTTGGTGTCGTCATGCGCGAACCCACCGTGCTCCGCGAGCTTCTTCTTGCTGTTGGAGTAGGTCACGCCGACATTGGGGGTAACAATGATGTCCGGCGTGCGCGGGTCCCCGCTGGGTGGCAGTCCCGGAGTGTTGTAATTGAGGCTCAGTGCGGGCCCCGAGAAAATTATGCCGATGCCCGCGATGTTATCCGCCAGCGGAAGGGCGGGCGAGGCGCTTTGCAGTTCCGCTACCGCAGTCGCCGTGTTGGCCGAGTCCGCAAGCCAGAGCAGCGCCACGTCGTCCTCGGTCGGTCCAATCGCGCTATTCTCCGTAGGCGCCAGGAAGCTGGCCAGAATCGTGGCCGGATCGTTGGGCGACCCGTTCGGATTGTAGCGGCTCGAATCTATCGGCGACTGCCCATGCTTCGCGCTGACAATGATCAGGGTCGAATCAAACAGACCCTGCTTCTTCAGCTCGGCGACCATCTTGCCGATCGAGTTGTCAATAAATTCGATCTCTTTGAGTAATGAGGGGCTGGGCGTCCCGATGTTGTCGAGATAGCCGCCCTTCTCGCTGTAACCGGACGCGACCGGGCCGTGCTGGTAGATCAACTTCTGACCGATGCTGACGGCCTGAAAGTTCATGCCGAAAATGTTCGGAACCGTGGTCGTGGCGGTGGCGTTGTGGTTTTTGCCGTCGATCTCGTTGAGGATGGCCTGGACCTTTAACCCATCGTAGCACTGGATGTTTTGGAAACTGCCGGTATAGTCATCGGCCGCCCTCACCGCCAGCAGATCGGGAAGCGGATTGCAGCCAGCCACCTTGATGTCGCTGGACGGATAGTCCTGCGAATTGGAATTGATCTCGGGCGCATAGTAGTCGTCGACATTGGTATCAACATTACTCCCGGTTGGGCCGCCCACCGACGAATATGAAGGGTGTTTGTCGGACCAGGCAGTATAGCCTCCGTTGCCGTGAATAACTCCGAAAATCGTGTTGACCCGGACAAAGTTCCACGGGTAGACGGGATTACAACTCTTGTCGCGGTCCAGGAACAACGGCTGGAGCGAAGCCACTCCGCCGTCACCGGTCGGCGCGCCGCCGTTGAGCACGTTCTTATTGATCGAGATGCCCTCGTCGAATTCGGTAGTCCAGCCGGGCGGCGTCGCTCCAGGGATACAAACTCCGGCGGGATTACCATTGCCACTGGTACGCGCCGGCCCGTTGAGCGAGCGATCAAACGCAACGTCGTAGTAAACACCCATCGATTTAGGGGAAGCCCCGCTGACTATTGACATCAGTCCGGGGAATGAGTCCGAGGGCTTCGACGTGGAAGAGGCAACATAGGTGACGCCGGTCAACGCGGCCAGATTCGGGCAATATGGGTTTCCGCCATTCACCCCACTGAGACCGGTCGAACAATTTGCGAAATCCACCGCATGCATGCCGTCGACGCTGAGCAACAGCACGCGGGAAATGCTCGGCGCGCTGCCGGCAGCCTGTGCCTGCTTCGGTGTTGGTGCGATCAACGCCGTCGCAAGGGCGCCAATGGCTACCCAAGCCTTAAGGTTATTGTCCATACGTTCCTCCCTGTTTTAATAGCCCGTAAGGCGGAAATAGCACCAAAATATGACCGTTCCTAGCGAACAAGATTAACCATCTCTTAAATAGCGTCTATTGCGCCTTTTTCACGGTAATAGTATTAGTCGCGGTGACCCTCCTTACTGGGCGAACAGTTACTTTACCGCCGGTTCGACCCTGGCAAACTTGTCAACAGGGTGCGCGCGGTTGTGACCATCACTGGATGTCACAAACCCAAATCGTCCTGCGAAGGTGTTTTTACGGTGAGGGTGACACGGTCGCGGCCCTGACTATTGCGACGATCAAGAGCAGCGACGCCGCGGCAGCCACGGCGCGGTTAGTGATGGGCGAATGCCCGGCACTTTGATAGCACTGTCGACTCCATGAAGGCGCGTGGCGATGTAAAGTATGGATAACCATCGGACTATTGCGATTGACAAAGTGTTCGTACTACGGAGTGCTTCGTACGGAGTTAAAACTGGCCAAGGCCTATCGACGCAACCAGAAAGCTCTCGCGGTAACGTACATCTAACTATTTTCTCATGCAGAAAACATGGCCCTGGAAATCTAGGATATGTATAGTGCTGCTTTTCAGACGACGCGTCGAATCGGAGGCCGGGAGGGACCAACACGTGGCAAAAGGACTATTCTCGAGTTGGCTCGGGAACTATTTCGCTACATTTTACGCCAGCATTCTGTTCAGCGTGGTTGCGGCCCTGATACCGGCCAGCGGTCTGACCCAGGTGGTGGCAACGGCGCCGTACTCGGTCACCACTTTCGCGACCGCGCCGAGCGGCTTGAGCGCTCCCGACTCGGTAACATTCAGCGCCACCAATGTGTTCGTCGGGTACGGCAACGGAGGTGCGCCGGACGGCTCGGGCGGGGCAAAGAGCAATGTCGTTGAATATGATTTCAAGGGAAATACCATAACCACCTTCGACATCGTCGGTCACAACGACGGACTGCGCTACAATCCACGGACCAATACGCTGTGGGCATTGCAGAATGAGGATGGCAACGCCAATTTGTCGATAATCAGCCTGCGCAACGGCAGCCAGGAGATTTTTCAGCTTGGCACCGGGCCGCACGGCGGCGGATACGACGATATCGACTTCAATTTTAACACGGTCTATCTCAGCGCGTCCGCGCCAACGATTAATCCAAACACCGCGCCCGCAATCGTGACGTTCCAGAATAGCAGGAAGGGACCGGTTTTGACCGGAATCTTAAACGGCAACGCGACCGTCACCAACGTGACTACCGGCACGAGGGAAACGCTCAATCTCCAGGATCCCGACTCGATGATCCTCAATTCGCTCGGTGAACTGGTCATGACCTCGCAGGGTGACGGCGAACTAATAATCGTTCAGCATCCGGGGTTGAGTTGTCAAAACGCATTGGTTGTTCCGCTCACGTCCGCAGCCGGCGGATCGACGATCGGCAATACCCAACTAGACGATACGGTATTCACCAATCAGAGTAGCGGCGAATTGCTGGTAGCAGACAAACAGCTAAACACGGTCTTCGCGATCACCGCGCCCTATTTCGGGCCAAGTGCGTATTCGGCCGTAAGCGTCTTCTCTACGCCGACCGCGGCAAGTCCGATCGAGTCATTCGTCGGACAGACGAACCTGACTACCGGATTCGTAACGCCAATCGTGACGGGGATGGGCAATCCCGGCGGGATGGCTTTTATCCCCTCGGGTGTGAATCTGGCGAAATACGTGGCTGCTTCCGCAGCGATCCCGGAATCTTGTCCATAGTTAACCGATTGACCATTTCCCGGTGACGGGGCCGGATGGTCCGAGTTGATTCTGCGTTCGGTCTGCGCTTGTGAAAATCCGGTCTCTGGCGCGGCTGCTCGCTTGAACAGCGAGCGGCCGTTACTTTAGCGACCAGGGTTCGGTCGCGCGCCGCTCACCACGAGTCAAATTTTCCAAGTCGTCGTAACATTCGACGACATCCACGATCGGTCGAAGCGACGCTTGCTGATGCGCGCGCCTCTTCGCGACCAGGCGTCCAGCTTCCGTCGTCTCCTGCGCGCTAAAGAGTGACGCGCGCGACTTGTCATTGCGCGGGGGGGCGACGTTCGGCGAGCCATCGGGTCGAAATGTCCTGAGCTTCAGGAGGGAACCGACGGAACCACGGGATGCTGGCAGGGCGATCAATCCATGCGATATCGCTTGCGCTTTCGCCACAGGGTCGCGTTTCCTATGCCCAAGGTAGTGGCGGCCTCTTCCAGGGTAGGACTCAGGTCGAGGACCCGGCGAATGTGTTCCTGCTCGACCGCTTCCAGCGTCATTTTGGAATGCGGTTCGGCTGCGCGAAGGCCGTTGGTTCGGCCAACCGCCTCGGAGAGATCTTCCTTGCGTATCACGCGGCCTCGGCTCAAGACGACCGCCCGTTCCACGACATTACGCAACTCGCGGAGATTTCCCGGCCACGAGTGCGCTACCAGCGCGGCCGCAGCTTCAGGGCCAAACCGCAACTCCGCGCGTCCGTTGCGTACCGCGGATTCCATCAGCAATTTGTCGGCGAAGGATAGAATGTCCTCGGAGCGCTCGCGGAGCGGGGGAACGCGAAGGTTTATTACGTTGAGGCGGTAATACAAATCCGCGCGGAAGCCGCCCCGAGCCACTTCTTCTTCCAGTTTGCGGTTGGTGGCAGCGATTATTCGGGTATCGACTCGGGTGGTCTGCTCGCCACCCACGCGCTCGAAACATCCTTCCTGCAGATAGCGCAGAAACTTGGCCTGCAAGTTAAGCGGTAGCTCTGCTACCTCGTCGAGAAATACGGTGCCGCCATCCGCCGCTTCCAGCCGTCCCGGCTTGTCTCTGTAGGCGCCGGTGAAAGCACCCTTAACGTGACCGAACAATTCGCTCTCGAGCAGGGAATCGGAGAGGGTGGTGCAATTGACGATCGTGAAGGTTCGATCGCGCCGTGCGCTCCATTCATGAATCTGTCGCGCCAGCACGTTCTTACCGCTGCCAGTCTCACCGGTCAGCAGTATCGTCGCGTCGCTGGAGGCGGCCGTGTAGGCGGTTTCCAATAGCGCCTGATAGTACGGACTGCGGGTAGCCAGCGCAGATGGCACAGTCGCGGGGTCTCGAGACCGGAGTTGCGATCGCAGTTGATGCTCCTGGGCGGCGCGCTCAATGGTTCGACGGATTTGCGCTACTGAGAATGGCTTGGTCAGGTAGTCATACGCACCTTCCTTTACTGCGGCCACCGCATTTTCGATAGTGCCGTAGGCAGTCATTAGAATCACCACCGTTTTCTCGCAGGTGTCCTTGATTCTTTTCAGCAGCTCCAAACCATTCATCTCTGCCATTCGCCAATCGCTAAGCACGAGGTCGAATTCCTGGGCGCCTTCGATCAGCTGGAGCGCCCGTGGGCCGTTTTCCGCGCTATGAACCTCGTAGTCGAGTGATTGCAGGGTCCGCACCAGACCCAGACGGATGTTTCTGTCGTCGTCGACGATCAGCAGTTTCGGCATGGCCATGTTTTCAGGCGAGAGGAAGGTCGATGGTGAATATATTTCCGCGCTGGGAACCCTCGGCGAAAATTCGGCCGCCATGAGCTTCGACGATTTCTTTTGCGATCTCCAACCCGAGCGCTTCTGCGCCGCTTTCGGAATTCTCCGGCATCCACTGAATACCGCGCTCGAAAATGGTGTCGGCTATGTCGGGCGGCATCGCGGGGCCAGTGTCGGATACCTGAAGCCGAAGGCGGCTCGCCTCTCTCAGGGCACAAACGTTGATTTCCCCTCCGTCCGGGGTACACGAGAGTGCGTTATTGATCAGGGTCGCAAGCACCCACGCCAGTTTGACCGGGTCGCCATAACACAGAAGCCCGTGCTCGGTACGAACCTTGAGACGGATCGCCTTCTGGCCGGCCTGGAGCAAAAACCTTTTGACCACCGAGGCTGCCATCCCGCCGAGGTCAAGAGTGATACTCCGCACCGCAATGGCGGCGGTCTCGCCGCGAACCGCGCTCACCAGGCCTTCAGACAAATCACGGATTCGCGAGACCTCTTCAACTAACGTGTCGACTATCTCGTGTTGCTTTGCGCCCTGCGCGTTTCGTTTAAGCAATCCCACCGCAAGTGATAGGGCGGTCAGGGGGGTGTTGAGCTCGTGCGAAAGGGAAGCGATCAGGTTGGTGCGGGCGCGCTCCTTGTCTCTCAGATGGGTCAGGTCGTGAAATAGGATGAGGAGGCCGAGAAGCTCTCCGTCGCTGGCGTGCAGCGCGCTTTGCCTGAGCAGGTAATGGTGTTCACGCCCGCGCACCCGGAGCGCGACCTCCGCTTGTTGTTCGTCGGCAGGATACTCATTGATGCGGTTCACTGCCTCGCAAATCTGTAGGTAGTGCGGATGCCTACATTCAAGCCCGGTGAAGAGTTGTCCGAGGAGCTGGACGGGTTCAATACCCAGGATGATGGCGGCCAGTTCATTGATGTGGACCACCCGCGACTTCTGGTCGAGGAGAATTGCTCCAATCGCGAGGCTCTCCATGACCGCCGCGGTTCTACTCAACTTATCGCCGGTGACCGGTGGATCCATGGATAACCTTTGCGCAGGTTGAACCGCGTCGACGGGCCTCGCGAGGTGCAATCATACCTACTTCGGTTCGCCATAGCGGTCCTTTAGAGCAAGGTTAACCTGAAGCACATTGACGAACTGCTCGCCCGCCAGTCCGCCAAAGGCGGCGGAGGCATTCTGCTGAAGGATCTGCTCGATCTCGTCGTGCACCTGCTTGGGATCGCGCTTGGTGTCGGCAGCCCATTTGTCCGCAACTCGATCGAGCTGGTACTCGGCGTTCTCCATGCTGATGTGGGGATCCAATCCCGAGCCCGAAGCCATCACCATGTCCGCCGGGATGTCCTGAAGCGCGGCATCGGCGTGCTCCTGGCGCCACATGTCGAAGAATATCGATTGTATATCGGAACCCGTGCTCACCGGTTCGATCGCCGTGGTGGTCTTCCCGTCCTTGCCCGTTTGAGTCACCGCGGAAGGAAACTTGCCCGGGTTGTCCCTGGAGAAATTTTCGAAGAACAGCACTGCGAGATCGGGGGCCTTGGGTTCGGGTGTCCCAGGGTTGTCTTTCTTCCACTGCGCCACTTCGTTGGAGTGTTTTTTGGTCCAGTCATCAACGTACCCGCCATGAGAAGGATCGGCGTTGACCCACCCGGTCGCTAGTCCGTTGTGCGCGTCGGCCCACTGCGCGACGATGTGTGGCTGTCCGCCGAACTTGTCCTGCTGAAACCATGCCTCGATGTCAGCGGCGACCAGCTGCCCTTTCTTGGGTCCGTCGCTGTATTTGACGATCGGGCCGAGGGTGCGCGCCACCCTGTCGCGCAACGCATAGTTGGACGCGGCCAGGTTCGATGGTGCCGATGCCGACGCATCATACGACGCCGCCGAAGGCCGCGGCTGGAAATACTCGTCCTTGGTGAAGGGCTGCGCGATCAGGAGCGAACCGATCGCGTTCCCTTTGGCATCGCGCACGATGCTGCCGTTGGCCTGGAAGGGGAAGAACAGCTGTCCGATTACCCACAGCACCGCCGGATATGCCAGGCACACCGTCGGAATTACGAAGAGAAACAGCAGAAAACTCTTCGAAAAGTAGCGTCCCATTGTAGTAGTTACTCCTCTGATTCCCTCGCCTCAGACAACCATGTGGCCGGCGACCATAATCATGTCGATTAGCTTTATTCCGATGAAGGGCAGAACCACTCCACCCACGCCCCACACCAGCAGATTCCTCCTGAGCAAGGCATCGGCGCCTAGCGGGAGATAACGAACTCCACGCAGCGCGATTGGAATGAGTAATGGAATGATTACCGCATTGAAGATTACTGCCGACAAAATTGCCGAAGTCGGTGAATGCAAGTGCATAACATCCATCGCCTTCAGCCACGGCAGCGTTCCGGCAAATAACGCGGGCACGATCGCGAAATACTTGGCGACGTCGTTGGCAATCGAAAAGGTCGTCAACGCCCCGCGGGTCATCAGCAGTTGCTTGCCGATTTCCACGACCTCGAGCAGCTTGGTCGGGTTGCTGTCGAGGTCGACCATGTTGCCGGCTTCCTTGGCCGCCTGGGTGCCGGAATTCATGGCAAGGCCCACGTCGGCCTGAGCGAGCGCGGGCGCATCATTGGTGCCATCGCCCACCATCGCAACCAGCTTGCCGTCGGCCTGCTCCTTGCGAATGTAGGCGAGCTTGGACTCCGGCGTGCATTGTGCGACGAAGTCGTCCACGCCCGCTTTCTTGGCGATAGTAGCGGCGGTGAGCGGATTGTCTCCGGTGATCATCACGCTGCGCACGCCCATCCTGCGCAGACGCTCGAGGCGTTCGCTGATGCCGGCTTTCAGGACGTCGGAAAGCACCACCACTCCGGCGATAGAGGAGCCCTCCGCGACCAGCAGCGGCGTAGCACCCTGAGACGCGATCGAATCGACGGTCTTTCCCAGGTCGGCGGGCACGCTAGCCGACTGGCGCTCGACGAAACGCAGAACCGCGTCCGGTGCACCTTTGCGGATCTGCTTCCCGTCGGGCAGGTCGATTCCACTCATGCGCGTATGAGCGGAGAACGCTATGAACTCCGTACCCTTGGGAACAGTAATGTCGCCGGCCCCGCCGCCGCGCTCGTAGTAAAGCTTTACAATCGTCTTGCCTTCCGGGGTTTCGTCGGCGATCGATGCCATCGCCGCGAGACGACCAAGGTCGAGCAGGTTGTATTTGCCGACCGGCACAAATTCGGTCGCATGTCGGTTACCCATCGTGATCGTGCCGGTCTTGTCGAGCAGCACGGCGTCGATGTCGCCCGCGGTTTCGACCGCTTTGCCACTCTTGGAAATGATGTTGGCTTGCAGCGCGCGATCCATCCCGGCGATGCCGATGGCGGCGAGCAACGCGCCGATGGTGGTGGGAATCAGGCACACCAGCAACGCAACGAGAGTCGGCACGTCGGTGCCGAGGCTCTTGAGAGGCTCGGTGATGCCGAGATAGCTCATCATGTAGACTTCGGCATTTAGCGCCATCGGCCACAGCGGAACCACGACGATGAGAAAGATGAGCGTGAAGGCGGTGAGCACCAGGCTCAGTGCGATTTCGTTGGGCGTCCGCTGCCGGACGGCGCCTTCGACCAGGGCAATCATACGATCGAGGAAGGACTCGCCCGTGGCTGCAGTTATCCGCACCACGATGCGGTCCGACAGCACCCGCGTGCCGCCGGTAACGCCGGAACGGTCGCCGCCAGCTTCGCGGATGACCGGCGCGGATTCACCGGTGATGGCCGATTCATCGACCGACGCGACGCCCTCGATAACCTCGCCGTCGCCCGGAACCATTTGTCCCGCTTCGATTACGACTCGATCTCCCATTCGCAGATCAGAAGACAGGACTTCCTCTACGATGTCGGCGCCCTTGAGGCGAAACGCCGGCGTGTCCCTACGCGCCCGCCTGAGCGACTCGGCTTGTGCGCGCCCGCGCGCTTCCGCCAGCGCGGTCGCAAAGTTGGCGAACAGGACGGTAAGCCACAGCCAGAAATCGAGCGCGATGAAATAGCTGAGCGGTACCTGGCTCGACGACATTCCCAGCGATGCCTGGATCACGAACAGCAGCGTGAGTACGGCGCCGATTTCCACGACGAACATCACGGGGTTGCGCCACTGGACATCGGGCCGCAGCATCTTGAATGACTCGACAATGGCCGGACGCACCAACTCGGGTGCGAACAGTGCCTGGGCGCGCGAGCGGCGCGGCGGCACCGACAGCGGTGGCGTAACGTTGAGTTCGGGAGTCGGTATATTTCTTACGGCTTCCATCTAAATTGCTCCGTGGACCTTCTTCTCTTTCTGGTGGATCGGTTCCGGCTATCCACCGAACGGTACTGGGCCCAGGTGTTCGGCCAGCGGCCCCAACGCGGCTACCGGCAGGAACAGCAGCGCGCCGATAATCACGATGGTGCCGAGCAGGAGGAAGTAGAACGTCATTGTGTCGTCGCGCATCGTGCCCAGGCCGTATGGCGCCTCCTTCTTGATTCCCAGGAAAGCCGCCATCGCGATCGGTGCGACGATTGGCAGATAGCGGCTGAACAGCATCACCAGGCCGGTTGAGAGGTCTAAGGACCGACTGGTCGGGGCCGGATTGGGGTTCGCGTTGAAGCCCCAGGTGTCGCCCAGGCCCTCGAATCCCGAACCATTATTCGCCGACGCCGAACTGAACTGATAGGTCACTTCGGAAAACCCATGGGGGCCAGGGTTGAACTCCGCTTTGGTTCCCCAGTTGGTAGCGGCAAACAGACCGGTGGGTCCCAGAATCAGCAGGGGATGAACCAGCAGCGCGACAACTGCGAGCTTTACTTCGCGAGCGCCGACCTTGCGCCCGAGATACTCGGGAGAACGGCCTACCATCTGTCCAGCAATGAACACACCGATTATGAGGAACAGCAGCAGGTTGATCATACCGACGCCCTTGCCGCCAAAGACACAGTTGAGCCACATCCCGACGAAGGGTGACAGACCGGTAAGCGGATTGAGGCTGTCGTGCGCACCGTTGACCGCGCCGCAGGTGACCGCCGTAGTCAAAGCCGCGAAGGTCGGTGCAGCAACGGTGCCGAAACGCATCTCCTTGCCTTCGAGATTTCCAAGATGCTGATCGAGGGGCAGACCCGCCACCGCGGGAACCGCGATTTCGCGGAAGCCACCCTTGGCCGTTGCACTAGGGATCTTGTAGGTGACACTGGTCGGATGAGCAGTCAGGCCGGGGTTGGGCTTGAGCTCGAACACGATTGCCCACACAATCATTCCGATCATCAACGTCAGCATCACTCCATAGATGACGACCGCGTGCCGCACCTTGCGGAGCATCCTTCCGAACATCAGAACCAGCGTAAAAGGAAACATCATCATGTCGAAGCAGGTGATGAAGTTGGTCCAGGCGCTGGGGTTTTCAAAGGGATGCGCCGAGTTGGCGCCAAAGAAACCGCCGCCGTTGGTTCCGATCTGCTTGATCGGAATCATCGCGGCGACGGGCCCCACGACGATGGTCTGCTGCTTGGCAACTCCCTTGTCGTCGGTTCCCATCGCCCCGGGTTCCACCGTGGTGGCCTGCACCGTGCTCTGATAGGTCATCGGCATACCCTGCTGCAGGAAAAGCACGCCAGAGAGCAGCGCGGCGGGAACGAACATATAGATAAGTACCCGCCACATATCGACAAAAAAGTTGCCAACTTTCGTTTCTCCGCGGAAAGCACGAATGATTGCCGCAAGAGCGCAGAATCCCACCGCGGCTGAAATGAACTGGTTACTTATTACGAAGAAGATCTGGCTGAAGTTCGAAAAGTGAACATCGCCCGAGTAATCCTGCAGGTTGGTATTCGTCATGAATGAGGTGACGGTGTTAAAGATGGTCGTGGGCGCCAGCATGCCCAGGCCGCGCGGATTCAGCGGCATAATGGGCTGCAGCACGAGCACCAGATAGCCCCAGACGAACAGCATCAGGTTGAAAATCAGTAAGGCGGCGACGTACTGCTTCCAGTCCTGCGGTCCGCTGTCGAGCTTTCGTTCTATCCAGCGGAACACCGGAAGTGGGCGGTATTGACCGTCCATAATCCACGCCGCGTATTTGCTGAGCGGAATGGAAACTAGGACGGCGGCTACGATGAGCGCCGCGGGAATCAGCCAAAATTGAGTCATGGTCGTTACCTCGAACGTGTCGCTCCTAGAACCACGCGGATGTCGCTTCTAGAACCATTCAGGACGAACCAGCGCAACGGTCAGGTAGACGAACAGAAAAACGCAAACGGCCGCGGTGACATAGATCATGGCGCTAACTCCTAGATGTTCTCGCAGGCGATCAGAAACGCGTAGCAAAGCAGCATCGATCCGACGCCAAGCAAAAACGTTATCGGCACCCAAATCATCAGGTCCATCGCGCTACCTCTCCTGAAGTCACATTTCTCTGGACAACCGCTTTTTGCGGTTTGTCCGATGACCGTTGTTCAGCAACAAGAGTGCCAGCATCGATAAACCACCTGCGACAAGCGAAACCGGTCAACGGTCTCGAGCCCAGACTGAGTTTTGCATCGAACCGGAATTCATTTTGAAAGGTCACGTGGCTGGGGCTGCCGCCCTTCGATAGTCAGGGTCACGTTCCCCGCAAGAACGAGAACCGAGCACCCAAGAACTCTCGCATCTCCATAGCTTTGCATCGAGGGCGCCCGGTTTTTGGCAGTTGCCCGCTGATCGGAGGAAGAGTCCGCGCGTGCACCGGAGTCGGTTGCTATATGCAGGGCGCGAGCGGGATGAGCTCGACCAGTCCCTACCAGCGAATATCCAGCCGAGCTTAGAGTGTCGAACCTGTGCACTACGGCGCTGGCGAACCTAATCGGTGCAATGGGTTCTCCGGTTCTGAGCTCTCGCCAAAACCCAACCGCGTCGGCCGACTCGTGAGTAGACCTATCCGCCAAAGGGAATCGGCCCCAGATGCTCCGCGACCGGTCCCAACGCGGCGACAGGCAGAAACAGGAGGGCACCGATGATGACGATGGTGCCCATCAGCAAGAAAGCGAATGTAGGCGTGTCGTCGCGCATGGTTCCCAACCCGAAAGGCGCGGCTTTCTTTGCCCCCATCCCGGCGGCCAGAGCAATAGGCGCTATGATTGGGATAAACCGGCTTATGCAGATGACGATTACGGTTGCGATATCCCACGCCTGGCTGGTTGGCGCTGGGTTGGGGTTGTCATTTAGGCCCCAGGTATCGCCGAGTCCTTCGAAGCCGGACCCATTGTTGGCCGAGGCGGAGGAGAACTCATACATGATTTCAGAAAATCCGTGCGGGCCTGGATTGAAGGCTGCTTTCTGGCCCCAAGGCGTGGCCGCAAAGATGCCGGTGGGCCACAGAATCATGATGGGATGAATCAGAAGGCCGATCATCGCCAGTTTCATTTCGCGCCCGCCGATCTTCCGGCCGAGGTACTCGGGGGTTCGCCCGACCATCTGTCCCGCCACGAAGATGCCGATGACCAAAAACACCAGCATGTTGATCATGCCGACACCCTTGCCGCCGTATATGCAGTTGACCCACATGCCGGCCATCGGAGAAACCGCGGCCATCGGGTTGAGACTGTCGTGAGCGCAGTTTACTGCGCCGCAGGTGACATCCACCGTCATCGCGGCGAAGGTCGCCCCGGCCGAGGTTCCGAAACGCAGTTCCTTGCTCTCGAGATTTCCCAGATGCTGATCGACCGGCAGCCCGGCGACCGCCGGCAATACGACTGGTTTTTTCCCATCCTTTGTGCCCAGCTCGAATTTCCGTTCAACCGAATGCGACGTGATGCCGGGATTGGGCTTGTAGGTATCGAAATAGACGGACCAGACGATAGTCACCACCATCAGGACCATCATCACCGAGAATATGACCCACGCGTGTTTCAACTTGCCGAGCATTCGGCCGTACATGAGGACCAGCGCCATCGGAAACAGCATCATTGCCACGCTTTCCAGGAAGTTGGTCAGCGCGGTTGGATTCTCGAAGGGATGGGCCGAGTTCGCGCCGTAGAAGCCGCCGCCGTTGGTGCCGAGCTGCTTCATCGGGAGAAACGCGGCCAGCGGACCCAGGATAACCGTTTGCTGTTTGGCCACGCCACTGTCGGAACTGCCCATTGCCGCAGGTTCAACGGTGGAGACGAGTTCCGCTGACTTGAAGGTCATCGGCATTCCCTGTTGCAGGCAGACCAAAGAAAACAGGAAGCCAATCGGAAGGAACATGTAGATCATCACCCGCCACATGTCGATGAAAAAGCAGCCGACCTTGTCGGGGCCGTACTTGAGAGCCCGAATGATCGCGGCCAGAGCGCAGAAGCCAATCGATGCTGAAAAGAAGAAGTTGGCGATCATCGCGAAGATCTGAGTGAAGTTTGAAAACTGGACATCGCCCGACCAGTGCTGAAGGTCGGTGTTGGTACTCAATGACATGGCCGCATGCGCGATTGTCGTGGGAGCGAGCATCCCGCGATGGAGCGGATTGAGCGGCATCCACGGCTGGATGAACATCACCAAGTAGCTGTAGCCGAAGAGCAAAATGTTGAAGATCAGAAGTGCTGCGGTGTACTGCTTCCAATTCTGATTGCCGAGGTCAAGGCGATCTTCAAACCACTTCAGGAATCGCGGCGCATGATACTCGCCCTTCATGATCCACGCGAGGTAGCGGCTCAGTGGAATTGCGAGCGCCACGGTGGTAACCAGCATTGAGATTGGAAGCAGCCACATCGCCCGAGTACTCTCCGTTCGGTTGAGTTGGTAATGCAAAAGGCATCGCTCATCGGTGAGCGATGCAGATTTTAATGATGCAAGGGCCGTGCTTGCGCGATTGTCCAATGACTACCGAAATGACGCTTCTTTATGTCGACAGTGATGCTCAAGGGCGGTTGGGCTAACGCCGTTGGAAGCGGCACACGCTCAAGGTGAATGCTTCATTGTGAAAGAGCTGGCGAAAATGTCCCCCGGGGTGCATCGGTTCTGTGTTATCGATGAGGTACGCCGGCGACCGAGCGCTGGCCTCATTCATGCCTCAAATGCGTAAGCACTCTTCTCGTGTTCGCTTAGATCGAGGCCGGCCTGCTCGCCTTCAGTCGAGACCCGGATTCCGACCAGCACTTCGGTCAGCTTGAGCAGAATCGTGCTGCCCACCAACGAGAATGCGAAGCTGGCAAGCACTGCGACCGCTTGCATGAGGAGTTGACCCGGGTTTCCGAAGAAGAGCCCGTCGGCTCCGGCAGAATTGATTGCGACACTGGCAAACACCCCGGTCAGGAGCGCACCGAGCGTTCCCCCGACCATGTGAACCCCGACCACGTCGAGTGCGTCGTCGTAGCCGAACCTGGCTTTCATCCTCACCGCTGCGAAGCACGCCACACCCGCCGCAGCTCCGATTACTATTGCGGAGATCGGGCCGACAAACCCGGCCGCGGGAGTGATCGCGACCAGCCCGGCGACAGCTCCGGATGCGGCACCGAGGGTCGTCGGCTTGCCCGCGACGTACCATTCGGCGAATACCCAGCCCAGCGTTGCAGCCGCCGCGCCAAGATGGGTTGCAACGAAGGCCGAGATCGCAAGACTACTTGCAGCAAGCGCGCTGCCAGCGTTGAACCCGAACCACCCCACCCACAACAACCCGGCTCCGGTTATAGTAAGCGTAAGATTGTGGGGCGGCATTGGCTCGCGCAGGTACCCCTGCCGTTTTTCGAGCGATAGAGCTCCTGCCAGCGCGGCGGCACCCGACGAGATGTGTACTACCGTGCCACCCGCAAAATCGAGCGCGCCCAGAACGTGAATCCGTCCGCCCACGCCCCATACCCAGTGCGCCAACGGATCATAGATGAGAGTGGTCCACAGGATGCTGAACAGCAGGAATCCCTTGAACGACATCCGCTCCGCGATCGCACCGGTTATCAGGGCAGGTGTGATGATGGCGAATATGCATTAATAGATCATGTACGCCTGGTGAGGCACGGTGGCGGAGTAGCCGGCAAACGGGACCGATGCGCTCACGCCGTTCAAGCCAACCCATGCAAACGATCCGATCAGTGCGCTACCCGGTGCGAACGCAACGCTATAACCAAACATGACCCACTGAATGGAAACGACCGCGACCAGGATGAAGCTTTGCATCAGGGTGGAAAGGACGTTCTTTCGCCGTACCATCCCTCCGTAAAACAGCGCCAGTCCCGGGATGGTCATCATCAAAACCAGGACCGCGGAGAGCAGCAGCCAGCCGTATCCGCGCATTAAATTGCGTCGGCTCTGTCGTTTCTGCATGAGCGACCGACGTCAGGCCGAGGAACACCAGGACGGCAAACGAAAGGAGTCGCCGCGGGCTCGCGCCCACCTTGTAGGTCATCTTTGAAAGCCTCCGAAAAATGCGATGCCGACGGGCCCGCGATCAACTTGAGCGCCAGTTCCCAGAGCCGGCCAGCTGCCGACCTGTGTAGCACAGGATAGGTACGGCGGCAGTACAACGGATTGCAACTGATAGTCCGCAATTTCTCGAATTCGAGGCCGTGAATCGCTTCGAGCCGCGCGGGCCGGGGGCCGGGGCTTATGGGCGAAGGACCTCGAGACCTCAGGCGGCTTCCGCCGCTTAAAGAATCGGGGTCACGCGAGGTGAAACGACAATTTCAGGCGGCGTAATCCGTCAGTCTGCCGTTTCGACGCATGCGCGTCACGCGACGGAGGCGACCACCCAACTCCTGCGCGATCCGTCTCCAAAGGGAGGGGAATCGGAATCGGTCGGCGATCGCCAAAAACTCGGGCTCCGAAATTCGCGCGATCACGGCCTCCGAGCCTGAGGTGACCGTGGCAGACCTTGGTGCCTCGCCATCGACGACCGCCATTTCGCCGATGTGTTCACCGGCCGTGCGCCGGCTCACCACCTGTCGTCCGACGGTGATGAAGAAAACTCCCGCAAGGATGAAAACCAAGTCATGATCCGAGGAACCCTGAGTAATGATCGTCGCGCCGTAAGGGACCTCTTCGAGTCTGACGCAGTTGGCGAGCGCTTGCGCCACATCTTCTTCCCGGACCAGCCGTTGCGCTCTTAGGCTGTCAATGAGACGACGCTTCCCCTGCGAACCCTGGAACTTGCTCAGTAGCCCTCCGGTAACCATTCAATCACTCCTGAAGCGATCT
Source organism: Deltaproteobacteria bacterium (assembly GCA_019237115.1). GTDB lineage: Bacteria > Desulfobacterota > Binatia > Binatales > Binataceae > JAFAHS01. The sequence continues at coordinate 53,294 of JAFAHS010000043.1, forward strand.
GGGGGCTTTTGCGGTATGAGTGATCCTCCGCGGCGGCGCCCCATAGGACCTCCAGCAGCAACCGTGCCACTGGCTTCGATGCCGTTAGGCGCAAGGCTTTTCGGATCCTCGGAAACCGGGCCTCTTCAAATTGATGCAACCGCATTTCAATTTGAAGGGAGCAGCGCCGCGCATTTTCGTCGGTTGGTGGCGAAGGCGGCCATCACGGCAGGACCAGCGAGCACAGTTGAAGGATCGCATGACCGTATGTAATAAAAAGTTATGCGCGCAACCGCGGCTTTGTATGTTGCGCTAGTGCTCACACTTTTTTCCTGCCAGCGAGCGCAAACTCGAACCGTCACGCATCGTCGTAGCAACGGCCAGGCCGATCAGTGGGTGGCTCGCACGGGGCCCGGTGAATATCAGATCGAGATCGACACCAACGGAGATGGACAGCCTGACTTGATTCGGACCTTCCGCAACAATGAGATGGTGGAGGTCCAAAGCGATCGGAATTTCAACGGGAAGGTTGATCTCGTGCAGCAGTACTCCCACGGAGTTCTGGTGCGGGAAGTCCATGACGACGACTTCGACGGACGGCCGGAAATGGTCAAAACCTTCCGCCCCGACGGTACGCTCGCGATCGTGGAACGCGATCCGACCGAGCGTGGTGCCGTCGACGTGAGAGAGTACTACGACAACTCCGGGCACCTGACGCGCCGCGAGGTACGCGGCCAGCAGGACCGAGGTGCCTCGTCCCACTGAGTCGCCCCCCATAATTTCGAAGCGGAAGGCGAGCGAGCCCTCAAACAGCCGTTTGCGGGCGAGAGCCAACGGATTTCAAGAGCCTCGGGCAATCAATCATTTTCGTCCGCCGCGCTTAGGCTCGTTCCCAATGCTCAGTGGGCCTCAAATGGTGGAGCTTCCAGTCGCTCACCCTCATCACTCAGACCAAGTTGCTTGTGAAAAACATAGACCAGAGTTGGATGAAATACCCGGGTGAACAGCGCGATCGAAATCGCACCTCCAATGACTACGATTGCCAATGGTCGTTGGGCCTGCGCGCCTATTCGAGTTGACATTGCCGCCGGCAACAGGCCTAGCCCGTCGACCAAGGCCGTCATCATCAGTGCCCGGAATCGCCGATCGGCACCCATCACGATCGAATCAAGCACGGTGTAGCCCTCATTCCAGAGCTGATGGATATAAAAGTTCAACAGAATACCGTCCATGATTGCGATAGCAAAAATTGAAATAAAGCCTACCGCCGCCGAAATACTGAATGGCGTACCAGTTATGACCAGCGCCAATACCCCACCCAAACACGCCAAGGGGACCTGTGCCATCAGGATCGCCGTATTGACGACGGATAATGTTGCCGCGTAGAGGACGCCCATAATCAACAGCAGCGCCAGGGGAATGACTATTGCAAAGCGCCGATTGGCTTTCTGAAGTTCGTTGTACTCGCCCTGCCAATCGAGGCGAACGCCTTCCGGCAACTTGATTTGTTTGGCCACCGCACGTTTGGCGTCCACCACAGTGGACTCCATGTCACGCCCGCGGACATCAAACCGCATCGGCACGTAGCGCTGAAGTCCTTCGCGATAGATGAAGGAGGCGCCTTCAACGGTCTTGATGTCCGCGACCTGGTCAAGTTGCACATAACCGCCGCCTGGTTGTGCAATTTTGATCTGCCGGATCGCCTCCAAGCTTGCACGATACTTCGGTTCCCAACGCACCACCAGGTTGAAGGCCCGCTCACCTTGAAGCACCTGGGTGACCGCCGACCCGCCAATCGCCGCCGTGACCACCCCGTTGACGTCGCCGACATTCAATCCGTATCGGGAACAGGCGGCCCGGTTGGGGGTAATCAGCAGGTTGGGTTGCCCCATCGCTCGATATACGGCCATATCGACCATCCCCGGCACGCCGCTAACCACCTCCTTGACCGTGTTTGCAATCTGCTCGTCAACGCTCAGGTCAGGACCATAGACCTTGATTGAGTTGACTCCTTTAACCCCCGATAGAGCTTCTTCGACGTTATCCTCTATGTTTTGGGAAAAACCGAAGCTCACACCCGGAAAACGCGCGTTCAGTTTATCGGCCATCTGCGCGACGAGTATGTCTTTGGTCAGGCCGCGCCGCCATAGACTCTGGTCTTTCAGATCGACGAAGAACTCAAGGTTGAAAAATCCAGTCGTATCTGATCCGTCGTCAGGCCGGCCGGCTTGAGAGATTACTTGGTTTACTTCCGGAAACGACAGGAATACCCGGCGCGCGCTTGCCATAACCTCATTGGCATTGGTTAACGAGCTGGTCAGCGGAAGCGTCGCACGGGCCCAGATATTTCCCTCCTCGAGCTTGGGCAGGAACTCACCTCCCAGGTAAGGAAAGAACGACAGTCCCGCGATCATAACCCCACCGATTCCGACGAGTGTCAAACGCGGGTAGTGCAAGATCCTGACGAATAGATTGTGATAGAAGCGGTGGAACGATCTCCACACGATATTGTTGGTTTCCTTCATACCCCTGCGGAGTAGGAAAGAGCTCAGCACCGGAGTGAGCGTCACCGCCAGCAGAATTGCGCTGGTCAGCGCAAATGCATAGGTGTGCGACATCGGAGAGAAGATCACACCCTCGACACCTTTCATCGTGAATAGCGGCAAGAATGCAATGATGAAGATCAACGTCGAATAGAACATTGGACCGCCCACCTCGACGGAGGCACGGCGAATCAGACGCACCGTGTCTTCGGTTTCCGAAGGGTCGGTGGTCAGGTGACGGTAAATGTTCTCGATAACTATGATGGTCGAGTCGATGATTATCCCAAAGTCTACTGCACCAAGCGAAAGAAGATTGGCTGGCGTTCCGGTGAGATATAGCAGTATGAACGCTCCAAACATCGACAACGGTATGTTGATCGCCGCGATGATGGCGGTTCGCAGGTTGCCAAGAAAGAACAACAGGACCAAGAAAACCAGCACCATTCCCAAAGCGAGATTTTCGAATACCGTGTGCAGGGTGGTGTAGACCAATTCCCGCCGATCGTAGTACGGGACCGCCTTGTATCCTCTGGGAAGCATGCCAGAGTTGTTGAGCTGCTGGTTCTTGGCTTCAACGCCGTCGAGGGCTTCGAGGGTATTGCCATACTTGCGCATCAGCACGATTCCCTGGACGATCTCGTTGTTGTCGTTCATGCCCACAATTCCCAGGCGCGGGGCGTGGCCGATCGACACATCCGCCACCTCGGTGACCCGAACTGGCGTGGCGTTGTTGGTGTTGAGGGTAATGTTACGTATATCGTCCAGACTGTGGATGAATCCCACGCCCCGGACATCCAGGGATTGCTCGCCGACGTCCAGGTAGTTGCCGCCGACATTGATGTTCGCGTTCGCGATTGCGGCGGTCAGGGTAGGCAGCGACATTCCGTAGTGAGTTAGCTTGTCCGGGTCGACCTCCACATGATATTCTTTCGTCAGTCCGCCAAATCCCGCCACGTCCTCTATGTATGGAACAGTCTTGAATTGCTTTTCCAGTATCCAGTCCTGGACCTCCTTCTCGCTCAGCAAATCATGGTTGGGGCTCACCACTCGGTAGCGGTATATCTCGCCGATCGGATTATCCGGGTTCAGCCCAGGGGTGATGCCGGGCGGCAGAGGAAGAGTAATCAGTGAGAGTCGGTTGAGGACATCGGTGCGATCCTGGAAGTAGTCGCTGTCCCAGCTAAAGAACAACTTAACATCCGATAAACCGAACAGCGAAATAGTTCGGATTGACTCAAGGTTGCGCATTCCCGCCAGGCCCCACTCGAGCGGAATTGTGGCGAGCTTTTCTACTTCCTCCGCGCTATATCCAAAAGGCTGGGTGGTAAGCTCTATGTCCGGCTGTACCGGATCCGGGTAAGCCTCAATATCCAGTTCATGGAATGCATAAAGGCCGGCAATTACCAGGAGCAGCGCCAGTCCGATCACGATGGGGCGTTCGTCGAGCGCCCAGTCCATTAGAAGCTTGATCATTTCGCTTGTCTCCCAGCCTTCAGGAGCTCATTCCGTGTGCCGCACGCCAGAGGGCATTTAGCAGAAGCGACTTACGAACTATCACACGCTCGCCAGGGCTGAGTCCGGACACCACGCGCGCATAGCCTTGATCGTTCCACGTCGCAATTTCGACCGGGCGCCGCTCGACCGTGTTCGCGCCGGTTTGCACGAAGGCGTAGTAAACGTTGCCGTCGAAAACCAGTGCGGTCTGGGGTACAACCAGAGCCGTACCGGGGCGAGTCACGATCCGCACTCGCGCCATCATCTGCGGTTTGAGTTTCTGCCCCGGGTTTTGGATCTGACAAAGAACCTGTAGCGTGTGGACGTTGGGATCGAGATTGGGGCTGATTCGGTTGACCACGCCCCTGAAGGTGATGTCTGGGTAAGCCAGGGTGACCGCTTCTAACTGCTGGCCGGTATGAACCCGTGCAAGGTCATCCTCATAAATATTGACAGTAATCCATACTCGCTCCAGGGTTGCCAGTGAGAACAGTTGGTCTCCCGGATTAACCAGTGCACCGCGCAAGGCAAGTTTGCTCACCACAATTCCGCTAATCGGCGCACGCATCCAGCGCGAAGGCTCGGGTTGCTTGATGGCCGCGACGTCGGCGGGCGACAGACCAAGTAGCTCAAGTTTTTTGATCGCCGCGCTCTTCAGGTCGGCGGTCATAGCATAGGTACCGGCAGGTATCCCCGGTCCTGCTGCGGGACGCACGTTGCCGGAGGAGGCTTCGAGATATTCGGCCTCCGCGGTCATGAAATCGGGACTGTAGAGCGAGAGAATATTCTCGCCGGCACGCACCGTATCCCATTGCGAGACTCGGATGTCTTCGAGGCGGCCCGTAACTCGCGAGATTATGGTTGAGACCAGACGATCGTCGAAATTCACCTGGCCAACCGCCTCGAGTACTCCCGGCAGGGGAACAACCTCGGCGCTGCCCACGGACAGACCTTCGATTTGAGAGAGATCGACCGCCATCCACTCCGCGCCGCCGCTCTGGTGAAGCAATTGCAGACCGGTAGTTGGAGTGTCCGAGGCAGACCGGCTCATCTTGGGACTGTCACATCCAAGGAACATCAAGAGGAGCGCGGGCGCGAGCAGGCTAAGCCCTGATATTCTCAATCGGGTTGTCATTCTCATATCGGGTGTGTCTGACCGGAGCTCACGCAAAAAACCCGTCCTCCGCGTGTTGACAAGCTGTGCGCACGCTAAATCTCTCATCAGGTCTTGCTGCGAGCGGCATGCCACAAGGAGTTGAATTTGAGGGACTCCGTCAGAAATCGATCGCCTGGTTGGATGCCGTTTACCACGCGGGCGAATCCGGGCTCTTTCCAATCGCCGATCGCGACTCTCCGCCGCTCGATCGCATCCGGACCGGCCACAATGAACGCGAAATAGGCGTTGTTATCGAAGACCAACGCTTTCTGCGGGATCACGAGCGCCAGCCCAGGGGGGGTTATCAGCCGCACCCGCGCAAGCATTTGCGGCCTGAGCAGGGAGCGGGGATTGTCGACCTGACAGCGCAATTGCATGGTGTGGATGTTGGGATCCAGGGCGGGGCTGATCCTCTGAACGGTGCCCTTGAAAATCTCTCCCGGATAAGGAGCGGTAACCGCCTCCAGATTCTGTCCGATCCGCACGCGAGACATGTCGCTTTGGTAAATGTCTGCGGTGATCCAGACCCGCTGCAGGGTGGCTAAAGAGAACAGCTGGTCGCCCGGATTGACCTGCTGGCCGCGCATGGCGTTGTTGCTCACGATAATTCCGCTGATCGGCGCACGCATCGCGACCGACGTGCTGGGTACGCGGATCGCCGCGATATCCGCGGGCGAAAAGCCCAGCAGCTCGAGCTTGCGAATGGCGGCCGCCCTTAGGCTCGTCGAAATGTCGACGCCGTGTACCGGCATGCCATATGAGGTTTCCGCGGGTGTGCTGCGGCCGTTGCTCCGGCCCGAGGTTGCTTGCAGGTACTCTTCCTCCGCGGTCATGAAGTCAGGGCTAAACAGCACCATCACCACCCGACCGCGCTCGACCATCTCCCATTGCGAGGTCCGCATTTCCTCGATCCGCCCCGCGACCCGCGAGCTGATGGTCGAGACCAGACGGTCGTCGAACGTCACCAGCCCCGTGGCTTCCAAAACCCCCGGCAGGGGCACCTCTCTTACCGTGCCGATCGACCCTTCCTGGCTTTGAAGATGGGGGATCATCATCAACTGGCGGCCGTCCGCCGCATGAACCACGGTGGCTTTTTCAGAGGGCCTGATGTAGTAACCGCTCGCTATTTCAGCCGACACGGAATCGGGGTCGGCACGACTCGGCGTCCATCTTTCGCAACCGCCAAGCATGCTCAGGACTAACCAGGCACTGGTTAGACTCAAGAGCCCCATGAGATGTGCGCGCTTCGTTGCGGTAGCGTTGTTCATCTGGGTATCGAAACCCCCATCGCTTGCTCCAGCGCCACTTGTCCGGCGAAGTACTGATTGGCGTTCTGAAGGTAAGTGAGGCGCGACGCGTAGGTGTTCTGTAGCGCCGAGGACAAAGTCAGGAAGTCGACTTTGCCCGTCTGATAAGCGATCAATGCCACTCTGAATTGCTTGTCGGCCAGGGGGATCAGCGCCCCGTTATATTCTTGTGCCGACTCGTACGCGAATTGTGCGGAGTTGTACAATTGCGTAACCGTTGCCTCGGTTTGGCTAAGGACCGAGTTGAGACTGTACCTGGCGGCCTGCAACGTGTGTTGCGCCGCGAACACGTCCTCGCGCTGGTGGTACCAGAAGAACACCGGAACGTTGAATCCGATGCCGAAACTGTAGACTTGGGTCACGCCGGGAAGCGGTTCCGCGCCCTCTTGCAAGATATGGTCGAATTCTCCCGACAGCGTGTAGTTGGGCAGGTATTCCATGTTCGCCAGTTTCAGCGCGGTGGTTGAGTTTTTCTCGCTGAGCGCGGCTTGGAGTATCTCCTGGCGCGCGTGGGTTGCGGTCTCGACTGCGGTATCGAGCCGGAGCTCCAGCGGTTTCAACTCGATCCTCCGCTCAAGGTTCAACGGCGACCCTGGTTTCCGGTAGAGCAGTTGATTCAGTCCCGCCAGGTCGTTCAGGCGGTTGGTCGCGTACTGCCGTTGCTGCAACTGAGCCTGCTCCAGATTGAACTCGGCGCCGATTAGATCGGACTGTTGGGCCTGGCTCGCCGTGTATTGGATCTGGGTTACGTGAACAACCTGTTTCAGGTTCTTGATATTCTCAGCATTGATTGCAATCAGCCCCTCATCCAGCAGCACCTGGTAATACCCGGTCTCGACCCCGGCTCGCAGGTCGCGCAGCGCTGCTTGATAGGTCAAACGCGCGATCTCGGCGGTCAGCTTTGCTTGATCCGCCTGGAGGAACGCTACTCCTGGAAACTGGAAATTCTCGGTCAGGTTGAAGTTGCGCGACGCGGCGTTGAAGTGCGCGCTGCTCTCTACGTTGGTGAAGGTATATACCGGGTCGGCAGGGACGTAATTTTGCAGGATCTGATGTTGCGCAGCGTTCCACTGTTCCCGTGTGGCTCTGACCTGAGGATTCACTTCCATGGCAATCCTTATCAATTGATCCGCGGTCAATGGCTCCTCGTAGGAGTGGCCCGGCGCCTGGGGCGAAGGATTTCCTAGCGGTAACGTCAATTTGGCGTTGCGGGTTTGACCGACAGAAAACGCTGTCTGCGTGTTCGACGACATCGGCGTCTGCGTGTCCGCACTGCGCACCAGGCAGCCCATCACCACCGTTATCGCCAACGTCTGAAACAGTATGATTCTGGCCCTCGGATACACGAATCCACTCCATGGCGCAGCTGGCGCGGATGCGAACGTCGCTTATGATCCACGTCGCGGATGCGGGATCGCACCATACGCAATCGCTACCTCGCGCGCCGTTTTGATTTTTCTCTCAACTCGATCGACCTTTCTTCGGAGCGCCTTTCGAGAACGTAAATCTTAGCCAACCAGGCTGCGCCGGGTGGAATAACCAATCGTTACGAAAAGATGTTGTTCAGGTTCCTGAATGCCGACCGCCCGATCCCAACAAAAGTTGGTTCGCGGTTCGGTGACATAGGAATTGCGAAAGCAACGATTAGCGCCGAGGCGGCGCACGTAACCAAGGGAGCGTCCGCTCAGACAAACTGCGGCACGGCGGCATCGCGTTGCGCGCAGCATGGCCGAGAAAGATCGGAAGGACTGCCGATGCAGCGGGAGCGACGAAGAGGTAATTCCGCGTGGGCAGTCGCACCGTACCGAACTGAATAGGCAGCACCTGCGGCACCTGAATACTTTCGCCTAGCGGTACGAGGTCAGTCTGGAGGGGAGTCAGAACAGGAGGCGCACTGCTATTGGTTTCAGCGACCGGCAGCGCTACCAGCGCTATTGCGAGCAAGATCGAGCATAGTCGCGCAGCGGCAAGTTGGGGCAGACAATACGCTGCGCGCGGGAAAGTGTTCCCCCGCCAAGCGCCGATGCAGCCAGCTCTTCTCTGCCTGCTGGTGCAGACGCTTTCCCGCAAAAGGCGGAAAAGGCTCTGGCGCAAAAGATACACGTTCTCTACCACCGCGGCCGAACCAGTGGCCCCGCTTCCCTCGGTTTCTTGCATCGGCATCCGAAGGGATAGTTCCTTATTGGATCCTGGCAAGGGCTACGTGATTTTACGAGGTATTCAACTGCAAAGGGAATCAGCAGCCCCGTCTGGAGCTGACACTGAATTTTGCTCCTCTTGGCTCCAGGCCGTCTTCAGTGCGCTTGGGCGAGCTCGCGATTTACAAACTTCAAACATCGACAAAGTTCATGCGGGTTTCCGAGCGCCGCAACCTCAAGGGCACCCCGACGGGACAATTTGAAAGGCCTGGCTCCAGAGAGGCAGCGGAGCTCGAACCCAAAACTCGCTTAAGACGCGGGGGAGGATCTGACTCAGGTGCAAGGGCTAGTAAGGCCAGACACCGGAAACCGAGTGTGCCGACGGGACTTCGCATCGATGGAGCTGAGCCCTGGCGGCCAGAAGGGAATTTATGGCGCCGGTTCGATCGCCCTTTATCAATTCCTCCTTTGCCGCTTTGAGAAGGGCGTCGTATTGCTCGAGACATTGGCTGGCCCCCAGCTCTTTGGCTCTCCTCACTGCACGGATGTGTACGAGGAGGATCGCTGCGATCGCTGCGATCACCACTCCCAACAGTGCCAGGCCAAACCGCCCTTTCTTACCTATTGGCGATGTAAGCTCCTCTTCTTGGATCTCCGCACCCGAGCAACCACGCTGCCGAGATACTTATTGCTGAATATAGCGTCCTAGTCATGCGGCGCAAGGCTCAACGCAACCTCAGGAGTCGCTTTCGATTCGCCTCTCGCGTTCCCCAGGCGCCGGAAGACTGAGCGATACCTTCATCATCAGATTCCTCTCGCGCGCCTGGGTGGGATCCTTGCACTCATCATCACAGGAAGGCCGTTCAGCGTCTCCGCAGGGAGGGTTCATTCGATTTATTGGGGGGTCGCCGTGACTGACGGCATGCTGCTCAGTTTTCTATGTTCCGCGACCCGTGGGAGCAGGGACATACATTCCTCGAAGGTATCATCCTGGGATCGGCGTCTTTCGGGCCGTTATCATGACCGCGATAGTGGACGGGATCACACTGCTGCCGGCGGCGCCGTATCAATATTGCCGCCAACACAGAGCGTCCGCTTGCAATCGTCGTTTTCGGCGGCGGCGCGCTGGTCGTCAAGCCGCTTACCCCGAGTTCTGCAGCCGCAGCTGATTTTTCACCCGTACCGTCGCAAGCTGCGCCTCTCGCCGAGATGAGGCCAATCCTTTGCTACATGCGGAACACGCCGAACTGCGCCGCCGCGGGAATCGGCGCGTTCAGCGAGGCGGCTATTCCGAGCGCCAGCGCGTTGCGGGTTTCGACCGGATCGAGCACCCCGTCGTCCCATAGGCGCGCGCTCGAATAGTAGCAACTGGATTCGAGTTCGTATTTCTCCAGCGTGGGACGCGTGAACTCGCGCTGTTCCTGCTCGTTCATCGAGCCGCCTTCGCGCCTCAACTGATCAAGCTTGACCGTGAGCAAGGTATTGGCGGCCTGCTCTCCGCCCATGACCGAGATGCGCGAATTCGGCCACATGAACAGGAGCCGCGGACCGTAGGCGCGGCCGCACATCCCGTAATTTCCGGCGCCGTTCGACGCGCCTATGATAACGGTGAACTTGGGAACTTGTGCGTTGGCGACCGCATTGACCATCTTGGCGCCGTCTTTCGCGATACCGCCCTGCTCGTAACGCTTGCCGACAATGAAGCCGGTGATGTTTTGCAGGAACACGAGCGGGATACGGCGCGCGCAGCACAATTCGATGAAATGCGAGGCCTTGAGCGCGGATTCGCTGAAGAGCACTCCGTTGTTGGCAACGATCCCGACCGGATACCCGTAGATCCGTGCAAATCCCGTCACCAGGGTGGTCCCGTAGCGCCGCTTGAACTCGTGCATCCGGCTCCCATCGACGAGCCGCGCGATGATCTCGCGAACCTCATACGGCTTGCGTGTGTCCGACGGAATTACGCCATACAGTTCGGTGGGATCGTAGTAGGGATCTTCGGGAGTGTCCTGCTGAAACGCATCCTGGGCGACGGTACGCGAACCCAGGTTTTCGATGATGGTGCGCGCGATCCGCAGCGCATCGTGGTCGTCGTCCGCCAGGTGATCGCTGACGCCGGAGAGCCGCGTGTGTACATCGCCACCTCCGAGGTCTTCGGCGCTTACTTCCTCCCCGGTCGCGGCACGAACCAGCGGGGGGCCGGCCAGGAAAATCGTGCCCTGATTGCGCACGATCACGTTCTCGTCGCACATCGCCGGGACGTAGGCGCCGCCCGCGGTACAAGATCCCATTACCACCGCCACCTGCGCGATTCCCATCGCGGACATACGCGCCTGGTTATAAAAGATGCGCCCGAAGTGCTCGCGATCCGGGAAGACTTCGGCCTGCAGCGGTAGGAAAGCGCCCCCCGAATCGACCAGGTAGATACACGGCAAACGATTTTCGGTTGCGATCTCCTGGGCGCGCAGATGCTTCTTCACCGTCATCGGATAGTAGGTGCCGCCCTTGACCGTAGCGTCGTTGGCCACCACCATCACTTCGCGGCCATAAACCCGCCCGATGCCGGTGACAATGCTTGCGGCCGGTGCATCATCTTCGTACATGTCGTACGCGGCGAGAGCGGACAATTCGAGGAACGGGCTGGCTTCGTCGAGAAGCTTGCGTACCCGATCGCGGACCAGCAGCTTGCCGCGCTCGGCGTGGCGTTTGCGCGCCGGCTCCGGTCCTCCCAGTCGAATGCGCTCCATTTCGGCGCGCAGTCTCGTGACCTGCGCCTCGATCACTTCTTGATTGGCACGGAATTCCGCGGAACTCGGGCTGATGCGCGACTCGATGCGTTCCATGCAAGTCCTCTTGATGCCTGACGGGAGAGATTCGGCTAGATATTAGCTTGATTTCTTCTCCGTTCGGGAGAAGGCGCGCCGCGCGGCGTGGGATGAGTCTCGGCGGCGTGATTGGTGTGCCCGAACCCCGTCGACGCTCGGCGACTTAAGCCTCGTGCGGGGAGGCGCGGGCAAGGCCTCGATATGCGCGAACGCGATCTGAAAGCCCTGGAATTCGATAAGGTTCTGCATCTCGTGACGGAACATGCGGCTTCCGAGCCCGGGCGCGAGGCCATCGCGCAATTGCATCCTTCGACCGACCCGGCGGAGGTCCGCGACCGGCTTCGCGCCAGCGCCGAGATGGTGGCGCTACGCTCGCACGCGGGCACCCTGCCGATGCGCGAATTCGCCGACCAGCGCAATCTCCTGCTCGCGGCATCGCGCACGGGCGCCGTGCTTGACGGATTGTCCCTGGTCACCGTCCGCGACTTCGTGCTGGCCTCGCGCACCCTCGGCGCTTTTCTCAGATCGCGTGTCGAACGGCTGCCGCACCTTGCGACACTCCATCAAAACCTGCTGGCTCCCAAGGAACTCGCCGACGCGATGATGTCGGCGCTTGGAGATGATGGGGGACTGCTGGACGACGCCAGCCCGGAACTGAAGCGACTAAGGACCAGGCTGCGCGACGGGCGCGCCGACCTGGAGGCGCGCCTCCTCCGTTCGCTGAGCGCTTCGGGGATGGAACCGTTCGTATCGGACTACGTCGTCACCGTGCGCAACCATCGCTTCGTACTTCCCCTGAAGCTCAACTACTCGGAGCGGCTGGAGGGTATCGTGCAGGACCGCTCGGTCTCAGGCGAGACGCTGTTCGTCGAACCCATGTGGGCGGTCGAGCTCAACAATCGCGTCATGATGCTGGAGCGGGAAGCGGAGGCCGAAGAACATCGAATTCTTGCCGCACTTACCGCAATGACCGGCGGCTATGCGGAAGAATTACTCCTGACCTTCAGCGCAATGGTCCAACTCGATGGTCTCAATGCGCGCGCAATACTTGCCCAACGATGGAGCGCAGTAGAACCCCAGATAGCCGAAGATCGAGTGGAACTGAGCGACGCGCGCCACCCGCTGCTGCTGGCAACCCATCGCGAGGTGATCCCCATCGAGGTCAAGATCGCCCCGGGGCAGCGGGGAATCGTCATCTCGGGTCCCAACACCGGCGGCAAAACCGTCGCTCTCAAGACCATCGGGCTGCTGTCACTGATGGCCCAGGCCGGCTTGCTCATTCCTGCGCGCGAGGGAAGTACCGTCACCGTCTTTCGCAGCGTGTTCGCCGACATCGGCGACGAGCAGTCTATCGAGGCCAATCTGTCCAGCTTCTCGGGGCATATCGCGAATCTCTCGGAAATTGTGCGGTCGCTGGACGAACCCGCGCTGGTCATTCTGGATGAACCCGGAGCCGGGACCGATCCCGCCGAGGGTGCGGCGCTCGCGATTGGGCTGATGAATTATCTGGCGGCGCGCCAATGCGTGGTGGCGATCGCCACCCACTCGACCGCCGTCAAGCTGCACGCCTACTCGCGTGCGGGGTTCGAGGCCGCCGCCGTCGACTTTGACCCCGAGCGGCTGGTTCCGCTCTACCGACTCAAGCCGCACACGATTGGCCAGAGCTATGGACTCGCGGTCGCAAGCCGTCTCGGCCTACCCGGTGAAATCGTCGCCGCGGCGCGAGCGGCGCTCGGCACCGGGAGCCTCGAGCTGGAACAAGCTATCGAACGGCTCGAAGCGGAACGCGCACGCCTGGCGCAGGAAACGGAACGCTTGCATGAGAGCCGCGCAACCGCAGAGCGCGAGTCCAGCGAAGCCCGCGGACGAGCGGAGCGCGCGCGCCAGCGCGCCGAAGCGGAACGTGCGCGAGCGCGCACCGAGGTCTCGGGAGTTATCGAAGAACTCAGGCGCGAAGGATCGGACGTGATCCGCGATCTCAAGACTCGCACCAAGGCACGCGGTGATTTGACCGCGTTCGTGGCTCGCGCCGCCGAAAAACTGGACCAGGCCGCGCCTCCAACGCCGCAAGAACGGCCGCCCGATGACGAGTCAGGCGCGTCGCTGAAGCCGGGAGACCAGGTCGAGATCGGGGGGATTCGTGGTGAACTGCTCTCGATCGACCCGGGGCGCGCGGTGGTGGCACGGGGCGGCCTGAAGATCGAAGTGGCACCCGAGCGCCTGAGGCGGGCGCGCGGAAAAGCGCCGGAGACGCCCACCCGCGGACCCGCGGTGACCTACAGCACGGAGGGCAGCGGTGAAGTGCAGCTCAACCTGATCGGAATGCGCACCGCAGAGGCACTAAGAAAATTGGAAAGTTTCTTGGACCAGGCATTCTTGACCAATCAGCGCGAGGTTCGAATCGTACACGGGATCGGGTCCGGTGCGCTGCGCAAGGCGGTTCAGGAATATCTTAGCAGTTCCTCGTACTGCGCCTCGTTCCATCCGGCGGACCCACACCATGGAGGCTCGGGGGCAACGATCGTGGAGATCAATCTGTAAGGAGCTGCCCCCCTTCAAAGCGAAATCAAAGAGTTTTCTCGACTATGCGAAGGGACCGCGCTCGCATTCCGTTTCATACTTACCATCCGGCGCGCGCGGCCAGACAAGATAACATCCGTTGTTCCCCTCCTCGAAAGTCAGCAACCAGGTTGAATCCCACCCGGGTGACAATTACCGGCCGAACAGACCCTTCAGCTGGTCGAGCGGATTTGCGGGCTGATTGTTACCACCGCTCCCGCCCTTCCCTGCATTTGGGTTGCCGCCACCGCCAAGGAAGGCACCGAGTCCCTTGTTGCCCATCAATTTGCCGAGCGCCTTTTGTCCCTGCTGTTCCACGGCCCGCTGACCTGCACGCTGCGCAAGGTCGGCAACGTCGGGCACTACAACGAGTTTCGGCAACTGCCCGGTGATGCGCAACGGGATGTCAATCTGACCGCTATTGTTGGTGACGTACACGACGTTTTTCTTCTGCGCGATGATCTCGTTGGTGAGCTGCTGTGTAAGCAGGATACGCGCCGCCAGGTCGACGTTTTTGTCCATGTCGAACCATCCGTCGCCATTCATGGCGTAGTCGGCCGTCTTCATCACGAGGTCGTGGGTCGTGAGGCGCGGACCCTGGATGACGAAAGTCAGTCCCATTTGCTGGAAATCGGTGTCCGGGCTTCTGAACAATTCGGGATGATTGTTCGCGATCGACTGAGGCACCAGCGAACCTATCACTGGCAGATTCTGGGTCTTGGCAAAAACCTGCGCGCCGAGATTAACGCCGACCAGCTTGCCCTGTGCCACCTGCGCCTGCCCGCTGCCCGCGAGGGTCGGCTTGATCGCATCGAAATTACCCTGGTTTTTGCCCGATACCTGCACCCGGCCGCTCAAAAATCCGCGCACCACGCCGGCAGCTTTGGCATTCTGCGAGAGGAGCGCCTGCTGGACGTCCAGACCGGCCATGGTAACGGCGGCGTTGAATGGTCCCGCGTTCTCCAAGCTCGCATCTGCGGTGGCGGAAATCGAGCCGGCGAAGGCGCCCATCTGGAGCTGCGAAACGCGCAGTTGCTTGCCGGCCAGCGAAGTGACGACCGTGAGTCCGGTATAGGCAATGTTGTTTAGATTTCCGACCGGGGAGGTGAGCCTGTTGTCGTCAAGCACAACCCCATTGGCCATCGAGAACGTGCCGGTCGCGCGGACCCCCGTCAGTTGCTCATTCGCAGGTCGCTTGGGTGAAAAATCCGCGGTCTTAAGCGCGTCGGCGGTAAACTCATAGGTCGCCCTGGGGGGAAAAATCGGATCACTATGCGCGCTCAGAGTGGCGCGGCCGGTGCCCAATTTGAACGCCAGCGGCCCGATGTCCGCCGCGGTCCCGTTGAGCTTGATGTCGCCAGCAAGGTCGCTGACGGCGGTACCGCCCGCCCCCGGGCGCGCCAGCGTCACGCTCGCGAGCGTTACGACACCATTCGCCGATGCCTTGCCACCCGCCCAGACAACTTGGCTATGAATTTCGCCCTTACCGGTGATTCCGAGCTTGGCGGCCGATGGCACCAGTTTGGCCAGCGAAGCAATGTCGAAGCGATTGGTGTCGATCTTGCCGCTGAAGCTTCCACCACCAAATTTGATAGCGGTCGCATCCAGGTTGAGATCGCCGAGCACGATCGTCGCCTTGGATACCCCGAGTTCGGAGCCGTTGCGCGAGGCATCAGCCGCAAACTTGAGCGTAGTACCGGCGGGTTTCTGAAACCATTCCGCGAACGCAACCCGATTCCCAGTCAGATCGCTTGCCGTGTGGATTGAAAGCGCGGCGAGCTTGCCCCGCACGGTCGCGTCCAGGCTGACTTGGTCCGACACCTCGAGTTTGCCGGCCAGGGCCTTGGCAAATCCGAGCTGGGCGA
>JAFAHS010000090.1 GCA_019237115.1 Deltaproteobacteria bacterium
CACCCATCGTCGACACCGGCGCGAAGGGGACCCGCTTTGCCTGGGCCTTGCGATAGAGGTCGAGGACCGTCTGCTGGCTCACCCATTCTTCAAGAAACACTTTAAGTACGTCCCAGTTGAGCGCGCGGGTCAGCCGGTCCTTGAAAATTTCCTCGCCGGCCCACTCCGGGTTACCCATGATTTCCACGAACCCGCGCCATTGATGCTCCTCGATGCAGCATAAGTAAATGTAGCCGTCCTTACACTGCATCGTTTCGACCGGTTGTAGCGGCTTCTGGCCCAGGCGCGTCGCGATCATCTTCATGTAAGGCCAGTACTCGAAGGTCATCTCGAGCTGCGAGATTATCGCTTCCTGGCCCGAGACCTCGATGTGTTGACCTGCCTCGCCGTTGAGCCGGGCAAATGCGGCAGCAAGGGTCGGAACCGCTGCATGTACTCCCGCCTGGTAGCCGGATTGCTGACCAAAAGTTTTGAGCGGAGGAAGGTCGGCGTGCTCAGGTCCACCACCATTCAGCACGCAAACGCCTCCGGCACACCATACTGTCAGGTCTTCAGCGCGCCAGTTTCGATTAGGACCCGACAGACCAAACGGGGTGATCGAGGTCATGACTAGATTCGGATTCGCGCGTTTCATCCGATCGTAGGTCAATCCAACGCGGTCCATATCCGACGGCATCACGTTGTGAATCAGGACATCGGCCTCGGCCACCAACCTCTCCAGCAACTCCATCCCCTCCCCCTGCGCGAGGTCCAGAGTGCTGCCTCGCTTGTTGGCGTTGAGATACAAGAAAAGCCCACTCTTCTCGGGATGAGGATCATCCTTCGGAAACGGCCCGCGCGTCCGCGCACGGTCCCCGACCTTCGGTCGCTCGACCTTGATCACGTCGGCGCCCAGATCTGCGAGCAGCTTGCCGCAGTACGGGGCCGAGACCATCTCGCCCACTTCGATAATTTTGAGATCGGACAATGCGCCAGTCATTCCAACTCCACGAGGGCGACTCATTCAGGAAACACGCGACGAAACGATTTCACCTCGACGCGTTCAAAAACTCCACCGGTCGTGTACGGGTCGCGCGCGGCAAAGGCCCGTGCTTCCGCCTCGCTGTCCAGGTCGACGATGATCAGACTGCCGGTTCCATCGGTAAAGGGTCCGGCAATCGCGACTTTACCTTGTTCAGCAAACGGTCGCAGATTGTCGAGATGGGCGGGCCGGAGTTTCGGCCTGAGTTCGGCGCCCCGGGGCCCGTCGTAACCGATTATCACAAACAGCATCGCAGTCCCTCCCGCAAAACGGCGGACCAATCCTGGATAAATAGCACGCTGCGACGCGCGGAAAAAAGCAAAGGCCCCGCTCCGCCGACCGGGTGGCTTCTGCGGCCGGCTCCTTCCGCTTAAGGGTCCTGACTATTTGATCGCGATGCCTCCGTAGCCGGTGTAGTAGATGAGAAAGTATCCCGCCCCTATGACAAACAGGGTCGCCGCGGCGAGCACGTCGGCGCCCACGACCGGATATTCAATCAGCGTCGTTGGCCGATTGCGAAGCCCGAAGCCGCGCGCTTCAAGCGCCATCGCCATGTTGTTGGCCCTGCGCAGTGCTGCCATGAAAACCGGAATCACCACCGTGACGTATCGGCGCATGCGCTCGAAGAGCCTGCCATGATCGAAATCGTAGCCGCGCAGCTTTTGTGCGTCGACGATCGTCATCGCCGAATCGATGAACAGCGGGACCAACCTGAACGCGAGCGAAATCGCGAACCCCACGCGGTAAGAAACTCCCAGCTTCGCCAGTCCCACCGTAAATTCCTCCACCCTGGTGGTGGAAAGGAACAGCACCGAAGCGGCGAGCAGTTCGGAAAGCTTGATACCTCGTCCCAGTCCAAAGACCAGCGAGGCTCGACTGACGTGGATGAAAGGCAGATTGATCAATGGAGTTCCCCGCCGATAGAAGAACATCCATACGATCGTGGTCGTGAAAATCAGAATCAGGAAATACCAACGATAGCGATAGAAGTTGCGCCACGACCCGGTAACCTGCGCAACCCACAACATAAAAATTCCTAGCGGCAACAGCGCGATGGGATTGTCGACCCAGTACACCGACCAAAACATCACGAACAGCGCGACGACCTTGACGGTCGGGTGCAGTCGATGCACGAAGGTGTCGCGGTCCAGGTAGAGATAAATCGCCATCAGGCCATTTCCTTGACCCAATCCACCAGGGATTGCGGCGTCAGAGCCAGGGTTCCCAGCTTGCGCGCCAGGCGAGTCACGGGCGGGGCACGGAACGAGGAACGGGCGAGGATTTCATCCTGGGCGAAGAAATCCTCCACCGCACCGTCGAATAGCTTGCGCCCCTTGCGCATCAGCACGACCCGCTTTGCATATTCCGCGACCAGCCACGGGGTATGCGTGATCATCACGATCGCGATTCCGTTTCGGTTGAGTTCCTGGACCAGCGCCATCATTCGACGCTGCTCGCGATGGTCGAGTCCGGTGGTCGGTTCATCGAGAATCAGCAGGCGAGGCCGCAGCGCCAGCACGCTGGCGACCGCGACCCGCTGTCGCTCGCCCTTGCTGAGCAAGAACGGGTCGCTGTCGCGCGCATCGAGCAGCCCCACCGCGTCGAGCACTTCCAGGCAGCGCCGATCGAGTTCCTCTGCATCGAGTCCGAAGTTGCGCGGACCGAAGGCGACCTCGTCCCACACGCTGGCCGCGGAAATCTGATGGTCGGGGTTCTGAAAGACGTACCCCACCTCGCGGGCGGTCTCGGCCACGTGCAGCGTTGCCCGGTCGCGCCCTTCGAGCATTACCCGCCCGGCGGTTGGCTGCAGCAGACCCACGATGTGCTTGGCGAGAGTGGTTTTGCCGGACCCGTTTTGTCCCACAATGGCGAGGAACTCGCCCGCGTGAATCTCCAGGCCAATGTGCTGGAGCACCGCGGCGCCACCTGGATACGCAAACGTGAGGTCGACTACCTCGACCAGCGGCGCCACCGCGAAACCTCGGTCCGAGCCGGCCTTCGGGCTCGACATTGCGGCGGGGGCGGCGGGCCTGGAATTGCGGAGCTTCGGAAACGCCCGCACGATTGCCTCATGAGCGGCATCGACATCGCTCACGTGCGCGCCGATCCCCAACAGGTGAAGGACCCGGTTGAGGCCCGGCAAACGCACGTCGCACTGCTCGAGCAGATTGAAATTCGTCATCACCGCCGCGGGCGGACCATCCGCTACGATCCCGCCCTGGCGCAAAAGCACGATCCGATCCGCGTGGAGCAGCTCTTCGGATTCGTGCTCGATGACGATCAGGCTCAGGCCTTGTCCGCGCAGTTTGGCAATCAGGTCGAAGACCTCCGCCTTGCCTTCCGGATCGAGGTCGGTAGTGGGCTCATCCAGCACGATTATCGAGGGCCGCAGCGCCAGCACCGACGCGATCGCGAGCCGCTGCTTTTCCCCACCGGAAAGGGAAGTCGGATCACGCTGCTCAAATCCGGGCAGACCGACCGCTTCTAGTGCAGGACCCAGCCGGGCCTTCATCTCGGCACGGTCCATGCCGACCTGCTCCATCGCGAACGCGACTTCCAATTCCACACTGGTGCAGAACAGCTGCGCCTCAAAATCCTGAAACACCATCCCCACCTGCGCCGCCGCTTCACACACCCGCAGGCTGTCGAGCCGGGTCTTTCCGATCACGATGATTCCGCGGAATTCACCGCCTTCAAATTCGGGGATCAGGCGATTGAGGCATTTGGCGAGCGTGGACTTGCCGGCTCCCGACGCCCCCATGACTCCGATCATTTCACCCCGCCTCTGTTCGAAGCTGAGTGACCGCAGCGCCGGAACGGTCGCGCCATGGTAGACGAAGGTAACCTCGGAGGCCGACAGCGCAGCTTCCGCTACGGATCCCTCCGCGGTTGTCTGCAGTTCGGTCTTCACATCAGTGCGAGACCCGCGAAAGCCAGGAAGATCATCGGACTCACCAGGAGCAGGACTGCCTTGTCGTAGGGCGCGACATTCATCCACGCGGGAAGGAAATGCGGCGTCCAGTAACCGGTCGAAAGCAGGTTCCCAAGCACCCACGCGCCGCCCGCACCCGCAATCAGCAGTGTAATTCCGGTGATCCTGAACGCGAGCGGCCGCGGCTTGAGTTCCGGCATTACGTCGCCATAGAGCAAGCGGCCTTTGCGAACCCGCGGGTAGACAGCGGCAAGTATGAAAGGAGACAGGACTAGGGCCGAAACCATGTTGTTGAGGATGATGACGTTGCCGAGCATCGCGAAAGGCCGAATCACGAGCACGTTGTCGCCCCATCCCACCAGGTCGGCACACAGGACACTGGCGACCAGGCAGGCGAAGCCATACTTCGCAGCGGTAAGTGGAGTGCGAGGAACCGGGCTCTGCCCGCCGCCTATTGTCTCCCACACCTTGAACGGAATGAGCGCGTAAACCAGATTAGCGAAGAACCCGAAAATGTCTCCGGGCGAGGCGCCCCCAAAAAAATCCCCAATCATGTTGCCGATCGCGCTGCCCCATGCCGCTGCGGGTCCGAAGAGAAACGAGCAAACCACCGGAATCGCGTTGGCCGGGCGCAGCTCGGTAACGCCCGGAATCAACGGGACCACCTTGAACGGGACCAGCACCGCGGCGTAGAGCGCCGCCGAAATGGCGCACAACACCACCATGCGGGTGTTGCGCCACATCAACTGCAGGCCGCTCATCGGTCTTCGCTACGCGTGAGGTGCATGCGTAAAGTAGAATTGGCTCTGGGCGGCAGGCCACACCGGTGCTCGCCGCCCGAGACCTATTAGATGATCGACAGCCACGTTCATCTTGACGCTGACCAGTATGCCGACCCGTCCGGCGCGATCAAGCGCGCTCTTGAAGCGGGGGTGGTGGCAATGGTCGCGCCCGGAACAGGAGGCACGTCGAACCGGTGCGTCCTTGATCTCGCACGGCGGTATCCGCGAGTGGTCTATGCTTCGTGCGGATATCACCCCGAGCGGTTCGAGCTGAACGATGCTGACCTGGAGCAGGCTCTAGCCCTAATTCGAGCCGAACGCGGTTTGCTCTGCGCGGTCGGCGAAGTCGGGATGCCCTGGTACGGGGAGCGGGCCCGGGAGCCCGAGAGGCTCGCAAGTGCGGCGCGTAACCTCGCACGCTTTGCCCGCACCGCGGTCGAGGCAGATCTTCCGATGATCATTCACGCCCCGCACGACAGCGCGCGTGAGGCGCTCGGAGTCCTCCGGGAAGCCGAAGTCCGCCGCGCCGTATTTCATTGGCACAAATCCGACGATGCAACCACACGTGCCATCCTGGAAGCGGGCTACTTCATCTCGCTCACGCCCGAAGTCGCCTATCGGGATCGTGATAAACGGCTGGCAAAGATGGTTCCCCTGGGACGCATGTTGCTTGAGACCGACGGCCCGTGGCCACATGGAGGTCCATTTGAAAACCGGCCGACCGAACCCGCTATGATCGTAGAGACGGTTGAGGCGGTGGCATCGACCCTGAATGTGAGGCGCGAACTGGTCGGCGCCGTGACGACCATCAATAGCAGGATGCTCTTTCGTATTCCCCCCTAAGGCCATGGCTGCTGCGGGGACGCGGCCCTTGTCGAGCGATGTTTGACCCCCTTGAAATCGAACGAAATAGTCGGAAAGTAGTTCAAGAGAGCCCATGCCGATTTACGAATACGAATGCCAGGACTGTCACAGGCGCACGAGCGTTCTAACCACCCGCGTCAGCGAACGGGTGCGCGCGCAGTGCAAGCACTGCGGCGGCAGCAAGATGAAGAAGCTGATGTCGCGCTTCGCGATGCCCAAGAGCGAGGAACAACGGCTCGATTCTCTATCCGACCCATCCAAGCTCGGCGACTTTGACGAAAACGATCCGCGAAGCGTCGCCAGGGTGATGAAAAAAATGGGCAGGGAGATGGGCGAGGACTTCAGCGGCGAAGACTTCGATGAAGCAATGGAAGAGATGGAGTCGGGCGGCGACCTCGACGACAGCGGCGAAGGATCCGGCGGCGGCGACGACCTCTAGAACCTAATCAACAGCGAGGTCCGGTGGCGGCCAGCTTGCCTCCAGGTCGAGCGGAACTTGCGTGTCCTCGGCGCGGGGGCCCCACCACCATCGCTGCACTCAGTCCACAAATCGTGAAAGTTACTCGGGCATGAATGACGGGCTGCCGGTTTTTGCAGTCTGACCGCCGTCGGCCACGAACGCGGCACCGGTCACGAACGAGGCCAGGTCCGACGCCAGGAACAGGACAACATTTGCCATTTCCTCGGGCTTGCCGAGCCGCCCCATCGGAATTGTCTCGTAAAAGCGCTGTGCGAATCCGGGCTGCTCCAGCGCGGGTGCGAGCAGCGGCGTATCGATGGCACCCGGGCAGATGCAGTTCACCCGAACCCCATCGCGCGCATATTCGATCGCGCCCACGCGGGTAAGGTTGATAACGCCGGCTTTGGCGGCGTTGTAGGCGGCAATGCCATAGTCGGCGCGAAGCCCGGAGATTGATGCGGTATTCACGATGGCGCCCGAGCCTTGCGCGCGCATAACCGGGAGCACACGCTTCATCGCTCGCCAGACTGCCGTCAGTCCGACATCTATCATGTAAGCCCACACCGACTCCTCGACGTCGGCGAGCCGCCCGGCGGCCTGGGTGCTGGTTTGGGCGGTAGCCGGCATTCCGAAGGCATTGTTGTGCAAGACATCGACTCGCCCGAAGCGGCGGTTGGTATCCGCGATCATCCGCTCGATATCCGCCGGTTTGGTCACGTCGATCGACATCGCGGTGGCACGTCCGCCGGCGTCGATGATTTCGCGCTCGACCTTGCGGGCATTTTCCTCGTTGATGTCGGCGATAACGACGGTCCCGCCGCGCGCCGCGAATCCGATAGCTGTTGCGCGTCCGATTCCCGATCCACTGCCCGTTACAATTCCCACTTTTCCATCAAACCGCATGGCAGGTTCTCCCATACTGATATCTTCATAGTCAAAGACACCAATTCTCAAAAGTCCGGTAGCCGCACGCTAACCGGTCGGGCGGCGAATGCGCTATCGTCCCACCTGACAAAGATTCACCCACGGAGATGGTTCGATGAGACTTGCCGGGAAAGTCGCTTTGATTACCGGGGCTGGCTCGGGAATGGGCCGCGCCGCCGCATCACTGTTCGCACGCGAGGGCGCCAAGGTGGCGGCCGTCGATATCAATGAGGCCTCAGCGCAGGAAACCGCCGCGGCAATCGTCCGCGAGGGCGGTGACGCGTTCGCGATGCGGGTTGACGTCTCCAACTCCGAAGACGCGCGTTCGATGTGCGATGAGACCGTGCGCCGTTATGGCGGACTGGATATCGAGTACAACAACGCCGGCATCGAGGGCGAAGGCGGCTTTCTCGCCCAGCTCAGCGAGGAAGCCTTTGACCGGGTCATCTCGATCAATCTTCGCGGAGTCTGGCTCGGAATGAAATATGCTCTGCCCCATCTCATCAAGCGCGGTGGTGGAGCGATCATCAATACCGCGTCGGTCGCCGGAATCGTCGGCATCAAAGGCGCGGCCGCGTACTGCGCAGCCAAGGCAGGGGTCATTGCGTTGACCCGGGTCGGAGCTATCGAGTACGGACGCTACAAGATTCGCGTCAACTGCATTTGCCCCGGGGTAATCGACACTCCAATGGTGGGGCGCGTGTCCGACCAAGGCGGCGTCACCTCGCAAGCTAACGATCGCCTTTCCTTGCTGGGCAGGATCGGTAAGCCCGAGGAAATCGCCCGAACCGCGCTGTTCCTCGCCAGCGACGACGCTCCCTTTGCGACGGGTGCACCATTCGTAATCGACGGCGGATGGATCGCCCGCTGAGGGGGAACCCCGATGGCTTCTGGTATCAGCAGGCTTAAGGACAGAGTCGCGATCGTGACTGGTGCGGCCCAGGGAATCGGTCGTGCCATCGCCACGCGGCTTGCGGCGGAAGGCGCCGCGGTGGCAATCGCGGATGTGCAAGGCGACACCGCGCAGAAAACTGCTCGCGAAATACAAAGCACCGGCGCGAAAGTCATCGCGGTCAAGCTTGACGTTACCAAATTCGAGGACGCGACTGCGGCGACCGCTACGGTCGAGCGGGAGCTCGGGCCTATAGACATTCTGGTGAACAACGCGGGGTGGGACAAACTCGAGCCCTTCGTCAACAGCGCACCGGAAACCTGGGAGAAGATCATAGCGATCAACTATCGCGGCGTACTCAACTGCTGCCGCGCGATCGCTCCGCGACTGCAGGCTCGCGGGAGCGGAAAAATCGTGTCGATTGCTTCGGATGCAGGTCGCGTCGGATCGACCGGCGAAGCCGTTTATTCGGGGTGCAAAGCGGCGATAATCGGGTTCTCGAAAACCCTCGCGCGCGAGCTCGCACGCAACCAGATCAACGTCAACGTGGTGTGCCCCGGTCCGACCGAGACCGCGCTGCTGCGCGAAGCAATGGCCGGCCGCGAAGGTGTA
>JAFAHS010000131.1 GCA_019237115.1 Deltaproteobacteria bacterium
CGCGACGTGGCGATTCCGACCCCGCCCGATCTGAAGACCCACGTACTGAGGGGTTACGACCTCGGTGAGATTTTCCGCTTCATCAATCCCGCGATGCTGTATTCCAAGCATCTTGGCCTGCGTAATGCCGATCAGGCGCTGCGCGCGGGCGAAGCCAAAGCTCTGGAACTGAAGGCCGCAATCGAACAGGTCCAGGATGTCGTTTTCGCCCGCGGCGACATCGCTGCCAACGCCGTGTTCCGCTTCTTTCGCGCCCAATCGGACGGCGATCGCACGCTGCAGGTTTACGGGCCGGAGGGCAAAAACGTCATCGCGAGTTTCCGCTTCGGCCGTCAAAGCGAACCACCAAACCTGTGCCTGGCCGACTACGTCGCCGCGCAGGACTCCGGCCGAGTCGACTACCTGTGCATGTTCGTCGTAACCATCACCGGGTCGGTTCGGGCGCTGGCCGAGGAATGGAAGCGCAAGGGCGACTATCTGCGCTCGCATATTCTGCAGGCGCTGGCAGTCGAGGGTGCGGAAGGCTTCGCGGAGCTGTTGCACCAGCGGGTGCGCGCGATGTGGGGACTCGGCGACCCGCCGGACCTGACCTTGAAAGACCTGCTTCAGGCGCGCTACCGCGGCAAGCGTTACTCGTTCGGGTATCCCGCCTGTCCGCGCCTGGAAGACCAGACCGCGCTGTTCTCGTTACTGGAGGTGGAGCGCCACGCTATCGGGGTCCGACTGACCGAAGGGTACATGATGGATCCGGAAAGCTCGGTCAGCGCATTTGTCCTGCACCATCCGGAATGCAAATACTTCAGCCTGTCGCCGCGCGACGTCGAGCGCCTGGAAGCCGAATTTCCCCAGTCGTAACCGATTGCCAAAGTCGATCGCCGGCACGCGGGCCGACTCAAAGAGGATCGGGGTTGCCGAGCTGCCCACCCCGCGCTCACCTCAGATAGGAAGGGGTGCAGACCGCGCTACTGCCCCCTGCTGCGCAACTCGCTTTGCGCCAGTTCAAGGTCGGACTCGACCATCATCGTGACCAGTGCGTCGAAGTTCACCCGCGGACGCCACCCGAGCACCTTGCGCGCCTTGCCCGCATCGCCGATCAAACGTTCGACCTCGGCGGGACGCAAGAAGCGCTTGTCAATCTCGACGTATTTACTCCATTCCAGTTTAAGCTGGTCAAACGCCCGTTCGAGAAATTCCTGCACCGAATGCTCTTCGCCCGTGGCGATGACGTAGTCGTCCGGTTGATCCTGCTGCAGCATCATCCACATCGCTTCGACGTAGTCGCCGGCGTAGCCCCAGTCGCGGCGCGCCTCAAGATTGCCGAGCGCCAGTTTGTCCTGGAGGCCCAGCTTGATGCGGGTGGCACTTCGTGTGATCTTGCGGGTGACGAAATTCTCGCCGCGTCGCGGTGACTCGTGGTTAAACAGAATGCCGTTGCAGGCGAACAACCCGTAGGCCTCGCGATAGTTCCGGGTCTGCATGTGCCCGTAAACCTTCGCGCACGCATAGGGGCTGCGCGGATGAAACGGCGTGCTTTCGCGCTGCGGGGTTTCCGCGACCTTGCCGAACATCTCGGAGGATCCCGCCTGGTAGAAGCGGGTCGCGCGGTTGCGCCGGGTATCGTGGTCGCGAAGCGCCTCCAGCAGGCGCAAGGTGCCGAGCCCGACCACGTCCGCCGTGTATTCCGGCTGGTCGAACGAGATGCGGACGTGCGACTGTGCGGCCAGGTTGTAAACCTCGTCCGGGCGAACCTGCTCGATGATCCTGCGGATGCCGGTACCATCGCCGAGGTCGCCATAGTGAAGTTGGAGCCCCTGCGCGCCGGCCCCATAACCCGAGCGCAGATGATCGATGCGACCGGTCGCGAAGCTGGAAGTACGCCGGACCATGCCGTGCACTTCGTAGCCCTTCTTCAGCAATGACTCGGCGAGATACGATCCATCCTGGCCGGTGACCCCGGTGATCAATGCGATTTTTGCCATGCCGGTTGCGCGCGAAGCGCCGCGGATTGCGCTCCGCTCTAATCTCCTTTGACCAGGCGGTGTGAATCGGTCTCGAAGTGCTGAGTGGAAAACTCAAGCAGCTCCGAGTCTTCCAGCGCTTCCATCTGGTGCACCATTCCCGCCGGCACATCCATGCAATCCCCTGGCCCCAGGATAAATTCCTCCAGGGCCTCCGACGCGGCCGATTCCTTCACCCGCACTTTGAGCTTACCCGTGCGCAGATAGAAGGTTTCGGTCTTGAGCTTGTGGTAATGCAGCGAGCAGCGTTTGCCCTGCCTGATTTCCAGAATCTTGCCGCAATAGCGATCGTTATTCGCGATCCATACTTCGCGACCCCAGCCTTTAGGTTCGATGTGTACCGGTTTACGTACGCGGCTCATGGGAGGAGGTCCGAGAATCGGAAGAGTACACCGATTGGGCGCGGCACGAAATCAGCGACGCAGCGCGAAGCGGCGGTCAGGAATATTTCGCAACCGCCGATGCGGGCAGAAGCACTCGAAGCCCGCCGGCCTCTATAGCGCTGAGCAGAATCGCCACCCGCTCCGCACCCGAGAGATAGCGCTCGAAAATCGCTTCGAAGCCGCGAAACGGGCCTTCCACCACCATCACCCGATCCCCATTGCCGAGCGGTTTCTCCGCTATTTCGACCACATCGTCGACACCGCGCCGCCGGATTTCAGTCACGATCGTGGTAGGCACCGCCAGAGGGTCGCTGCCCGCGGAGACGATACCCCGCACCCCGGGCATGTACTTGACTTCGAAGTAACTGCGCTGAAGGTCGAAGCGCGCAAAAACGTAGCAAGGGAACAGGGGCCCCACCGACATCACCATCCGGCCCCAGCGCGGGGTCTTCGCCCGCAGCAACGGCAGGAAGACTTCCGGCACGGTAGTCTGGAGCTGATCTTTTACCCATCGCTCCTTGCCGGTTTTGGTACGAATCAGATACCAGGCGGTGCCGTCGTTTAATTCCATAACTTGCTCTGACACGGACTGCGCAGATGCGCCTGAAGATGCTTCCCGGACCCGAAATAAAAAGGCGGCTATAGCATACGCCACAGCCGCCTTGGCAGTCCAGACGAGCTTAGATTTCGTAGGTCAGGGTGAACTCGAGCTCGTTGGTGCGCTGCTGCGCACTGTACAGGAACGGATCGGTGTAGCGTCCGCTCCGTCCGATAGCCCAGAACGCGTTTACCCCCATCAGGATGCTGCGCGAATAGCGGTAGGTGTTGGCCGACTCCAGGCTTCCCACTTTGTCGTCGAGGTCCCAAGCCCAGACGTTGGTGGTAACCAACTGTCCGTTGAGGATCCAGTCGACCGCCGATAGGAAGAAGAAGCTGCCGTCCCTGCGCACCTTGCCGATCGCATTGGCGATGCTGGGAACTGCGTGGGGGGGCAAATAGGGATACCAGGTATTGACGTACTGCGCGGTGAAGAAGGTGTGCTGCTTGGACAGCCACGGAATGTAGGTCGGGCGGTCGCCGGCGAAGATGAACCGCCCAGCCTCCGCCCACTGGGCCGTGGTACCACCGGTCACCTTATTGTTAACCGAGTTCACGCCATAGTTGGGAGTGTACAGGCTGTCATACCGGTAAACGATATCTGTCCACTCCTTGTCGTAATAGGTACCGGTCAACCCGAAGAACGAATTACGGCGGTAGCGGGTACTGAGGGTCGCGAACACGGTGCCCCATACCGGAACACCCGGTGCCGGGTTGACTCGGTGGAACGAGCCCTGTCCCGGAATACCATAGAAGAATTGGTTTGATACCAGAGATACTCCGCCTGTCGCCAGGGCCGGGAAGCCGCCGGGGAGGGTAGTCGCCGCGGTGTTCAAACCGACGGGGCAATCCCGCCACTCGTAAAGATATATGAAGCTGGCCTGAAGTCCATTACCAAGCGGCAGCAGGCTCGATGCGCGCATGCCAAACTCACTATTCTCGAGTGAGTTGGAAGGGTCGTTATGGGGACCAATAACGTTGAAGTACCCGAAGCCCCCGCCAACGTTGTCTAACTTCGTCGCGGCAGTCTGGAGGAAGCTGCGCTGCTGGATCGGTTGGCCCTGAAAATTAATCCCATTGTTGTTGAAGCGCGCCGGTACGTCCCCGACTGCTCCTGCTTGACCCGGTCCAAGCGCCGCCGGGACAGACCACGGGTTGCGCCCGTCGGCCGTAGTCCAGCCAAGGAAGACGGTGTTACCCTGGAAGTCGCCCGGTATCCAAAAGGCCTCGAGTTCGTTGTTGGCGGTCTTGTACATGTCCGGCAGGATGTAGTTGAACTTCACCATCCGCACGTTCTTGCGCAGGTCTTCCGCGGCCTCGAACGGGATGAACCCGTGGTAGCTCCCGTCGACCGGGTTGGTCACCTCGGTGCCGGACAGCGCATCCGCTTCCGACCAGATGACCTGCTGCTTGCCAACACGCATCGAGAAGTTGTCCGTGAAGTTCAGCTGCCCGTAGTACTCGTGCAGGTCGTTGCGGAAGTACTGCTGCTGCAACTGGGTTTGATTGTAGTTAGGCCAATTGTAGTTCGGATTGGCGCGGCCGCGCTGCTTCAAGGTGCCGACCGCGTCGTACCAGGGACGGTAGAAGGCGAAGAAGTCGGCATCCTTCAGGATCAGCGTGTCGAAGCGGCCCATGAACTTGTAGTTCTTGACCGTGTGGTAGTCGGGCCGGATGTCGGCCAACTGCCTCGCCTCGTCGAGGTCCCAGTGATTGAAGTCCCAAGTCCCGCCCGTATAGGAGGAGGCGAGTCCCATTTTCGCCACTGTCGTGGTCGGGGTCGGATGGGTGAAGGTGGTAGGAGTTCCGTTTCCGGCGCTGCTGCCCTGACCCCAGCGTCCCTCTTCACGCGTTTCGAAGAACCCGAATACCGAGAAGTCACCTTGCGTGATGGTCGCTCGCGCCGCTGTCGACCACAGCGTGGCGAGTGCCGCCACTACGGCGACCAAGAGGCCTTGCCATCCCGAGACGCGGCCCGAACCCAAGGTCCTTGCTGACATGAAGCTCCTCCTCCCACCCGGCAGCCTGTTCTTGCCCAGGCCCCCAATGCCGGGCTCTCCCTTGTAGAACCCGCGAACGCCGTACCGCGCCGGCCAAAGCCGACACAGGGACACACGCAAGGACCGAGACTTTAGGTCCTCGTTAAATTTAGGGGTTCAAACTGATGGAACTACAATGTTCCTTCTGGCGGATCGGTTCATGGAACCTTATCCAAATGTCGGTGCTGGTCAGTGGGTGCTTTCAGAGGTTCCAAACCACCGGCGAGGTATCATCGGGACGATAAACGCAGAGCAGACCGGTTTTTATGCCCCGCGCGAGCAGTCCGGCCAAGCTCGGGCTGTGCGGGCGGATCTTCTCTATGGTTCTTCTGATCGCGCGCGTAACGTTGACGCGAGAACGTTGGGTCATCGAGGCGGCCCGCCGATCACGTCCACCCAGCCCAACCGCGCGGCTTAACTCACGGGTCAAGAACGAAATCTCGTCCTCGATCTCACCTGCGCGCTGCGCATCGCCGCTTGATTTTGCTGCCTCCAGATTTTCCCGCAATTCCGGCAAGCGGCGACGGTACGCCTGCTTCGCATGTGAATCCAGCATCTCTCCCGCGTCGCCTGCGCTATCGGAATGAAGCCCGGCATCCGCCAGCTCCTCTTCGGTTACATGCGCAATGCCACCTGAAGGAATCATCAGTGCGTCACCCGCCTCGGTGCGAACCTCAAGCTCGTTAGCGCGAAACTCCCGTCCAGGATGGCGCAGCAACTGCGCGATGTATCTGAGTCCCCGAGAATCGCGAAGGCGGAAGGTGTGTGCTCCGTAAGCTATCGTCCAGTACTCGCCCTCCCGCCTAAAGATTGCATCGTGAGTCTCGGCTATCTCGATGGCGACGCCCGCGGATTCAGCTTTCAGAAACCCGTTGCCCGCTCCGTTTTCGCTTGATCTGAGGCTTTCGCGTCGGGCCGCATCCTCCGCCGGTTCCTCGGGGGAATCGTCCCCCAAGGCACGCGCGACGGCCGAGAGCACCTCCCCACTATTACCGAGAAATGGAAGGTGCGAAGTTCCCTCCAGGGGTACGAAGCAGCTCGCCGGAATCCGGGCCGCAAGTTCGCGTCCCGCCCGATAGGGCACAAGATCACCGACCCGATGAATCACCGTGGTGGGAACGCTGAGCTTCGGGAGCAAATCGAGGAGGTCGATGCCGTGGAAGAGGCTATTGGTTGCCTGTATGACATTGTCGCCAGTGGTCGATTGAACGTACAGGTTTGCCAGGGATTGGAGGGTCGCAGCGTCTGCTTCCGGGGCGTGGAGGTCGGCAAACAGACGGGCGGCCAGCGGCCAGTGGGCGGTAGCAAGCGCCTGGATCGCTTCGGGCATCTCCTCGGATAACTCCGCATGGCGATAACTACCAAGGGTTCCAAACAAGATCAGGTTCGAGACTCGCTCCGGATGGCGGGCCGCGTAAGAAACCGCAACCGGGCCGCCCGCGCCGTACCCGAACAAAGCGGTCCGCTCGAGATCGAGGCTGTCGACGACCAGCTCGAGCAGTCCCACCTCGGCCGCGATCGAGAAATTGCGACGGTTTCGATCGGAGAGACCGCATCCGTGAGAGTCGTAGCGAACTACCGTGTGATGCCGTGCGAGACCCTCCAGGAAAGTGCGGATCTGGGGAATTTTCCATTCCAGATCGAGATGGCTTATCCAGGGTGGGGTCCGGATGATCGCGGGGCCCGCTCCCAGTGCGGAATAGGCCATGCGGGCGCCGTCTGAAGTGGTGAGGAACCGGATTTGCGGCTCGCGGTGCCTAACGCGCTCGCTCGACCTCATGAGGTGAAGACTGACCCTCCCGGCGAAAACCCCTGCGCCGACTCAACGCTTCATTGCAGTTCGAGGTGCTGACGTCGTGCAGGAATCGATTAAAAAACCCGGCCGCCCTTGTACGATGGCTATAAAGCAGACGATCCAGCAACGCAATTGGTAAACACCCGGTCCAAAGTAATCGCAGTTAAACATGACGAACGCCGGGTTGTTCGCGTCGCTGCGCACCGTCTCGCTCCCGAACCCCTGTCCATCTTTTCCAAATCACGTCTACTGCGGTTTGGTTGCCCGAGCATGCCGTTACGTGCGGCACGCCCAGCCCAATGCTTCTCTTTGAATTGAAACGAGTCAATATACGCGCTCAGGAAATCAGTCAGTTCAATGGCGTGCTCGCTGGCTCCAGAAGAGAGCGTCGGCAAAGCGGGGCCGATCCGCCCTCCGGCATACGCCTTGACATCGGGACGATTAAATCAGTGTTGATGCCGCAAAGATCACGAATGGATGAACGCCCTGAGATGCGCCACCCACTCAAGTAGACCGTAGAACGCCTCGAGCTGCTTGTACAACTAGTGTGGGTGGGTTAGCAGAAGCGAGCGGGAGAATGTTGCCTGCGATGATTGTCGTTTTGATGGGAGTGTCAGGGTCCGGCAAGACCACCATCGGCGCGCTGCTCGCGAAGGCGCTTCACTGGCGATTCTACGAGGGTGACGAACTGCATTCCGCGGCCAACCGCAGCAAGATGACCCATGGGATTGCGCTGACCGACGCCGACCGGTTGCCCTGGCTCCACCGCATTCGCCGGCTCATCGAGCGATGCCTTGCCGAAGGGGTCGACGCGGTTGTTGCGTGCTCGGCTCTCAAGCAGTCATACCGCGAAATGATCGTCAGCGATCCCAAACAGGTACGAATCGTATATCTGAAGGGATCGCCCAATCTTGTGGAGGCGCGGCTTGGAGAGCGCAAAGGTCATTTCATGCCGAGTTCTCTTTTACCGAGTCAATTCGAAGCACTGGAAGAACCTCGTGACGCGATCACGATTGATGTCTCGGATACGCCCGCTCAGATCGTCGACGCCATCAGGAAGAGTCTCGCAATCTGATGGCGCTGCGCACCACGGTCCACATCGCCGTGACGGCCTCAATCGTGACGATTGTCGGTTTTGGAGCCGTGGCCGCGGGTCGCATATCTGGTGCTGCGGACGCTTCCGCTGCCAACCCGGCCGTGCGTGACGCGGCCGCGGGAACCCCGGTGCAGCTCAAAACTGCCGACGGACTGACGCTGGGCGCACACCTGTACGGCGGGGGCGATACGGGCGTGATCCTTGCCCATCAATACAACGGTGATCAGACGGGTTGGACCGACTTCGCAATTATCCTTGCCGCCCATGGGTACTGTGCGCTGACCTTCGATTTCAGGGGATTTCCCGAATCGGGCTTGATTGTGCACGTTCCGAGTTCCCCCGTGGATCTCAAGGCAGCCTATGACTTCATGCGTCCGCGGGTGAAACACCTGTTCGTCGCGGGTGCGAGCATGGGCGCGGATGCGGCGCTTGCGCTCGCCTCCCGCTACCCGGTAACCGGACTGATCCTGTTGTCCACCCCGGTTGAGTTTGGAGGGCTCAACGTGTACGACGCGGATGCGGAGGTCAAGGCACCGATGCTGTTCGTGGAGACCACCGACGACCCTTTCGTGGCGGGCAATTCCGCGGTTCTCTACCAGCACGCGAACGCCACAAAGTCGCTCAAAATTTATTCCGGCCATGAACACGGAACCGAAATCCTCCGCGGCCCGCACGGTGCGGAACTTCGCAACCTGATGCTGCAGTTCATCGCCGACCGCTCCCACTGAGCAACCGAAGCCGGCGCCGGGCGATGACAGGCCGGGGGCTTTGTGTCTAAAATACGCAAAGTCCCGTCTCACCGGCGGGGCCGGGCAGAGGGCGCAGCGTGAAGCGGGGCGACAATTTCTTCAACCTTTATAACCACGACTTTGTACGGGTGGCAGTCGGAATTCCCGCGGTGCGCGTGGCGGACCCCGCTTTCAACTCGCGCGCGACGATCGCGTTGATGGAGCGCTCCGCCGAGAGCGGCGCGCTGCTGGCACTCTTCCCCGAGCTGGGTCTCTCCACCTACACCTGCGACGACTTGTTCCAGCAGCGCGCACTACTGGATGCAACCGAAGAGGCGCTGCGCGAGGTGGTGGCCGCCTCTCGCGAGACCAACCTGCTGGCGGTGGTCGGCATGCCGGTGCGCGCCGACCACCTGCTGTTCAACTGCGCGGTAGTGGTGTGCCGCGGCGCGATTCTCGGGGTGGTTCCCAAGACCTTCTTGCCTAACTATCGCGAATTCTACGAAGCGCGGCAGTTCGCGCCCGCGGATTCAGCGCGCAGCAAGGAAATCGAGCTTGGCGGGGCACGCCAGGTACCCTTCGGTACTCGGCTCTTGTTTCAGCATCGAGAGCAGCCGCTGTTCGTGTTCGGCGTGGAAATTTGTGAGGATTTGTGGACGCCGATTCCACCCTCGGCGTCCGCCGCGCTGGCGGGAGCGACGGTTCTCCTCAATCTCTCAGCTTCCAACATCACGATCGCGAAAGCGGATTATCGACGCGAGTTGGTCGGCAGCCAGTCGGCGCGATGCCTGGCGGCATACCTCTATTCGGCGGCCGGCCCCGGGGAATCGACCACCGACCTCGCGTGGGACGGCCACGCGATGATTTATGAGAACGGAACCAAGCTCGCCGAGTCGCAGCGCTTCAGTGACACGCCACAACTCATCTGCGCCGATATTGATCTCGAACGCCTGACCCAGGAGCGGATGCGGCAAACCAGTTTCGGCGACTCGATTCGCCGCGAGCGTGCCAACCTGGCCGAATTTCGCACGATCGAGTTTTCCAGCGCGCTGCCGCACGCGGAACGAATGCTGCCGAGCCGGGTCTACGAACGCTTTCCGTACGTTCCCGCCGACCCCAAGTATCGCGACGAACGATGCTCCGAAGTCTACGAAATCCAGGTGCAGGGCCTGGCCACGCGGCTGCGTGCGACCGGCATCGAGCGGGTGGTGGTGGGTATTTCGGGCGGACTGGACTCAACCCAGGCGCTGCTGGTCTGTGCGCAGGCGATGGATCGCCTCGGGCTTTCGCGCAAAAACATCCTCGCCTACACCATGCCAGGCTTCGCCACCAGTGACCGAACCCTGGGGCAAGCGCGCCGCCTCATGAACGCGGTTGGATGCTGCGCGCACGAGATCGATATCCGCCCGAGCGCCACACAGATGCTCAAGAACATCGCGCATCCGCACGCCCAGGGCGACCTCAAATACGATGTCACCTACGAAAACGTTCAGGCCGGCGAGCGAACCAGCATCCTGTTCCGCCTGGCCAACCAGAACAATGCGATCGTCGTGGGGACCGGGGACCTAAGCGAGTTGGCACTCGGCTGGTGCACCTACGGCGTGGGCGATCACATGTCGCACTATGCGGTCAACGCCAGCGTGCCCAAGACCCTGATCCAGCATGTTATCCGGTGGGTCGCACACACCGGTCGGCTGGGCGCGCCGGTCGGCGCGGTCTTGAAGGAAATCCTCGATACTCCGATAAGTCCCGAGCTGGTTCCCGGCGCAGTCCCGGGCGCCGACCCGACACCGTACACCGAAAACATCATCGGACCCTACGAGCTGCAAGACTTCAACCTTTACTTTACCTTACGCTTCGGCTACGCGCCGGCGAAGATCGCGTTCCTCGCCTACTGTGCATGGCACGACCAGCGCCGCGGGGCATGGCCCGACATTCCCGCCCAACTCCGTCACGAATACGGGATCGGTGCGATCAAGGCGAACCTGCGCATCTTTCTGCACCGGTTCTTCGCGCTGAGCCAGTTCAAGCGCAGCACGATCCCGAATGCGCCCAAGGTCGGTTCGGGCGGGTCGTTGTCACCGCGGGGCGATTGGCGGGCGCCTTCGGACGGCAGCTCGGCTCCCTGGCTGGCGGCGCTGGACTTGGTGCCCGAGTCCGGTTGACCGCTCCGACGCGTGCCAGCCCAACTCCATTCCACCGACGCGAACGGGGACAACAATGGCAAAAACCAGGAGTTGAGATCGAAACGTTGCTAAAGCGTGGGAGGTGAGATTTCTTCGAGGGTTTTGCCACGCGTTTCAGGGACATAGGCAATCGCGATGGCTCCCACGATGGGGCCCAGCGCGAAGAGCGACGCGGCATTTCCGATTCCGCCCAGCGGCACCGACAACATTCCAACCAGCAGCGGCGAGAGCGTCCATCCCAGCTGCCCAACGACCTGTACGGTAAGGCTGTAACCGGACGCGCGAATCTCGGTGGGGAACAACTCCGCGGACAACGCCGAGGTGGCGGTTCGGGCTGCCTGGTAGGCGAACTGGGTCGCGACAATGCCGAACCTCACCGAGCCGTGCCACCCGGAGCCGAACATGATTGCCATCGAGATCGCAGAGGCCAGATAGAACACGGCGGTCGTCACCTTGCGCCCGATTCGGTCCATCGCATAGCCGCTCAGCAAGCTTCCCACGCTTCCCATCAGGTAGGCGACGATCAGCGCGAGGCCGACCTGCCCGGCGGTCCAGTGATGGTCGCGAATGGCTAACAGACTGAAGAAGGTAATGGTTGGCCCGCCGACCAGTCCGATCGAGTTCCACAGAATCGCAATGAGTATGAGCCGGTTGCGGTAGGGGCCGGCAAATTCTGCCGCCGAGGAGCGCAGCTTCGGCATCAGCTTCTCACGAGCGGCGCCCGCCATTTTGCGGGCAGCCTCGGAGGCCTGAAATCGCAGCGTCTCGCGCAGCCCTCGTCGCAAGAATGCGGTGAGGAGCAGCGGAACGATCCCGAGCAGATACATGCCGCGCCAGCCCCATGCCGAGGGCGCCACCAGGGGATAGAGTACCGCGGCGGCAGCGACGCCCAGGAAAGCGACGGTGTGCAAAGCGGCGATGGCGCGCCCGCGCGTTTCATCCGGAAATTCTTCGCTCACCATCGTTACGGCCACGCCGAATTCCGCGGCCAGGAACAGCTGCGCCGCGCCCTGAAAAATCGTGAAGGTGACGACTCCGCGCGACACCGCAGTGGCCAGCGTAAACAGGGTGTAGAAAACGACGGTGATCGACAGGATTGGACGGCGCCCATAGAGATCGGCGCTGGCCACGATGCCAAAAGACAGGATGCCGCCGAACCTTACCAGTGTAGCGACGAATCCGATCTCGCGATCGCTCATCGCGAAGGTTTTCATGATGTGGGGCGTACAGAGATGGAAAATGGTGATGTCGTAGCCTTCGAAAATCGTGGCTGACATCAGCAGCGCAAACATCAGCTGCAGGTATCGTCGCGGCGGATGAAATTGGATTTGGGTCGCGACTGTCGCTGACTGGCTGGATTCCATTAAGACGCGCGATCTTGCGGGCTTTGCTAGGCTTTCAGATCACGCTCGCCCCGGCAAGCAAGCCGTCGAGGGGAAAACCCCGCGCGCGATCGGACGGCGACCTTTACCGCTTACGCACTGCAGTGCTTTCGGTGGTTCCGGACGGACTGGAGCGCGTCACTCGTCCCGGGGGCAAGGCTTGGTCAGCGCGGAAAAACTCCCGGGCGCGATGATACAGTTACGGCAGCACGCGCCCGGCAAGGAGTCACAAATGAACGGTCAGCCAATTAAGCTTCGAGCACACGATGGTGGCACGTTTCAGGCCTACTTGTCTCTTCCGCCGGCGGGCTCAGGTCCGGGACTGCTGGTGCTGCAGGAAATTTTCGGCGTAAACGCACATATCAGGGCGGTAGCCGATCGGTGGGCGGCGGAAGGATACGTCGCACTCGCGCCCGACATCTTCTGGCGAATCGAACCCGGGGTCGAGCTGCCCTACACTCCCGACGGAATCGCGAAGGGACGGGCATTGCGGCAGAAACTCGACCTGGAACTCACGTTGAAAGACCTCGCGACCGCCCTTGAGAACCTGCGTTCGCGACCCGAGCGCCAGGGCAACGTGGCAGTCGTCGGTTACTGCTTTGGCGGGCTGCTCGCGTACCTCGCGGCCGCGCGCTGCGATATCGACGCGGCGATCGCTTACTACGGAGGCGGAATCGAAATCCGTCTCGACGAAGCGCAGCGCATCAAATGTCCCATCATGTTCCACTATGGCGAGAACGACGCCGCCATTCCCGCGGCTGCTCGCGAGAGCACGCGCAGGGCACTGGCCGGGCATGACCGCGCGGAGTTTTACGTCTATGCGGATGCTCAGCACGGCTTCAATTGCGACCTGCGCGCCAGCTTTCATCCGTTTGCCGCACAACTTGCGCGCTCCCGCTCGGTGGGCCTGCTCCGCAGCACTCTCGGGCCGCGCTACGACCTGAGCGCCCTGTGGGACGATCACTGTGGGCTTGAGTTCGGAGCCCGGGATGCTGACGCGACCATGAAAACCATGGTCGCCGAACCGTACGTGAATCACGTCCCCACGCTAACCGGCGGCTATGGTCACAAGGAATTGCACCGCTTCTACAAGCAATATTTCATCCCGAGTTTGCCGGCGGATATGAGGGTCGTGCCGATCGCTCGCACGCTGGGTCCCGATCGAATCGTCGACGAAGTGCTGATGTGCTTCACCCACGATCGGGAAATCGACTGGCTACTTCCCGGCATCGGTCCGACCGGCAAGTATT
This sequence comes from Deltaproteobacteria bacterium, assembly GCA_019237115.1. Classification (GTDB taxonomy): domain Bacteria; phylum Desulfobacterota; class Binatia; order Binatales; family Binataceae; genus JAFAHS01. The sequence goes on from JAFAHS010000131.1 coordinate 13,475, forward strand.
GCGAAGTGCCGGCAGTCGCATCGGTCGCGTTCGAAGGCAATAAGCTCTCGTATGAAAGAATCTACTGGGATCAAGCTAGCGCCCTCGTGCAGATCGGAAGACTGGATCCCGCGGGGCTGCCGGTCGCGGGTCTCGACACGGCGCGCAAGCTTAAGGGAGAGGAGATTCCTTCCAATCAGCTGATGCCGACCTGGAAAAACCAGGCCGGAAAGGAGTGACGCGGGTCGCCGGCACATGCGTCCTTCGCTACGATCGCGTTCATGCAGATAAAACGCGTCTGTGTCTATTGCGCATCGAGCAGCAGTTGCGATTCCTCGTACCACGGGGCGGCCCACCAGCTCGGCCGCTTAATTGCCGAGGCGGGAATTACCCTGGTGTTCGGGGGCGGCGGCAAGGGCTCGATGGGCCACCTCGCGGATGGCGCGCTGAGTGTGGGCGGACGCGTGATCGGCGTGATTCCGCAATTCATGTCCGACCTGGAATGGGCACACCGCGGACTCAGCGAACTGGTCCTCACCCGCGACATGCATGAACGCAAGCGCCTGATGATCCAGGAAGTCGATGCAGTCATCGCACTACCCGGCGGATGCGGCACGTTTGAAGAACTGTTTGAGGCGATGGCGTGGAAGCGGTTGGGAATCTACGGTGGTCCGATCATCATCGTAAATACCGGCGATTTCTACAGGCCTTGCGTAGAACTTCTGGAAAGGTCGATCGCGGAACGTTTCATGGACGAGCGCCATCGAGGGATGTGGACCGTGGTGGAGCGTTCCGACCAGGTGCTCGATGCGATTCGAAACGCACCCTCATGGCCGGCGCAGAATCGGGATTTCGCGGTGATTTGAGGTCGGGGAGGCCGCGGCTCCCGGTCACCCTGCCTTCGCACCGGCGCCCGAAGTTACTTGGCGCTCGCGGAACTCTCCAGTACGGGTCGGACGGCCTGGCCGTCGCGGGCGGCCTGGCCTACGTTCAGCGCAACCAGATCGTCATCGGACACCTCGCCGCTGGCAATTTCCACCGACACTCCGTTGTCGAAGCCGAGCCCAACCTCCACCAGGTGCAGTCGATTGGCGCGGACGACCGGCACATAAATCTTGTTGTTGCGGAAAATCAAAGCGTCGTCCGGCACCATGGGTGCGCCCTGCGGCGTCGACACCGTGAAGGTCACAAACCCGTACATCCCTGGATAGAGGGCGAGATCCTGGTTGGCCAGATCGACCTCGACGATCATGGTGCGCGAGTCGGCCGCCAGGGCTTGCGGATGCCGCGCCACGATCCCGTCGAAGGTACGCTGGGCATATTCATTCACTCGAAACCTCGAATGGTCGCCATTTCTTATGAATAGGGCGGTGTTTTGCGGCACGTATGCGAACAAGCGCAGGGGCTTCAATCTCGAGACCTGTACGATCGCGCTGGTCGCACTTACGCCCGCGGTGCTTTGCGGAACCAGGTGGCCCGGGTCAACGTACCGCCACGATATGATCCCGTCGAACGGCGCAGTGACCACCTCGTATTTCTGCACCGCCAGGTTTTGTTGCAGGGTGGCTCTCGCCTGGAGCATGTTCGCATGCTCGTTGTCGAAGTCCTGGCGGGAGATGACGCCGTTGTCGACCAGTTGACGATAGCGATGATCCGTCACTACCGCCAGGTTGTAGTTGGCGCGAGCATTGGCGACCTGCTGGTCGGTTTCGGGCGACTCGACGATGGCGATAACCTCCCCGGCCCTGACGCGGTCGCCCTTGTCAACGTTGATAGTCTTCATGTAGCCGGCAACCTTCGCAAAGATGTCGGTCTCGTCGAAGCCGCGCAGTGTCGCCGGCAGCTTGACGTGGCGGACCGTCGGAGCATGCATGACCTGCCTCACCAGGACGTGCATACCCATTGCGTTCTCGCGCGCCAGCTCGGAGCTCTGCCGACCGATCCAGAAATCGCGCGCGAGCACCAGGCCGGCAGTCGCGATCACCACCAGGGCGATCGCACCAATCCATCCGACAAAGAAAAACCTGCCGGGGGGCCTGGCCTGATATTCTTTTGGATCTTCTTCCATTTCTTTGCGCGGTCAGGCGCCCGGCAGACCGATTGCCTCGATCTCGGCGTCGCGTTGGTGCTTTCCGATCAGGGTGCGGCTGAAGATCGAATAAACCGCCGGCACCACAAACAAGGTCATGGCGGTGGCCGCCAGGAGGCCGCCGATAACCGCGCGTCCCAGCGGAGCGTTCTGCTCGGACCCCGAGCCAAGCGCCAGGGCCATCGGCAGCATTCCGAGAATCATGGCGAGCGCCGTCATGATAATCGGCCGGAAGCGAATCCGGCCTGCCTGAATGGCGGCGGCCACCGGGCTGTAGCCGTCCTCGCGGAGCTCGTTGGCGAAAGTTATCAGCAGGTTGCCATTGGCGACGCCAACCCCGACCGCCATTATCGCACCCATCAACGACTCGACGTTGATAGTCGTGCCGGTGATGACCAGCATCCACAGCACCCCGGCCAGTGCGCCGGGCACCGCCATCATGATGATGAATGGTTCAAGCCAGGACTGAAAATTGGCAACCATCAGCAGGTAGACAAGGATGATCGCCAGAATCAATCCTTCCGCGAGGGTCCTGAAGGACTCGTTCATCGCGGCGCTCTGTCCGCGAATCACCACGTGGGTCCCGGCCGGCAGCTTGCCCAGGCCGTTGATTTCGCGCTGCACGGCGGCGCTGACGCTGCCCAGGTCGCGGCCCGATACCGCGCAAAGAACGTCGATGACGCGCTGAACACTGTAGTGGGTGATGAGCGCGGGATCCCAGTCACGATGTACGGTCGCGAGGTTGCCAAGCAGTTGCGGCTGGTTGCCCGCCTGGTAGGAGTCCTGCAATCCGACCTGCTGCGCGGCGGTGGTCTGCGGGGTTACGCTGAGCGGAATATTGCCGATGGCGTTTACGGAGCTGAAGATCTGCTGCGGCACCTGGGTAATGACGTTGTAGTTGACTCCGTTGACCGGGTCGAGCCAGAAATTCGGCTGCAGCAATTGCGCACCACTGAGCGAAGCGAGCAGGCTCGACGCGACCTGGGTTTGCGTGATGCCAAACTGGAGCGCCTTGGCGCGATCGACCTCGACCTTGAGCGTGGGGTAGTCCAGTGGTTGGCCGATTCGAAGATCGACCACGCCCGGAATTTGCGCCATCCGGTCCTGAAGACGCAACGCTATGTCGTGGTTGCTTTGCAGATTGTTGCCATTGATCTGCGCATCGATCATCGCCGGCAGCCCGAAATTCAGCACCTGGCCGACGATGTCGGCAGCCTGGAAGTAGGCGGTTACGTTCGGATACTTCTCCGAGAGGACCTTGCGGATTTGCGCCTGATAGCCGGCGGTGGGGCGATGCCGGGGCTTGAGCTGAATCAGAATATCGGTGTCCTGCGGCCCGATGCTGTCGGTCTGGTAAAAGGCGAGATCGTACGAGGTGGGCAGGCCGATGTTGTCACTAATGCTTTCCAGTTCGTCGGGCGGCACGATGCCGCGGATGGTCTGCTCGATGTCGTCGACCAGCAGCTCGCTGTGTTCGATGCGGGTTCCGGTTGGAGCGCGCACGTGCAGACGCATCATGCCGGCATCCACCGGGGGAAAGAAATCCTCTCCCACCGTGAACATCAGGCCAATTGAAACCACGATCACCGCGGCTACGCAGGCCAGTGAAAACGTGCGCCGCGCGACAAAGGTTCCGAGCGCGTCGCGATAGCGCTCCCGCAACTTCTCGAAGCGAGCTTCGAAGCCGCGCAGGAACCGACCCCACCACCCCGCTCCAACGCCGACGTTCTCCTCGTGAGTGTCGCCGAGCAGGTAGCGGGCCATGGTCGGCACCAGGGTCCGCGACAGCAGGTAGGAGGTGAGCATCGCGAACACCACCGCGAGCGCCAGGGGAGTGAACAGAAACCGCGCTACTCCGGTGAGCAAGACCACGGGAAAAAACACGATGCAGATGGACAGCGTGCCAACCAGGGTGGGTGTCGCGATCTGGTGCGCGCCGTCAAGAATCGCGACCAGCAGCGGCTTATTCATCGCGTGATTGCGGTGGATATTTTCGATTTCCACGGTGGCATCATCGACCAGCATGCCGACTGCCAGCGCGATTCCGCCCAGCGTCATCGTGTTGATGGTCTGTCCGCTCAGCTTGAGACCCACGATTGCGGTCAGAATTGACAGGGGGATCGAGGTGATGACGATCAACATGCTGCGCGGCGAGCCAAGAAAGACCAGCACCATCACCGCGACCAGGGCGGCCGCGGTCGCAGCTTCCTGCACGACATCCCACAGGGCGGCACGCACGAACTTGGATTGATCAAACGCGAGTGCGACCTTGAGTCCCTGGGGCGCGGTCGCGAGGATTTCCGGAATTTTGCTTCTGACCGCGTCGACCACCGTCAGAGTCGATGCATCGGCGTGCTTGATGACCATCAGGTAGGTCGCCTGGCGCCCATCGACGCGTACCACGTTGGTCGGGGGCTGATGCGAGTCGGTCACCGGTGCGACGTCCCCGAGCAGGATCGGCGAAGCCCCCACATACTTGACGGGCATGTGGTTGAACTCGCTCACCGTGGGGAAGCTCATGTTGACGTCGACGTTGTACTGGTAGTTCCCCATCTTGGCCTGGCCGGAGGGAATCACGACGTTGCTGGCGTCCAGCGAATTGCCGATGTCATATGCGGAAAGGCCGTTGGCGTATAATTTGGTCGGGTCGATATTGACCATCACGTTGCGGCTCACGCCGCCCAGCGGCGCGGGCGAAGAGAACCCCGGGATGGTGAAGAGCTGGATGCGGATAAAGTTCAATCCGTAGTCGAACAGCTTTGCGGTGGAGAGCACGTCGCTGTACACGTTGAGCTGCGCGACCGGAACGTTGGACGCGTTGTAGGAGATGATCTGCGGCGGCTGAATTCCGCGCGGCAGGATGCTCAAGATGGTCTGGGACACCGCGTTGATCTGGGCGATCGCGCCGCCCACGTCGGTGCCGGGCTGAAAATAGACCCGGAGGATTCCCAGCCCGTTGATGGAATTGGATTCAATGTGCTCGATGTCATTGACAGTGGTCGAGTACGCGCGCTCGCTGATGAACACCATCCGCCGTTCGACATCGAACGCCGAGAGCCCCGGATAATTCCACACCACCATCACGACCGGCAGGTTGATGGCTGGAAAAATGTCGACGTTCATCAGCGAGAAGGAAAGCACCCCCAGCACCAACATCAGAAGCGCCATGACCGCTACCGAGAGCGGACGGCGCAGGGCTAGACGGACGATCCACATAGGCAGAGAAGCTTTCGGAAACGACGCTCGCTTCCACGCCAGAAAGGCGTTTCGCAACCATAATCAGGATAGGGCACCGTTCCGAACGGGGCAAGTTTCCTTCCGCAAAGGTCGAGAGGGTGATGCCTGTCTTGCGAAAGCGATTCCTCACCAACCCGCCCTCCGCCGATTTCCGCCTTGGCCTAATTTCCTCCCAGCTGGCTCCGTGTCGCGCTTCGTAGCGCGGCGCAGGCGACCGGAGACCGAGGCTCACGTTGCGATCGGCCGGTGGAGCAAAACTTTACCCCGCTCCCCGCGCATTGGTTCACGGAAAAATCTTTTGCCTAAAAGGAATGAAAGGAATACCGTCGGTAGTCTGATAGCATGTGCTGCTGTCTACGGGGGCGAGAACTCGCGAGTGCGCCTTGATGCTGGAACCTAAGGGGCGCCGCCTCTCATTAAATTGCGAAAGGCCCGAACGAATGCGGTCTCGTCAACCCAGGAACGGAACCTTCCCTGCTCCCCCGGGTTTGCAAGTCGGGCATATCATTATAGAGGCCATCACTCCGTCGGTTGATGGCGGCCGATATCCAGCCAAGCAAATTGCCGGCGAGCCCTGCGTGGTCGAGGCGGACATCTTTCGTGACGGCCACCAGGTCGTGCGCGCTGCCGTCCAATGGAAGCGCAAGGACGAGGAGGCGTTTGGCGAAGCACCGATGGTCGCCCTCGACAACGACCGCTGGCGTGGCGAGTTCGTACCCCCGGACAACGCCCGCTACGTATTCACCATCGCAGCCTGGACCGATCTCTTTGCTACCTGGAGCGGTGATTTTATCAAGAAAGCGCAGGCCGGCCGCCGTGTCTTGGCGGATCTCCTCGAAGGTATCGCGCTGTTGGAACGCATGGTTCGCACGGCGCACGATCACGATGCGGAAATACTGCGCGGCATCGTTCAGCAGCTACGGGCAAGTAACAACGAGAGCGCGGCGCTCGAGGTGCTCTCGCATCCCGAGGTCGCGGCCGTGGCGGCCCGAAGCGGAGAGCGCAGCGGAATTACTCGATTTGACCCTCTGCTCGAGCTGGTCGTCGATCGGCCCAAGGCTCGATTCGCCGCCTGGTACGAGATGTTCGTGCGCTCCCAGGGGGCGTCGACCGACCGCTCCGGCACCCTGCGCGACGCCGGGCGCCGACTCTCCGAGCTTCGTGACCTTGGCTTCGACGTGGTCTACCTTGCGCCGGTTCATCCGATTGGCCACACCAACCGCAAAGGTCCGGGCAATTCGCCGGACGGCAGAAATGCGGTCGGAAGTCCCTGGGCTATCGGGGCGGAAACCGGCGGACACGCGGCTATCCACCCCGACCTTGGAACACTGGAAGACTTCCGGAGTTTTGTCCTGGCCGCCAACAACCTTGGTTTGGAAGTCGCGCTCGACTTCGCGATTCAAACTTCGCCGGATCACCCATGGGTCAAGGAGCACCCGGAATGGTTTCACCGGCGGCCGGACGGTTCCATCAAATACGCGGAGAATCCTCCCAAGGAATACCAGGACGTCTACCCTATCGACTTCGATAGCGCCGACCAGCGCGCACTGCTGGAAGAGTTGCTGGGCGTGGTGCGATTCTGGATCGAACAGGGTGTGACGATCTTCCGGGTCGACAATCCCCACACCAAGCCGGTCGCGTTCTGGGAGTGGCTGATCAGCGCAGTGCAGTCGGTCTATCCGGAAGTGATTTTCCTGGCGGAGGCCTTCACCCGGCCAAAGATGATGAAGGTGCTGGCCAAGGCTGGCTTCACCCAGTCTTATACCTATTTCACCTGGCGCAACACCAAGTATGAATTGACCCAGTACCTGACTGAACTGACCCAAAGCCCGATGCACGACTATTTCAGACCCAATTTCTTTACCAACACGCCCGATATCCTACATGCAGTGCTGCAGAATGGCGGGCGTCCCGCATTCAAAATGAGGTTGGTGCTCGCCGCAACGCTTGCGCCGTCCTATGGCATCTACAGCGGCTACGAACTTTGCGAAAACCAGGCGGTACCCGGCACCGAGGAGTACCTGGATTCCGAGAAATACCAGCTCAAGCCGCGCGATTGGAACCGGCCCGGCAACATCAAGGAATTCATCGCGCGGGTTAACGCGATACGCCGCCGCAATCCCGCCCTGCAGCACTTCTCGAATCTGCGTTTTCTGGATACCGACAACGAGCAAATCATTTTCTACGCCAAGGCGATGCCGGATCGTTCAAACGTCATCCTGACTGCGGTAAATCTCGACCCCTTCCATCCGCAGATTTGCACCGCGTTTGTTCCGCCCGAGGTCGTGGGCGCGGCGCCCGGGCAGTCCTATCGCGTCACCGACCTCCTGACCAACGCAACCTATACCTGGTCGGAGCGCAACTACGTGCGTCTCGATCCGTTCATAGAACCGGCCCATATTCTGAAGGTCGATACACGATGGTAGTCGCATGGCCCTAGAGCACGGAACCGAAAATGGCGTGAAGCGCGACCCGCTCTGGTACAAGGATGCGGTTTTCTATGAACTGCGCGTGCGCTCGTTCTACGACAGCAATGGCGACGGGGTCGGAGACTTTCCCGGTCTTGCACAGAAACTTGATTACCTCCAGACGCTGGGAGTTACCACGCTCTGGCTATTGCCCTTCTATCCCTCGCCGATGCGCGACGACGGATACGACATCGCCAACTATACCGATGTCCATCCGGAGTGCGGCACCCTCTCGGACTTCAAGTTGTTTCTGCGCGAGGCCCATCAGCGAGGCCTCAAAGTAGTCACGGAACTGGTGCTGAACCACACCTCCGACCGACACGAGTGGTTCCAGCGCGCGCGCCAGTCACCGGTCGATAGCCCGCACCGCGATTTCTACATCTGGAGCGATACGCCCGAGCGCTACAAGGAGGCGCGCATCATTTTTCAGGACTTTGAGCCGTCCAACTGGTCCTGGGATCGCGTGGCCAAGGCGTACTACTTCCATCGTTTCTACTCACATCAGCCCGATCTCAACTACGACAATCCCGCGGTGCGCCGCGAGATCTTCCGGGTGGTTTCCTTCTGGCTGAACCTGGGAGTTGATGGCCTGCGGCTTGACGCGGTCCCCTATCTCTACAAACGGGAAGGAACCGGCTGCGAAAATCTGCCCGAGACTCACGCGTTCCTGCGCGAGTTGCGGCACTACGTGGACACCAATTTCGCCGACCGCATGCTGCTCGCCGAGGCCAATCAGTGGCCGGAAAGCGCGGTTGCCTACCTGGCGGAAGGCAAGGAATGCCACATGGCATTCCATTTTCCGCTCATGCCGCGAATGTTCATGTCAGTGCGCATGGAAGATCGGTATCCGTTTACCGACATCTGGGCCCAGACTCCCGGGATCGATCCCTCCTGCCAGTGGGCACTGTTTCTTCGCAATCACGACGAGTTGACCCTCGAGATGGTCACCGACGAGGAACGCGACTACATGTACAAAGCGTACGCGCAGGAAGCGCGCATGCGTATTAACCTGGGTATCCGCCGCCGTCTGGCGCCGCTGTTGGGGAACAACCGGCGGACCATCGAACTGAACAATGCCCTGCTGTTTTCGCTCCCGGGGACGCCGGTCCTCTACTACGGCGACGAGATCGGAATGGGCGACAACGTCTACCTCGGTGATCGCGACGGGGTCCGCACCCCGATGCAGTGGGCGCCGGATCGCAACGCCAGCTTCTCTACCGCCAACCCCCAGCAACTGGTCCTGCCCGTAATCATCGATTACGAGTACCACTACCAGACCATCAACGTGGAAGCGCAGGACGCCAACCGCCACTCGCTGTTATGGTGGATGCGGCGCCTGATCGCGTTGCGCAAACAATTCAAGGCGTTCGGACGCGGCTCCATCGAATTCCTCAATCCCGAGAATTCCCACAT
>JAFAHS010000064.1 GCA_019237115.1 Deltaproteobacteria bacterium
ATGCTGCGTAGCGATTGCGGGTGATTGACGCGCAGCAATTGACTGGTGGCGCTAAGGCGGAACCGCGCACCGTCCTCCTCGACGAGCAGGTCGAGCCCCGCCGATGCACGCATCAACCGGTAGAGCAACGCCTCATCCGCACCGATCTCAGCGGCGATAGACTTCGCAGGCAATGATTGCGACGCCGATAGGGCATCGTAGATTCCAAGCGCGACACCGGCATGCAGTACTTGGCTGCGCCAACGGCCAGTCATCAGGTCGAGAATGGCCGGTACGGCCTCCTGTTCAGTCGCCATGTGCGTCGTCTCCTTATCGGCGAAATCCGGACGGGGAAAACACCTAGGTCGCGACGGGAACTGCGCGACCGAACAACATGCCGAGGCCCCGCCACCACGCTGCGTCGAACTGTCACCGGGATCGTGTTTGTTTCAACCGCACTTGAATTCGTTCGTTTCTTTGAGCAAGCTCGATTTTCCGCCCCGCCGAGTCAAAGCATGTCGTAAAATCAAAACCTGTGCTGATTGGCCCATCGCTACCGAGCGCTTCTAGCTTTCGCGCGCCGTCGGTCCAGGTGGGTACCTTCTCATCGGCGACCCACCAGAGCACATAGCCGGGCCACTCAGGTTTTTTGAACCATTCGCTGCGCCGCCTCAGGGCAGTGCGATGCAATCCGCCGTACGTAAATCGTCGGGCGGCCTCGATATCCCGCCAAAGTGACAGCGTTGTTATCATGGTGTCCTCGCCTGGCTTCGTGGAGCCCTTATAGAAACGAGGCGCGGCAGCGATACCCCATGGACCAAAGTCTTCGCCAAGTTTCGATTTCCCGCTCAGGTCAGGACGAGCGGCACCCGCATGGGCGATGAATCCATCGACTGTCTCGGCCTCGGCGTACACCGACGGAGCGATGGCGACAAAGTCGCTCAATATTTCCGATCCGGTGACGTCCTTTAGGACGCCGAAAGTATACAATGCCAGACGCGGCATGGAGGTCTCCTTGGCAGCTGAACTCTGTCGTGGTCGCAGACGTTGATCGCAGATCGAGCCTGCGAACGGAATTTGGAGGGAAGCGCCGCCGATGGCTTGTAAAAATCGGACATGTCGCTTTTGGCGTCCGCGGCTAACGTTTTCTATCGGATGCGGAAGCGCGGATAATGCATATCTTACGGGCCAAGGTGCTCGCCTCGAACAGTATAAGAGGAGCCTACGTGACCACTGACGCGCGAGAGCGAGGCAAAAACGCTCGTCCGCTTCGTCGAGCGGAACTGATGCCCGCAAACAGCATACCCACCGGGTATTGCCGTACGTTGCAGCCCCTGGCTCCGCAAGGCGGAGTCAGGCCTTTGAGCGTACAAGAAGACCTTGTGGATGCGGTTGCCGATGTGGACGTTCCAGATGCGGAAACGGCGCGCAGGTTTGTCGTCAAAGTCCTGCCCAGCACCACTCCATTCCTGCTTGTTCAATACCGCGTGCCGATCGGATCGTACCGCGAATTTGATGGTGCGTATCACAATCACGGGCAGTACGGGCACGTCGCAACGAACGTTCGGTCCGGAGTGGTCACTGTGCGGCCTTTCGGTCCGATGGGAGTCGTCGTGGTCCGGCTCAGGCCAGAGGCGGCGCCGCGATTCCTGGGCAGCGGCATGGGAGCTTTTGCAAATGCCAAAGTCGGCTTGGGTGATATGCTGAAGCGCAGTTCAGTAAGCGTGTTGGAGGAAAAGGTCGCGGGAGCCGGGACCAGCGTTGAGCGGATTGCTATTGTGACAGATTTTCTGCGCGCAAACGTGCGAGAACGCGATCCCGATCCGCTCGTTTCCTGCGCCGCGAAACGGCTCCGGTATAGCCCTGTCCTCCGTATCCGCCTTCTAGCCGCGGATTTGGGGGTAAGCGAGCGACACCTGTCTCGCCGCTTCCATGTCATCTTCGGAATCAGCCCGAAGGAATTTGCCCGCATTGCCCGCCTCGAGAAAGTTCTTGCCGCGCGGACTGCCGGACTCGCTTGGGCGAATCTGTCCTATGCTTGCGGCTTCGCTGACCAAGCGCACATGATCAACGACACTCACGCAATTCTCGGGGCCTCACCCGAACGGGTCCTGGCTCCGCCAGTGACCGACCAACGTAACGACATGGGCGCGTCAGATCGGACGCCCCTCTTCATGTGGTAATTCAAAGGACGGCGCGTCGCGGCGCTGATCCGATTCAGGCCTTTCAAGCTGGCCGGCGAGACGGCCCGTGGCAACGATGGAGCAGAGGTCGGCGTAGACCTTGGCGCCCCATTCCGAACGGAACCCGTTCGTTACTCTGCGGAAGATCACCGAGGGCCGCAATTCCCGTTAGCCTCCGCGCGTCCACAGGTCAGTGAGCGCCGACAGGATGGCGTCCTGGTCGCCGCCG
>JAFAHS010000302.1 GCA_019237115.1 Deltaproteobacteria bacterium
AGCTCATTGTGTGCCGATTCCGCCGTGATCGCCGCCCCATATCGGACCTTCCTCGGTGATGGAAACCTGAGCAAGCCAGGAGCCTGCGCCAGGTCGACAACCCGCCCCACAGGCTCGCCGAAAGCTCTTCCATAGGCATCCAGAAGCGCGAGCTCCAGCGCGCAGCGGGCTGCGTTCGCGGCCATGCCGCGCGGGTCGGCCTCGATTTCGGGCAGGCTGAGCGACTCAAGGCTGCTCACGACCTCCGCGAAGTTGTGCGGAATTCCAATCACTCGAGCCCAATCGTGGCGTGAGAGCACGGCGAAGGCTGACTCGATCGTCTCACCGGTCACGTACGGTCGCGGCACCCCCTCGCCATGACCAACCTGGCCCTCAGCCAGTTGCACGCGTACGACCAGATTCTCGCTTTCCGCCCGGCTATGCGAGGCGTGCGTGATTTCCTTCTTGAGAGGTACGGCCACGCGAAAAAGCGTAATCCGCTGGACTCGAGATGCCGACCGGCCCAGGGACGCTCGGAAAGCTGGCGCTATCGGCTCGATCGGAGCCGTCATGTCGATCTCTCCTCCTTGAAGCGTCCCCGAGGCCGTTTCAGAGCTCACGGAAATGATGAGACCCACAGCAGGCCGTGACCGCCAGCGTGAGCGGGCGGTTCAAATCGTCGCAATCGCTATCATCGGTTTAACGGACAAACTCAGAAAACCGCGAAGTCATCGCTTTAAAGTGTGACATTTTGTGACATCGCCTGACCGCCGTTGAGTGCCCGGTGGTGATTCTGTTCTCCGGCGTGCAGATCGGAATACGCGACCGACGCTTCCCGTTGCGTGCAGCGCAAACTCTCTTAGCTATTTTACGCTATGGCAATCCGTTTCATCAGAAGTACGTCGGCGCGGCGACTCAAAAGCGCCGTGGATTGGGGCCACTGCTCAACCCAGAAAGAAGACCAGCCCAATTCCAGCGAGCATTACGCCGCTGGCAAGACCTAATCGAGATTCCCAGCCCCGGGCTTGTACGGAGAGCCTCAGCGCCGATTTCAGCCACCCGGCCGCGATGCCGACGGCAACCAAAACGCAGGCCATCCCCACGCCAAACGAAACAACGAGAAAAACGCCCGCCGCAAGCCGGCCAATGGCCGCGCAGAGCACCAAAAGGCCCACGGCATCCCAGCATGGCACAAGCCCGCCGGCAATGCCCAGGCCAACTAAGCTCGCCGGAGAAAGAGCATCGACTGGAGCAGGCGTGGTGACAGAATCAGCATGCTCGCCTTCGCCCCAGCCGCCGAGATGACGGCCGACTCTCCAGAACCCTCCCGCGGCGATCACGAATCCGGCCACGCGTAAGAGGTGCTGATGAATCGTGGCCACTTGGCTCGCCCCCGTCCACCAGAGGATCGCGGCAAGGAGGAGCACGCTGCTCGTGTGCGCCAGGGTTGTAGCCAGCCCCAGAAGCGCAGGGTCGTAAAAGCGCGACTGGGAGCCGAGTGCCACGGCCGTTACCAGCGTCTTGCCGTGCCCCGGCTGGATCGCGTGGATGGCTCCCAGGGCTGCCGCGACGAGGGAAAACCACAACCACGAACCTCGCGTAACGCCGTCAAGTAACTTTGAAAGCCGACCCGAAGACGTCGAAGTTGCCGCACCGGGCGGACCTGGAGCATTCGAGGAAGTCCCAGATGATGCGTCGGACCTGGGAGTGTCCTTTTCCGGTCCAGTCTGTCCCAGTGAGCGGAAGGTCACTCGCTCGAAACGCGTTCTGCGCTCCTCCGCGTCGTCAAGCTGCCAGACGGGGCGAATGGCGATCTCTTCGACGTTGGGCGGAAGGTCGTCGCCTTGAACCCACGCACCGCCACGAGCCCGCACGGCCAGTCGGCTGGTTCCTTCGCTCGAGGTGTAATTGGTGTCGTGAATCGTCAGCGCACCTCGCTCAGGCAGCGGAGCTTGAAAGCGGAAGGTGTAGCGCGGATGCTCTTCGATGGAGAGGTCGTAGCCCTGCACCGAGAGGGACAGGGGCCGCTCGTCGCACGTGATCAGAAAACCTTTGGCATTCAGCGGACCGGTCACCTCGGCGTAACGAGCCAGCCAAAGCGAACGGTCCGCACCTGGAAGCGTCCCGATCAAGCCGCGCAAGTCTTGCGTGAGGGTCAGCTCGGTCAGACTGACCTCGTAATCGATTTCCAGACAGAAGGGTCGGATCGTGGCCTGGGTCGATCGGTCGACACGCTGGTTGGGAATATCATGCGGCCAGGCCGGGGAATCGAGCGCCAAAACCGCCGCCAAGGCTGCGCAATAGACCCAAGGGAAAGCGCAAGGGTTTATTCGCTTAATTGTAATATTTTTTTAGCGCCTTGTTAGCCACGTAGATGACGATGTGCTTGTTCACCGGCTTAGCCAGAACGCAGAAGGCGTGCTCAGAAAGCGCGCGACGCAGCAGGTTTTCGTCGAGGTCAGCAGAAATCAAGATCGTAGGCAACAGCCCCTTGATCTGGCGCACAATCGCGATTGTCTCCAGTCCCGAAAGTCGAGGCAGGTGCATGTCCATCAGAGCCAGGTGAACGTCATGGTCTT
>JAFAHS010000530.1 GCA_019237115.1 Deltaproteobacteria bacterium
CCTGGACGCCTTCTCGAACGGCAGATTTCTGTTCGGTATCGGAGCGGGATGGCTGCGCGAGGAATCGGAGCTGCTCGGGGTGGATTTTCCCAAGCGATGGACCCAAACTGCGGAATACATCGCGGCGATGCGCGAACTGTGGTCCAAGGATGAAGCATCGTTCGATGGCAAATACGTGAAGTTCAGCCCGGTGCGCTGCAATCCCAAGCCAGTGCAGCAACCGGGACCTCCGGTTCTGATCGGGAGCCTCGACAAGAATGCGCTGAAGCGGGTCGCGAAATGGGCCGACGGATGGTGCCCGATCGGCGTGCCACACGGCTATGTGAAAAAGCAGCTCGACGAGCTACGTCGCGCATGCGATGCGGTGGGACGTGATTTCGCGAAGCTTGACATCACCGCGATGGGCTTCATCCAGGGCGAGCGGGCGGCGGTACAGGAAGGATTGGAAAACTACCGCAAGGCCGGCACGCACCGCTTTGTTATCGGCGTCCAGAACCAGCTCAAGCCGGAGAACTACGAGCCCGAGCTGAAGCGTCTGGCCGACCTCTACGTCTGACCCTCTCGCACCCTGGTCTTTACTCTTTGGGGAGCGGCTGGGAAGCCGCGTGTTTGTTGCGCGGGAACGGATTTGCTTGCGCGCGCCCTACCAAGGCCCACGGCTACAGATATTTTACGGCGGCAGAGAGTTCGCAAATCATGAAGTGCCACCCGTCCGCCGCGCCATGACCCGGCTGCAGGCGTCGCAACGACGCGATTCTCGGCGCTCGCCCGGAGAAAGCAGCGGATGCTACTCGAAGCTCAGCCCCACGGTCGGATTCTGCACCTGGCCGCCGCAGGCGCGCGCCAGCAACGGTTTCGCCTCTTCGGCGAAGTACTGCATTTGATCTTCGATCTCCTTGGTGGACAAACCGCCCTTCTCGAACCACGCGTTGAAGGCGAAGTCCTCGTAACCGCACGTTTCCTTGACCCGCATGATCTGCGCCGTCACTTCCGAGGCCGTGCCAAACAGCGCGACTTCCTTCTTTAAAAGCAGATCAGGATCCACCTTGCGCGCCGGGTCGAGTCTCTCCTCGTCGGCGTCGGCGAGCACCGCAGCGAAACCGAACGGTCCGTAGTAATCCCACTGCACCTCGAGCGCTTCCTTGTAACGCTTAAGCTCGCGCTCGCGGTTGTGCCCGGGCAGCAGCATATGGATGTAGCGGCCAGTCAGAACTCCACGCCGTTTTTCCGCATCCCATCCATACTTTGGCCGTCCGCGCCCGAGCCGGTCGGGCCATCCGGCTTTTTCCGATTCGCGATAGAAAATCTCGACGTTCTTCTTGAGCCGCGAATTCGGCTCGACGATGAAGTATCCGTTGAATCCGCGCTCGGCCGCCCATTTGATCGAGCGCTCGGTCGTGAGCGGTTCCCACATCTGTGGATGCGGTCGCTGAAGCGGTTGCGGGAATACTTGCAGCTCCTTCAGCACAGTCGCACTCTGCATCACCGGATTCGCGCCGCCATAAGGATCGGGCGCGCCGATGCTCAACACCTCGTCGAGTTTGCGGCCCGCCTTGCCCGACTCGAAATATGCGATGGTCTGCTGATGGTTCCAGCGCGTGAAAATCGGCGGAATGGTGAAGAACTGTCCGCGATAGGAAAACGACGGCTGCGTCCAGGCCTTGAGAATGATCTCGTACGCTTCCTGATAGTACGCTCGATTGCGTTCCTGGTCCTGGATCGTCGCGAAGGGCCAGCCGAACACCTCGGCCTCGCGCGGCTGGTAACCTCGCCCGATTCCAAATTCGAGCCTGCCGCCGCTTATGACATCGAGCATGGCAGCCTGCTCCGCGATTCGCACCGGGTGCCACCAGGTCACTATGTTGGCGGCCTGGCCGAGACGAATCTGGCGGGTGCGCGCGGCGATCGCGGTTTCCGCCAGCAGCGGATTGGGGCTGAACTCGGCACCTTCGGGCTGAAAATGGTGCTCGGTCATAAAGAAATAGTTGAAGCCGAGCTGGTCGGCAAGAATTCCCTGGCGTATCTGCGCGACCAACCCGCGCTGGCTGGATTCGTGAACCTCGGCGAGGTTGCCGTCGTTGATAGCGACGCCCGAAGGGGTTCGCATGACTGGAAGATCCGATGCGCCGTTGTGGAATACGCCTATTTCGATCATGACTCCTCCGTCGAGAGACCTATCCTGCCCGCGAGGTGCGACCGCCGACTGTTTCAGGGCGCCCTACCGCCTCTCCAGTCCGGTTCATTTGTCGGGGAACGGAAGGGGCTGGGTGCATTTCAAACGGGCTCCTGTCGTCCGGCCGACGCGCCCGCGGCTTTACGGCGGCTCAACAACAAGTCGACGTCGAACTTGAACATCCTGGCCGCGTTCAGCCCGAGGATCTTCGCGCGGGCCGCGTCGCTCAAGTGCCCCATTTCGCGCTCGATTGCTTCGGCCGAATGCGGCCAGGTGCCTTCTGCATGCGGATAGTCGTTGGCCCACATGAAATTGTCGATCAGGTTCCAGCGTTCGGCGAGTTGGAGTCCCGCGCGATCCTCCTGAAAGGTCGCGGCGCCGTTGCTGCGAAAGTATTCGCTGGGCAGCTTTTTCAGCTTCGGATACGCCCACAGATGATGTTTGCGATAGGCTTCGTCCATCGCGTCCAGCGCCCACGGTACCCATCCGATTCCGCTCTCCACCGCGGCAAATTTAAGCTTTGGAAATCGCTCCAACACTCCGGAGCCGCACAAGCTCGCGACCGGCTCGATGGTCGGTGACAGCGAGTGCGAAACGTAGTTGATAACCGCGCCACCCTCCTTGCGCGCCGCGCGCGGGTCCCGTCCGGTCGAGACATGAAAGGTGATTGGCAGGTCGCAATCCTGGATGACTGCCCACATCGGATCGTAGTTGGTGAGATTGTAGTTGGGGTCGCGCGAATCATGCCCGCCGAAGATCGGCTTGCAGGGCAAGGTCACGAACCGAAAGCCGAGGTTCGCTACCCGCTTGATTTCCTCGATCGCCAGGTCGACATCGGCGGTCATTATAGCCGCCGCCGGCGACATGAAGTCGTTGTATCTGCCGTACATCTCCCACGAGAAGTCGTTCCACACCTTGCACTGCGCCATGCCGAACGCGGCATCCTTGGTCGCGAACATTATGAGACCCTTGTTCGGGAAGATGATCTCCGCGTCGATGCCATCGCGAATATGATCTTTGATGCGCTCCTCCGGGTCCGCGCCGGCCTGTCCGCGCAGGCGGTCCTCGCTGTTCTCGCGGGGAACGTCGGCGATCATTCGCGCGCGCACGCGCGACTTGCCCAGGCCTTCGGCGACGAACCATTTCTCGCCCTTGGCGTCGACCTCGACGTGCGGCAGCCGCTCGCGATATTTCGGCTCCAGCCGCGTACGCCACAGACTGCCGGGTTCGTTGGCATGGCAGTCCGCCGAGATCATCAAGTATTTGTTCGGATCGCCGGGTCGCGCCGTGCGAGCCCACCCCGCGTGCCCGGGGGTTTCAATCCGATGGCGATTTTTCTCGTCGACCTGCTTGGGAACCTGCTCCATGACCGGACCTCTCGCACCGCAAGCCTGGCAACCTGTTCAATGACTGCGTTTTACGCCCATTCGATCAAGGATTTCAAACCTCCGGGCTGACACCGAACCATTGCAAGACTGACTCCAAACCACGCTTGCAAACGCCCTGAAGTGCCTGCCGCGATGCCAGGTACGACCAGACACGATCGAAAAATCGACACCTCCATCGAAGCGGGTTGCCACCGAAGGCGTTGCCGCGGACTCAAATGGTGTCTGAAACTCCCGGAATGAACAGCGGCTGCATCGCATAGCTCGCCACGTCGGCTTCCATTTCGGAGCGCGAGGGAGCCTTGGGTGCTTCTCCGGCCGCATCGAGGATGGTGGGCAGGATCGTTACGTCGCTCGAGGTGTTGAGGAACAAGCCGGGGCGACTCAGCACGAAATGGACCGCGCGTCGCAGAGCATTGCGATCGCGGAGCGGCTCGTACCAACTGAATTTGGGACCGTCGCCGTTTTGCCAGCGTCGCCGTGCGGCGGACTTGATGGTCTGGGTGGCAACCCCTCGCTCGGCAGAAATCTTGAGCAAGGCTTCGACGTCAGCCGCATATTGGGGGTTCGCGAGCATGGTGAAGTTGTACGGGAAAAGCACCGAATCGAAGCCGAAGCGCTCCAGGCTGCGGCGGTGCATCGCCGCCACCTGGGAACCATGGCCGGTCACCCCGATAAACCGAACCAGTCCCTGCTCGCGCCCTTCCACCAACGCCTCCAGCGCGCCGCGCGAACCAAACGCCGTCCTCCACTCGCCCTCATCGACCAGGTTGTGAAGCTGAATGAGGTCGATATTGTCGACCCGCAGCCGCTCGAGCGATCGATGGAGACTTGCGCGTGCACCCTCATAGGTCCGATCGCCG
>JAFAHS010000015.1 GCA_019237115.1 Deltaproteobacteria bacterium
TTGGTCGCGCAGTTGCGTTATGGCGGTCGCGGTGAAGGTTTTGGTGATAGAGGCCACCCCGCAGATCGCGTCGGCGTCCATCGCCCGCCCCGAATCGACGTCCGCGTGACCGAATCCTCCCGACCACAGCACCTGCTGATCTTCGATCAATCCGACCGCGACACCCGGCACGCCCTGCTGTGCCATCACTTGATGAATGCGCGCGGTCAGCTTTGGCAGGACGGCATCGATCATTCTTTCCGACAACAGAGTTCCTCGCATGGAAAGCGACGGGTTGGGCGCAACTATCGTCGAGTCCAAAAGCAAAGTCCATTGGCAACGGCTTCACGACACGGATCATCGGGCTCTGCCTCCCGGACTCTCGTCGGGTGGGAGAGGAAGGTGACGCACTTGTCGGATCACAAAGCGCCGGGAGGCCGGGGCTGCGTGGCAGCCTTAAATCCTTTGCCGTGACGGGAGGGTCCTGTGCGCTGAAACAGAATCGCCCCCTGATAGTATAATCTTCACAGGGTAGCGGTTGGCGAGCGCGTGGAGCTTTTATACACTGCTCGAATTCGACGGGGCGGAAGGAAACTCCAGGAGAGGTTGTTGTCCAGACTTTCCACGGCGCTCAAAATTTTCGCGATTTTTCCGCCCTTGCTCCTCCTGGCCGGAACCGTTGGCATGGTTGCGTGCGGCGATTCGATCTTTCCCACGGTTACCGCTACCAGGACTCCCACCTCCACTCCGACAACTGCCACCGCCACCCCGACAGGAACCGCAAGTCCTTCCACCCTGGCCTTCGCGACTAACTTCAACTCAGGGACCATCTCAGAATTCACCCGCAACACGACCACCGGCGCCCTCACACGGGTCGGTGCGGTCGCCGCGGGATCAAAGCAGGGTCCCAAAGGGATGGCGATAACGCCCAACAACAGTTTCCTGTACGCCACCAATTTCGTGGACAACAGCATTCTCGAGTATTCGATCCACTCAAACGGGACCCTCGCCTCGATTGGCACCGCAAGCGATGGCGCCGGCAGCGGCCCCGAAATGATCGCGATAAACCCCGCCGGAACCTTCCTGTGGGTGACCAACTTCGGTAATGGCACAATCAGCGCGTGGTCAATCGGCTCCGATGGCGCTCTCAGTGGGGTTCAAACGATTTCCGGTCTTTCGGGACCATTCGGACTGGTTGTGAATTCGAGTGGCTCTATACTGTATGTTGCGGACAATAAGGCGGGCCTGATCTTCACTTTCACCGTAAATTCGAATGGCACTCTCTCTCAAAGCGGCGCTGCCGTGCCAAGTTTACCCACCGGGGCCAGGGGCTCTCCAGGGTTAATGACCATCGATCCGACGGGCTCGTTTCTCTACGTCGACGATCTGAGCAACGGTGTGGTGGTTCAGTTCAACATCACGAGCGGTACACCAGTGGTTGGAGCCAACTTCCCAGCGGCGTTTACGAGCAACGTACCGGTGGGTATCGGAGTCGCCGTTCTTTCATCGATCACCTACGTGCTGACGGCAAACCAGGGAGCGGGGAACACGTGGGCGTTCCAGATTCTCAACGGCGGCTTTTTGAGTGTCCCGCCCCTTTCGTCCGGAAGCGTCAGCGCACCGACGGGACTTGCCGTCGACCCGCAAAATGCTTTCGCATACACGGCCAACCAGGGAGATGGCACGGTCGGGATCTTCAAGCTTAACGTAGCCTGCCCATCGATTGTTCAGGCGGTATGCCAAAGCACAACCATAGCAACCGAAACCAACCCCCCATCGAATGGTAGCGCTCCGTTCAGCGTGGTCCTGACCCACTAGGGTCGCGGCCGATCCGACTCCCCTCCAGTCCCCGCTCAATCCGGAAGGCTTGTCCTGAATCAGGGCGTTCTTCGCATGAGCAGGCTCTCATCGCGACCGCAATTTGACCGCTACGGTCTTTCGGATAATAGTTTTAATCGGGACGAGCCGAGCAAAGCTGGTGAGCACTCAATCAAAGGCCGCAGGAGGCTCAGATCACGGCGAGGATCCCGCATTCGTGATGGATGGCGCCGGCATGGTGATCCAATGGAGCCCTCAGGCTGAGAAGCTATTCGGATGGACCGACGCCGAAGCGATTGGAAGTCGGCTTTCCGAGCTGATCATCCCCGAGCGTAATCGAGCTGCCCATGAGGCCGGCCTCAGGCGCTTCATGCAGGGAGGTTCCCAGGGAGCGCTGCTGAATCGGCCGCTGGACATTACCATGCTGCATAGAGACGGGCACGAATTCGACTTGCCGGTCCGAATTGACTCC
Organism: Deltaproteobacteria bacterium; assembly: GCA_019237115.1. Taxonomy (GTDB): domain Bacteria; phylum Desulfobacterota; class Binatia; order Binatales; family Binataceae; genus JAFAHS01. The sequence goes on from JAFAHS010000015.1 coordinate 2,270, forward strand.
CAGGCGACCCCCACGGGCCCGCGTTTCCCGGCCTACGTCACGCGACAATAGCGCCTGCCCCGCACTCCGGAGATCGCCCGCCATAGGTTCTGTGAACGGGGAGCGTCGTCATTCCACGCCCGCCACAAAGGACGAGCCAAAGAAGGAATGCTTTGTCTTCAGGGCCCCGTTCCGCAGGATCGGTAAAGATTCCAGGCTGTGCTTCGCGCGCAACATGCAGTTTTCCTGAGCGGTTAAGGAAAACATCGATCGAGCGCTGCGCGTCATGGTACGCTTAGTCAACCGGCGCGTGCGTCGAGTCCGTCCCTGGGCGGTCGTTGGTTGAAGGGACTCAGCGAGTTTCAAATTCTCCATTTTCTCGTCCAGGTCGGCGCCCTGCTGCTCGCAAGCCGGGTGCTCGCCGAGCTGATGAAACGATGGGGGCAGGCGGCGGTCATCGGCGAATTACTCGCGGGGGTGGTACTCGGGCCTTCCATCCTGGGTCATCTCGCGCCAGCGGTCTACGGATGGTTGTTCCCAAATGACCCGTTAGTCTCGCATTTGCTGGAAGCGCTCGCCTGGATCGGGGTCATTGCCCTGCTCCTGTATATCGGGCTGGAAACCGACCTCAGTATCTTGCGCGGGATGGGGCGCACCGCCGCGGTGGTCTCCGTGTTTGGAATGGTCATCCCGTTCGGATGCGGACTCGCTCTAGGGTGGCTGCTCCCGGCTCACTATCTCGCGGCACCCGACCAACGCGTCATCTTTGCCCTGTTCATGGCCGTCGCGGTCGCCATCTCCGCGGTACCAGTGATTGCGAAGATCCTTCTCGATCTTGGCCTGCTGCGCCGCGACCTGGGAATGCTGATTCTGGCAGCCGGGATTATCGACGACACCACTGGATGGCTGCTGCTTTCCATCGTCGCGGGGCTCGCCGAAAAGGGCAATGTGCGGCCGTCATCCTTCCTGGTCCTGCTCATCGAAGCAGCGGCCTTCATCGGGTTCTGCTATTTCGTCGGATATCGGATCGTGGCGCGCCTTCTGCGCTGGATCGACGATCGAACTTACGTCGAACACGCAAAGTTCTCTGCCGCGATCGTAATCGCTCTGCTGTGCGCGGTTATCACTCAATCGATCGGAATCCATGCCGTTTTTGGCGCCTATATCGCGGGCGTCATGATGGCCGGCTCGACCCGCTTGAGAAAAGCAGACCGCTCGGATCTGGAAGCGGTGGCACTCGGTTTTCTGGCCCCGCTCTTCTTCGCCTACTCCGGTCTCAAGACCGACCTCTCGACCATGCGCGACCCGCTAATTGTGGGTCTGGTGCTGGCAATTGCGATCGGTGCCAAGTTCCTCGGCTGCACCGCCGGAGGCTTGATCGGCCGGCTCAAACTGCGCGAATCGCTGGCCGTGGCAATCGGGATGAACGCGCGCGGCGGAATGGAGATTCTGGTGGCGCTGATCGGGCTCAGTCTCGGCGTCCTTACCCCACAAATGTACACCGTCATCATTGCGGTCGCCGTGATAACCTCGCTCATGACACCGCCGCTGCTTAGCTGGGCGATTGGCCAAACCGGCGAGCGAGCCAGCGAAGTGGAACGCAGCGAGCGCGACCGGCTCCTGTCACGGCTGCGTTTTACCGGCAAAGGCGCCAAGCTTCTGGTGCTCGCCGGCGGCGGTCCCAACGCCGATCTCGCCGCCCACGTCGCGGCGGCGTTGGGAGATCACGAAGAAGCCAGCATCACGATCTTCCACGCGGTCGGACCCGGGATGCCAAGCAAGTCGGAGCAGTTCGACGAGCAGTTCGCGCGCCTCAAACGAATCGCCGAAGCCGCAGGAGCGCAAAATGTCCAGCAGCGCACCGGTTTCGGCGAATCGGCGGTCGAGGCCATCGCGGCCGAGAGTGAGCGAGGCTACGACGCGATCTTCGCGGGCGCCTCGCAGGTCAGGGGCTACGACGAGCTCGGTGGCGAGGTGTTGCACGGAATCGTCAGCGACGCGCGGGCGCCGGTGGTTATCGTCCGCAACGGTCATACTGCGGCGCCGTTTCGGCGTCTGCTGGTTCCAACCACCGGCGCCGAGTTCTCGCGCCTCGGTGCCAACCTCGCGATGCACTACGCGCGCGGGTTTGGGGCTGAGCTTACCGCGCTCTACGTGCGCGAATCCGCATCATACGTCCTTCCGCTAAGCCGGTTGGGAAGGTATCGGCTAACCACGGAGGGCGCGGAATTTGTCGACGAGATCGGCAAACTCGGGCGCGAGATCGGCGTAAGCGTCGACACAAGGGTCGACACCGGCCGTCACCCTGAGGACGTCATCCTTTCCGTCTCGCAACGGGAAAAGGTCGACCTCCTGGTGATGGGCGTGCTGTTTCGGTCATCCGAGGAGCGATTGTTCTTCGGACCCAAGGTGCGCGAAATTCTTCGCCGGGCCAAGTGCGCGGTCGCGCTGATTGTTCCTCCCCAGCATCCACAAAATGGCCATTAACGGAATAGTCCTCGAATAATCGACTTTTCTTGGGTGCGTCTAGGCGGTTCTGATGGTGAGTTACCCCCACGATTTCCCCCGGCACTTTCAAGTGACCCCCCATTTTGCGGGGAGCGCTCCCAGCTTCCCCCCACAATGGTCATCGGCCGGAGCCCGCGTTCAGCGGGTGTTATTACATCAAGTGGTAAACAGATCGTTAGCTATTCGCATCTAGCAGTCAAGCAGCGTACTCTCTTGCAACGAGAGGAGGATTGAACGCGATGGACGAGCCGATTCACAGCCCTTGGCGGTGCAACGATTGCCATACCATCTTTGCCGGTGAGCGTGTCTTCGACTCAATCCTTATTTCTCAGCGTCCCCGAGCTGTTCGTCCTAAGCGAGCGCGAAAGGCGTATTGAGCCTCTTCTCGCCCCGGCCTCACGGTCGCGGTTAAAGGTTTTTCCCTCCGAGTTTCGTGGGGCCTGATTCTTTTCTCAGTGCTTCATTTAGCCAAGTGGTCTCTGCCCTGAAAGCCCGCCAAAAATTTGTGGAAGGCCAGCCCGTTTTTTGGGAAAAACCACTTAGGGCCCGCAACCCGTTCTGGTAGGGATATATGCCACGCCAGTTACGAGTATTGGTGGTCGAAGGTCAGGAAGACTCTCGGGAAGCCCTCCGGCGTCAACTGGAGACGTGGTCCTGTGTTGTCGACACAGCGACTGACGGCGAAGACGGCGTGCGTCTTGCTTTGCAGGGCAATTACGACGCTGTGATCCTCGACGTGAATCTCCCAGAGATAGACGGTCTTGAGGTGGGGCAGATGATAGCACAGAAACACGCTCCTGCCCGCCCATACCTCTGCGCATTCAGTACTTTTGAGGCTGGTCCGCTCGAGCGGGAGCGAACGAAGCTCGCCGGGTTTGACAAACACATCGAGAAAGGCTCGGCGGCTTCGATGAACGAACTAGAAGCCCTGATGAAGGAGCTTAGAGCCCGCCTCAGTTCGCAGCAAGCTGCCCTTGATAAAGGCAGCGCGAACTAACCCGAGACAGAAATGGCCGCCGATTAGCTTCGCCAAATGCGCTCGCCTAGGTTGGAGCAATGACCAACCTGGGCGCGAATCTCTGGGGATTTGAAGCGGGTTAAGACCGCCTCAATTCGAGCAGGACGCATCCACCACACCGCTCGCTGTCAAAGTGGGCATCACTGCGGGCAATGTGCGGAAATCCAGATCGAGTGCAGAGACAAACTCAGCCATCCTTTTTTAGCCGCGATTACTGCTTCGCCCATGCGAGAGCGGTTCTTGAGATGGCAGAGGAGCGCGGAATCCCGGTGTCCTGGCCCTGAAACGATCTGTTCACTCGAAGTAGCGACAGCGTTTCGATAACTTTGCTACCGCGACCACCCAATCCAACTGCACAATGCAGGAGGAAATTCTTTCCTTGAACCGAGGAGCCACAGGGCTGAGTTCAATTCTCCGCGTCCCAAAGCACAAGTTGTGGACAATTGTTGCGGGACCTTGAAGCGAATCCTTGACTTTCCATCATCCACGGAGAGAAAGTTCGCCTACGGAGGCATCATTCGATGCTCCAAGTCCCCCGCGTGCTCAAGTGGTCGGGAAAGGTAGACCGCGCGGGTCAGCCGACCGCACATCTAGCGGCGGGAGAACTGGCCCCGCCCGGTATCTACGTCGTCTCTCACTTCGGTCCAGCTCACACCGTCGCTCACGAGGTTTTAGTCACGACCTGGATGAATCTTCCTCAATGTCTTTCATGCAGCGGCATTCGATTTAGTTTGAAGTGTCGGATCCCGGAAAGGATTGAGGAAAGTGCATTTTTCGGCTTGGAATTGCTTTTGGAATCGAGCATCTTGGCCGCGCACCTTCGAGATGCCACAGAAGAGGTACGTAGCACGGTTACCAATACTCGTGAGTTTTTGGCGCGGTCGATAGAGTTTCTAGCTGCGTTTTGAAAAAAGCGCGGCGAACTCGCCCCGATCACCGAAAGCGCTTTAGCTCTCCGGTCACTTCTGCTAATTCGCGCTCTATCTCCTCGATCTTCGAGCGCTTCTATGGACCTCGCCCTCCAACGCTGCAAGCTCGTTGTGAAGCTTTCGCCGCTCAGCCTCCAGAAAGAGACCCTGATTCTCTTCGGCAACCTATGAACTGCGGGCACGACAACCTGGGCAATCTTACCAAGCGTGGCGATGTCGGCGGTGCGGCCGTCCAAGAGTCGGGCATGTAAGGCATGATCGGGGGTGGACCATCGTTCGGTCCGCACATCGTAGCCTTGTATGAGACTGAAGTTGAAGCTCTGACCGTCACTGTCAAGAACTGCTTCAGCCTGAAGGGGCACATCGTCTACCGTTAGGTGCGGTGCGTTTACCTGCACGCCCGCCTTGTCTCCAGGCGTCAGATAAATGCTGCCCAACTCCGAAACTGAACCTGGGCCGCTTGGAGTGGCCCCAGAAATTCTCTCAATTGCGTGTACTCCTGTTACCCGCGAGGACGCTTACATAGCACAATCCATGTAGCTGGGAGGCGGTGTGCAGAATAGCGGATTGGTTGTTACCCTCGCTTCACGTTCCGGGAGGTAACCGGCGCAATTAGCGACAAACCAGGGGTTCTTGAAAACTATCCTCCCTAAAGGGTCGTTTCGCCCTTACGGCCGTGTCCATGGCTAAACCTCGACTATATCTTTCGATTGATCGTTGACTCCAATCCGCGCGAACATTCGCGCCGAGAAGGGGATGAGTGCCGCCCTCTCGACACTATACACCTCTTCAAAAACGGCCCGGTTCCCCACCATTGGTTCCGGGCCGTTTACAGAAATGGGGTAATTAAGATCGTGGGATAGACCGTGATTCTACGAGTCTGAACCGGGGGTGCGAGGTAACTATGTCGCGGTTTCCCTTCTCGACCAATCACAGCTGGGTGCGCCGACCAATCCAAATCGACGGTCGCTCCTTCTTTCACCGGCAGTGTCTGGTGTGCGGGAGGGATTTTGCCAGGCCTGTGGATCACCCGGAGTGGCGAGCTGTTCAGGTCTGCGTTCTAGGCCTCGATTTTCTCGATGATGAGACAACACAACGTTGGGTGTCCGAACTCTGTCCGGGACGCCGATTGCCGGCGGACGAAAACAGCGAACGCATCCAGCGAGGAGGAGGAATGCATGCCACTTCCAAACGCGGAGCCGGTACTGGAGGAGAACCCAGATCTTGAACTTGGACCATTTGGCGCGAAGCTGTTGGCGGTGGAGGTAGCGAAGCACCTGAAGGTTCATCCATCGACGGTCCATAAGATGGCCAAGCGCGGGGAACTGCCAGGGTTTAAGATCGGCACCGAATGGCGGTTCGATCGTGGACAGATTGAAGAATGGATCAGATCCCACACGAAAAAACCTGAGGGCTGAGATCCCCAAGGGTTGCCTCCCCAGCATCCGAATCACCAGGGCTAACCAAGGAGCGGTGGCGGGTTGGAGTGTTTCAGTTCGAAATTCGTCGGGGTTCTAGCGAAGAGACCGACCAGCGCCTGGACGTGGAGGGCTTCGTGGAAGATTTGGCCGACCGCGTCATCCCGCACTACGAGCGGCACGCCCACGCCTGGGACGCCGACCGCCGCAAGGGGAGCTGGAACGACAAGCCGTGGCACGATCGCTTCGTCAGTGCCCTGCCGATGGGCGCGAGCGTGCTTGACCTTGGATGTGGTTCAGTCGCGCCCGTCGCGCTGAACATGGTCGCTTGCGGACTAGCCGTGACAGGTATCGACGCGTCCCCGAGCCTGATTGCGCTCTGTCGCGAGCGCATGCCGGATCATCGCTGGATCGTTGGTGACATGCGGTTCCCGCCGATCAGTCCGAGGTTTGATGGAATTCTCGCCTGGGACAGCTTCTTTCACCTCAGGTACGACGATCAGCGTCGCATGTTCCGGGTTTTCGCCAAACATAGCGGCCGCCGAGCCGCTCTGATGTTCAACGCGGGACCGGCGCACTGCAAGGCGGTTGGGAGCTACCGGGGCGACCCGCTGTATCACGCCAGTTTGGACCCTGCGGAATACCAGAGGCTGCTCGATGAGATCGGCTTCGACATCGTCGCCCATGTTGTCGAAGACCCCGGGGCCGGAGGCCGGACGGTCTGGCTTGCGCGGTCGCGCGCCTGATATTGAAAGTGAGACACTTCCGCCGGTTGCTGCCGATGGACTTCCTCGCTGCGCCGGTGCTATCGCGGAGGACCCGGCATGGAAGCGCATAAGACCATCTGCAGCGCGATCGACAATTTTCGCGAAACGGCGGTCGCCATCAGCCGTTCCATTCACGCCCGTCCCGAACTCAAGTTTGAAGAACATTTTGCCGCCGAACAGCTCGCCAAAGGAGCGACCGCGCTAGGGTTAAAAGTCGAAACCGCTATCGCGGGACTTGCAACTGCGTTTCGCGCGGAGTTCGGTCGGGCCAGCGGTCCGACCGTTGCGATTTTTGCCGAATATGACGCGCTTCCCAACGGTCATTCCTGCGGACACAACCTGATCGCGGGAGCAGCGCTGAGTGCGGTTGCCGGCCTCAGTTCGATTGGCGAACAACTGCCCGGACGAATCGTGTTTATGGGCACCCCGGCGGAAGAAGGCGGAGGAGGAAAGATCCTCCTCCTGCAGCGCGGAGCCTTGAAAGGCGTCGATGCCGCCCTGATGGCGCATCCAATGGATATGGAATGGTCCACGATGCCCGCGCTGGCGACCCGTCATCTTCACATCACGTTCCGGGGTCGCGCCGCGCACGCGGCGCTCGCGCCGTGGGACGGGTCGAGTGCGTTGGCAGCCGTGCTGCAGACCTTTCACGCGGTCGACATGGCTCGGCTACATTTCCGCGATGGCTCCCGGATTCACGGCATCATCACCAACGGTGGACAGGCGGTCAACATCATTCCGGAGCGCACCGAATGCATGTTCCTCGCGCGCGGCAAGACCAGTAAATACGTCGAGCAAATGGCGGCCCGGGTCATCCAATGCGCCGAGGGGGCCGCGATGGCGACCGGGACCAAGGCCGAGGTGAAAGTCGTGGGCGGCTACAAAAACATGATCAACAACTACAGCATGGCGCGACGCTACGCGGCGCATTCCGAATCGCTCGGGGTCCGCGCTCCGGAGGCCCCCCTCGATCTGCCCACCGGCAGCACCGACATGGGCGACATCAGTCACGCGATGCCCGCGATTCACCCGACCTTCGCGATTGCGCAGCACGGAGAAGGATCGTGCCATGAAGACCGCTTCGTCGCACATGCGGATTCAAGCCGCGGCTACGACGCCATGATTCGCGTCGCCAAGTCTCTCGCGATGACCGCCTACGACTTGATCTCTGACCCGGGATTAATGGCCGCCGCCAAGGCGGAGTACGCGGAGCGACAGGAAAGCTGAGTTGGCGGGAACCGCCTGGTCAATGACAGCCGCAGGCGCCGCCGCAGCATCCGCCGCCCGACGACCGTCCGGCGCCATTGGAAGTCAGGGCGCGGGCCGCCGCGGCGATTCCGTTGGAGTCTCCGCCGCGCGCGGCAAAGACTGACATCTCGCGAGTGAGGTGAGCACCATGGCAGGCGGGGCACTGAGCGTCCTCGTGGTGGCCCGCCCGGACCAACACTTCCACCGAACGCTCGCAGTCGCCGCAGCGATATTCGTATATCGGCATCCGGCTATTCCTCCAACGGCTGGGCGTACTCGACCAGCACGCCACGGGTCGCCTTGGGATGCAGAAAGCAGATCATCCCGGCCAGGCCGTGACGGGGTTTCTGATCGAGGAGCTGGATTCCCTTGCTGCGCGCACCATCGAGTTCGCGCGCCACGTCATCGGTTTCAAAGCACAGGTGATGCAATCCGCCCCCACGGCGGGCAAGAAATCTGCCGACTCCGTTCTCCGGATTGAGCGGCTCCAGCAATTCGATCTCACTGTCCCCGACCTTGAGTAACGCTGCCCTGACCCCCTGCTCCTCGATGGTAGCGCTCTTGGTGAAGTGCAGGCCCAGCGTGTCGCGCCAGAACCGCAGTCCGCTCTCGAGGCTCGCCACCACCACACCCACGTGATGAATCCGCTTCAGCATCGCAACCTCATTTGTGGTCGAGGCAGATCTTGCGCTGCAACGTGTTCCAGCGCGCTGCTATCTCGGGGGTGCCCAGGGTCGGATGCTCTGCGCGGGTCTGCGCCAGCTTGCTGCAGGCACCGGGGACATTTCCCTGCGCCGCGTAGATGACCGCGATATTGTATTTCGCCTCGTACCACAGGTTGTCCGATTCGGCGGCGGTGTTTTCCACGTTGGTCCACAGGGTGACCGCGTCCTTGTAGTCCTTCTTTGCCTGCGCGATGGTGGCCAGCCCCGCATTCGCGTCGGGCGACGCCGCGTCGGCCTTGACCACCTGGTTGAAAGTAGCCTCCGCCTTCGGCTCCTCCCCCAGGGCCAGGTATGCTTTGCCCAGGATCGAGAGCGTACCAGTCAGGTTCTTTGCCTGGGTCTTGCCGCTTTGCACCATATCTTCGAAATAAGTGTACGCCGTGACGGTAAGTTTGGCGTTTGCCAGATAGGTCTTCTGGTCGCCCTTGTCCTGGGCGGCTTGCGCGGCCTTCCAGAAATCCAGGCCGAGTTCCTTGATAAAGTCGCTCTGCGCCGTGTTGCCCTTGCTCTTCTCCACGATCGCGGCGAGATCGCGATCGACGTCGTCATAGCGTCCCAGTTGGCTCAACGCGACGATGCGCCATTCCTGGACGTCGCGGAATTTGTCGCTCATCGCCGGATACTGGCTTTCATAGTTCTGCAACAGATCGGCCATCACCTTCGGGTCGGGATTCTTTTCCTGCATCAACCCGGCGAGCATGTAGATCGCGCGCCCTTTTACGTCATGCACGAATTTCTTTTGCGCTGCGTTCTGGGCCGTTCGCTCGGCCTCCGGCTCCATCTTGATGGTTTCCTGGAGGTCCTTCATGGTGTCGGTCCGCAGCTGATCCACATTGACCGAAGCGGTTTTTTTATCCTTCGAATTTTCCCCCTGGACCAGTTCGAGATATTTGCATTCCGCTGAATTGAATTTCGCGGTAAAGGCATACTCGTTCTGGCCGCTCACCTGCTCGTACATCTTGGCGGCGTCGAGGTACTTTCCAGCACGTTGCAAGTTCTCACCCAACCGGAAACGCATCTCGGCCGCGTACTGCCCGGTGGGGAATTTGCTCAGATAATTCTGCGCGGCCTTTATCCAGGTGTCGTTGAGCTGGGCATTTTTCATCCCGCTCGCCTCCCACTGCTGGCGCGGCAACGCATATCCCATGTAGGCGGCCCACTGGGCGTCGGCTCCACCCGACTTGGCCATCTCATTGGCGAGCTGTTCGACCATGTCGAAGCGCTTTTGCTTGTAGTAGATATCGGCGGCGTATCGGTACCCCTTGTTGTACTTGCCGCTGGCCCGCGCCGCTTCGATGTAGTACTTGGCTGCTCCGCTTTCATCGTGCTTGTTGAGCAGAACGTTTGCGAGCAGCCATTTCTCGAACGGATCCGACGAATTGCCAAATTCTTCGACCGGATTGCGCACGTACTTGCCGATCGCCGCGATGGCAATGGCCCAGTTCTGCTTGTTGTCCTCGACCGCCTTGATCTTGTCGACAATCTGCTTGTGGTAGGCGGCCTTTTTAGCCGGGTCTGAAGTCGCGTTCTCGGCCGAGAAGAGGGTCTGCAGCTGTAGCATCAGTGACCCGCCCGTGCTCGCCATTCCCTGCGTGTACCTTTGCGCTTCCTCGGGCTTGCCCATCAAAGAGTAAGTGGTCGCCAGACCCTGATTGGCGGCCTTGTACTGCGCGGTTCCGGAGCCGTCTTCGAGTATCTTCTTGAAGTCGGCGATGGCCTTGTCGTACTCGGGGTGCTCGAACTTGCCCAACTCCTTTTCGCAGTTTGCCCGGCCGAGCAGGTTCTCCCGCACCAGGTTCGGCTCGACGATGACCAGGGTGCTCTCGGTGAATCCGTCGATTGCCTCGTTGAGCAGCCGCTTGGCCTGCGCTTCGTTGTTAGCATAGACCGAGGTGGCGCCCTGGAATCGAAGCCAGGACAGCGGGTAGAGCGCCTGCAGCGAAAGCTGCTCGGGTACCGAATAGTCGCACTGGCCGCCCGAATCGATCTGGGCGATACAGTCGTCCTTCTTCTTTTTGTAGGTGTTGTAGAGAGTGCTGAGCGCCGACTCGAGCTGGTGATACGAGGATTCCAACCCCATCTGGTTGGTAGAAGGTTCAGACGCGACCTTCGCGTACAGGGCCTCCAGGCGATCCAGCTCGCTGATTACCTGACCGGCCGCCGACTCGTTACTTTCCGCGGACGGTACTCTGGCCGCCACTTCCGCGACCTGTGCGCTCAACTGTGATGCCGACTGCGCGTGTGCTGCGCCGGCGAACAGAACCAACGCGCCGAAGGCGACAAAGACCATCCAGACGCGGTTAATCCCCAACGATGAATTCATTTTTTCCTTACGCCCCAAGTGATCTGACCGAACCACGCCGGCCCTAGATAAGGACAAGCCGACCGCACCGTCAAGCGGAATCCAATACTTGCGTAACTTCCTTTAGATAGGCAAGCGAGCGAATCCGCGCCCTTCTATCCTCTATGCTAACCGGGCTGGCCAGCCCGCGGTCGACCAGCGCAGCCGACATCCCGACTGCGGCGGCCGCCTCGAAATCCAGCCGAACCGAATCTCCAACATGCAACGCCTCGGCAGGCCGCAGGCCGTGCTTGGCCAGTGCCGCCTCAAATACCTCGCGGCGCGGTTTGGCAAAGCCGGCTTGTGAGGAGATTGTAATCGAGTCGAAGTGCGGCTTCAGTTCCAAATCTTCCAGAATTTGGTAAAGCCGGAAGTCAAAATTGGATATCACGCCAAGCTGCAGCCCTCGCTCTTTTAGACGATGCATGGCTGCCGTAGCTTCACGATCGACCCGCCAGTGCTTCGGATCGGCGAAGAAGGCAAACAACGCCTCAAAGAAATCGTCGAACCGCGGAAAGTCGCCCAACTCCTCAAAGGTCCGCGCCACCACCGCCTTCCACCAGGCCCGCTCCAGGTCGCGCAAGTGGACCTCGGAATGACCCTTACCAAATGCGAGCTCCGGTGAATTGCCGAACGCGCGTCCAAAGCCGGCGGTTACCGCCGCCTCCGATACCTCCAGCCCGAACTCACGGGCGAGCCTGGCGTAGGTTCCACCGACCGGTTGGCGCGCGTCGAAGAGCGTCCCGGCCGCATCAAAAAACACCGCGCGCAGAATCGCCATCGTCTTCTAGAGACCGTCCCAGACCTGCACCAGCACGCCGAAAGCGTCGCGCGGCGAAATGAAGAACTGCCGCTCTCCGCGCCGGTTGCGCTTTTCCTCAACCACGCGAACCCCGTCTCGCTTGAGGCGCCCCAGGGTTGAATCGAAGTCTTTCAGATCGATGGAGATGTGGTGCAGTCCCTCGCCGTGGCGCGCGATGAAGCGTGCGACAAAATCGTTGCTCACCTGGTGGGGCGGACTTTGGATAAATTCAAGCTTGAACCCTGCAACTTCCATGTTCGCGATGATGAAGTTGCCTTCGGAGTTGGACAGGTGCGGCTCCCGCCCCGGCGCGGTGGGCGTGAAATACCTGGTGAAGAAGCTGCTGGCCCGGTTGATCTCCTTGACCGCCAAAGAGACATGGTCGAAGTGCGCAAGTCCATCGGGCGCCGGCCGGGGATGGGGCGCATCGAAGTCCGGTACCTGCCAGAACTGAATCAACGCCCCAAAGGCCGATCGTGGTGATATGAACGCCGTAGCGGACCCCGCCGAGTATTCCTGCTCATCAACCACCCGGATCCCGTCGCGTTTAAGGCGCGCGGTAAGGGGCCGCAGGTGGTCAACCTCGATCGACAGATGGTGCATCCCTTCACCGTGCTTGTCGATGAACTTGCCCACAAATCCGGCGTTGCCCGGCAGGTCCTCGATGAATTCCACCACGAACCCGCCCAGCCAGAAATCCTGCCAGTAAAAGGCTCCGCTGACCTGATCGTCGCGGGTCTTCGGATTGCGTTCCTTCATCGGGAAGTAACGCGAAAAGAATTCCACCGCGCGGTCGATAGACCGCACCGCGAAAGAAACGTGATCAAACCGCATCCGCACAGTCTCGGTCATGTGACGAATCATTTCCTTTCACAGCGGGAAAGTCCGCGGCCATTTCAAGAGCGCGCGACCCGCCCCCACTGGCCGGCCTCCCTCGCTGCCGGATGAACAGACCCGCTTTTGCCAAGGGAAGCTTCAGCGCCTACCGCGTCCAAACGCGCCGGGGTCAATTTTCCAGAAAATCATTTTTTGCCCACCCGGTCTATGGGAGCAGCGTCTGCGCGCGGGACGGACGGACCAGAGCGCAAAGCGAAGGGCGGACCACGTCCGAGTTGATCGCGGTCCCGGGGGCGACACGCATGGTCATCCGCGGCCCGGGAAGCGCGGACGAAAACGCCACAGCAGCCTGAATGAATTGCGCAAGATCAGCGGCCATGCGTTGCGGATCTTGCTCGCGTAGACATACGCCGACTGTGACGCGCGCGACAGCGATGGGACGTCAAAGAAATTCCAGGCGGGCGTTGACCGACTTGCCTTCAATCTTGGCGACGATGTAGCCGCCGCCCTTGAAAGGTCCGGCATTAAAAATCTTCGTCGCGCCAATCACGTCCTCGGCCGCGGATTCGTGGATGTGACCCGATATACAGATGTCGGGCTGCACTTCTTCGATGAAGCGGCGCGCCGCCGTGCTGCCAACCGCTTTGCCCGACAGGATACGATCGCACCTGGTTTCGAAAGGCGGCGTATGACACACCATGACCAGCGGGCGCAGGTCGCGGACCTGTTGGTACCCGCCACGCAGCGCCGCGTAGATCTCGTCTTCGGTAAATTCGGTCGGAGTCTTGAAAGGCGTCAGGTTGGAACCACCACACCCGAAGATTGCGACTCCATCGATCACCCGTCCCTTGCCGTGAAGATCGATTCCTTCGCTCGCCAAAAACGGGATTACTTCACGCCGATCAAGATTGCCCGAAAGTGCCAGGACCCTGGCACACGACCGGCGCACGTCTGACAACACCTTCCTGGTATCTTCGATTCCGCCGAAATTGGTCAGATCGCCAGACAGGACCACGAGGTCACAGTCGCTCATAACCTCGCCCATCCGCTCGAGGTTGCGAGTCGCCATGTGCACGTCACCGAACGAGACTATTTTCATGCTGTTGCTCGAGTCGAAGTCTAGCCGACCGGCCGAATTAGGGAAAAGAATCCGGGAGATCCGCGTCCTGCAACGTTTTCTAGACCGCCGCCAGCCCCAACGGCGCAAGAAACGACTCCATCGCCCGCACACATTTCTCGGGTTCCTCGATTTGCAAGAAATGTGTGGTGCCGGGTATGGCCTCGTAGGGAAGACCGTGCTGCTTCGCAAGCGCACGTCCGATCAGCGCCGGAGGCATGACATCGGACACATCGGGGTCCCCACAGATAAGCTTGGTTGGAACCGGGAGCTGACCCAGCCGCTCCCAAAGCGTCGCGTCGGCATTGGTCGAAAAGACCTCCGCCTCGAGTTCTCGCGGACAAGCCAGTTTCCAGCATCCCGCCCGTGAGTCGTGCCGCAGTGTCGCGCGCGCCATGAGCTCATACGCTTCGGGCCGCCATCGAGTAAATCGCGCCCGAAACTGACCCGCGAGAATCGAAGGGTCGGCATAACTTTCGGTGCGCCGTCGCGCTCGGGTAGCCAGAGAGTTTTTGTCCTGCGCCTGGTCTCCCCGCAGCACATGACCTTCGGGGGGGAAGATCGGAGGATCGAACAGGACCAGCGCGCCGAATCGCGGTCCGAACTGGAGCACGTGCAGCGCCGCGGTCACGCCCGATAGCGAGTGAAAAACTCCGGCTGCACGCTTGTGGCCGAGTTCCGCGCTGACCGCCTGCAATACCTCTTCGAGATCCATGACGAAGCGCGGCCACCGATGGGCATCTTCGCGGTGCAGGGGGTTGTGGCCGTGATTGCGAAAGTCGAACACGACCACTTCGTAGCGCTCGCGCAGCGGTCCCCAGAACGGAAAGTAGCCGTCGATGGCCAGACCGTTGCCATGACTCAATATCAGGCGGGGTCCCGCGGCGTTTCCGTGCTGGCGGACCCGAATTAACGCATGGTCGCTGAGCCTGACGTCGAATGCGTGCTGCGCGCGGGGTACGGTAACGTGCTTCGATTCCATTGGCTTCGACGGCAGCCTCTCACAACATCCGCACCGGGTCGATATCAATCGCGAGCGACACGTGTTGGCGCTCCGCGTACGGGCCAATCTCGGCCCGCATCCGGGTCAGAGCCGCGCGCATGGTCCTCAGCTGACGCGATTTCACCAGAACCTGCCATCGGTAACGCCGCTTGATCCTCTCAATCGGCGCAGGCGCGGGTCCCAGTACACGCAGCTCCGCCGCGGACGTTGCATCGCGCCCAAGTGATTTCGCCACCGCTTCCGCAACCGATGCAAGCGGTCGCGGTTCCTCACCTTCAATTCGTACCATCGCAAGCCGCGCGTAGGGCGGATAGTCCAGCTCGCGGCGCAGATCCAGTTCGCGCTTCATGAATCGAACGTAGTCCTGATCCCGCGCGGCCCGGATGCTGTAGTGGTGCGGCGAAAAAGTCTGGATTATGACCCGACCCTCGCGCTCGCCGCGTCCGGCGCGGCCGGCGACCTGGGTGAGAAGCTGAAAGGTGCGCTCCGCCGACCGGAAATCCGGAAGGTTCAGACCCAGGTCAGCCAAGACCACCGCTGCGAGTGTGACCCCCGGAAAGTCGAAACCCTTGGTAATCATCTGGGTGCCGACCAGAAGGTCAATCTCGTTGGCGCGCAAAGCCGCCAAAATTCGCGCGCGCGTGCCCCGCCGCCCGCTGGTGTCGCTGTCCATTCTTTCGATCCGGGCATTCGCAAGCAGCGTTTCCAGTGCTGCTACCAGCCTTTCGGTGCCGAAGCCCTGCCCCGACAGCCCGGCTCCGTGACAGGCGGGACACAAGTCGGGTGCGGGCAGTCGGTCTCCGCAGTAGTGGCAGCGCAGTGATCGATCGCGCAGGTGAAAGGTCAGGCTGACACTGCAATTTCGGCACGCGATAACATTGCCGCACAGGCGGCATTGCAAGAAATTGTGAAACCCCCGCCGATTCAGAAAGACCATTGCCTGTCCGCCCGCGGCGAGGTTCCCGCGCAGCGCGTCGAGCAGCCGGGGCGAGAGCGGGACCCCCTCCGGTGCACGCGTCTCCCGCAAGGCGCCGTTGCTCGCAGCAGCATCATTCGGCACGGTCGAGGATCGTCGCAGATCCACGACTTCGACCACTGCCATGGGACGATCATTCACCCGCCGCGTCAGCCGCAGAAGGCGGTAACGTCCGCGCCGCGAGTTTGCGAAGGACTCCGCCGAGGGCGTGGCCGAGCCGAGCACCACCGGACAGTTGCTGAATCCGGCGAGCGCTACCGCCAAGTCGCGTGCATGGTAGCGAATGCCCTCTTCGTTCTTGTATGCCGCATCGTGCTCCTCATCGACCACGATGAGGCCCAGGTCGTGAATCGGCGCGAAGATGGCGGATCGGGGACCAATCATGATGCGCACATCGCCACCGAGCGCCGACATCCAGGTTGCCCACCGTTCGGTCACCCGCTGGGCGCTATGCGCGATTGCGACCAAGGGTCCGAACCTCGCGCGAAACGAGCGCACCAGCTCGTCGGCCAGAGCGATTTCCGGCACGGTGACCAGCACCTGCCGTCCCTTGTCCAGGGCGCGTGCCGCCAGGTTCAGATAAACCTCCGTTTTTCCGCTTGCCGTTACCCCCCACAAGAGAAAACTTTCGAAGCGACGAGCAGAGATGATCGGTGCGATCGAGTCGATCGCGGCCTTCTGCTCTTCGCTAAGTTGAAACGGACATGTGTCGGGAGCGATTTTGGACCGGGCGCCGGGCTCTGCGCCGCCAATCGCCACCAGTCCGCGCCGGGCCAGTGAGGTTACCAGCGGGCGCGCGCCCCGCACCCGGCCCGCGATCTCGGCAATGGACAAGGGACCATGCTCGGCGATGACAGTCATGAGCTCTCGTTGTTTGGGGCCGCGAAGTTGCAGCGCCTGCGCGCGTGGAACTGCTCGCACCAGGCGATCGTCGCTATCGCGATGTCGTCCGCGAGTGGCGTCCTGGCGGGCGAGGATTCCTTCTCCTGCCAGTCGTGCGATCGCTGCACGAACCTCCCCGGGGGGCCCCAGTTTTTCAAGCCGCCGGATGCTGGCCGACCGCTCGGCGACCGTCTCGATGATGGCGCGCTCCACCTTGCTTAATGCCATGGCGCGCAGAGGGTTCGGTGCGGCCGCCAGCCGGTAGGCCATGCGCGATTCTACGCGAGCGACCGAGGGCATGACGCTGCGATACGCCTCGCCGAGTGAGGTCATGTAGTAGGTCGCAAGGAACTCAAGCAGTTTCAGATGCGGGGCATCATAAAGCGGCCGTGGCTCCAGAATCTCCAGGATCGGTTTTAGCGCTTCGGTCGCCGGCTCCCGGGTAATCTCAAGCACGATTCCGGTGACCTTGCGCGAGCGCAGCGGGACGAGCACGCGATGGCCGACGCTGAGGGCATCACTCATGGCCGGCGGTATTTGGTAGCTCAACTCCTCAACCCCTCGCGACGCACCCACTATGACGATCCTGGCCGGCATCCAAACCACTCCCGCGACCGAATGTACACCGCGGCGCGTCTGCCGCACGAGACACCCGTCCTGCCCGCTGGTACCGAGTCGCTGCGGCATACTTCCACGCGGTCGCCGCGTCTGGTTGAATCGTGAAGACCGGAAGGCAATCTGGCTGTTCCGGCAGGAACTCATGTCGATGCTGCGCTTTTTGACTGCCGGCGAATCGCACGGCCCCGAGCTGGTAGCCGTAGTGGAAGGAGTCCCGGCAGGCTTTGAAATCGACGTAGCCAAAATCAACCATGACCTGGCACGGCGCCAGAAAGGCTACGGCCGCGGCGGCCGGATGTTGATTGAGAAGGACGAGGTGCGTCCGGTTTCCGGCATCCGCTTTGGACGGACAATTGGCAGCCCGGTCACCTTCATCGTCGTCAACCGCGACTTCAAGAGTTGGGAGAAGCGGATGTCGGCGGATCCGCGAGATCGGGGTGAGGCGAAGGTAGTTACTCGGCCCCGTCCCGGTCACGCCGACCTGGCGGGGGTGCTCAAGTACAATCTCGAGGACATCCGGGACATCCTCGAACGCGCTTCGGCGCGGGAAACCACCGCTCGTGTTGCAATCGGTGCGTTCGCCAAGCAATTTGTCGCACCCTTCGGAATCGACATCCTGGGTTACGTGACAAGCATCGGAGCCACCGCCGCAAAGATTCCCAACCACTTAAGCCTGGCCGAACTGCGCGCGGCCACCGAGGAGTCGGCGGTGCGGGTCGCCGATGCCGAGGCCGAGCGCGCGATCATCGAAGAGATCGATGCCTGCAAAAAAACTGGTGATACCCTGGGCGGGGTCGTCGAGGTTGTGGCGACCGGAATTCCGGTCGGACTCGGCAGTCACGTGCAGTGGGATCGCAAACTCGACGGGCGCGTGGCCCATGCGCTAATGAGCCTGCAGGCCACCAAAGGAGTCGAATTCGGGTTGGGATTCGAGGCTGGGCGGGTGCGTGGATCGGCTCTGCACGACGAGATTGGATTCGATACCGCTGAGCGGCGCTTCACACGCCGCTCCAACAACTCGGGCGGTACCGAGGGGGGCATGTCCACCGGGGAGCCGCTGCGTGTGCGCGTAGCGTTTAAACCACTCTCCACCCTGATGCAGCCTCTCCGATCGGTCGATATCCGCAGCAAGGAGGAAGCCGAAGGAACCATCGAGCGCTCCGACGTGTGCGCGATCCCGGCGGCCGCGGTAATCGCGGAATCCGTGGTGGCATTTGAGCTCGCCAACGCGTTCCTCGAGAAATTCGGCGGGGATTCGCTGGCTGAAATTACCCGCAACTATCGGGGCTATCTCAAACAGGTCCGCGACTTCTGAAGCGAAGCGCCGAAGAGGCCGAGCGAAATTTTTCGGGCTGTTGCGGGAAAAGCGGCCGGGAACATGAGGGAGACTCGGCTGGGGGGAGCGAATCGAAGGGGTTGGCGCGGATCGCGCACCAGCATGACAGCCAAGCTCATCATCACGGGGTTCATGGCGACCGGCAAAAGCACGGCTGGCCAGCTCGTGGCGCGGCGACTTGGATGGCGATTCGCCGACACCGACCTGATAATCGCGGCGCGCGCGGGAAAGTCGGTTGCGGAGATCTTTGCGCAACATGGCGAAGCGCACTTTCGCACCCTGGAGCGCGAAGTGATCGCCACGCTCACTTCCGGGCACGATCACTGCGCGCAGTGCGGCAATCCGCGGCCCGCGGTGATCTCGACCGGAGGCGGCGCCCTGGTAGATGAGCAGAACTGCGCCAGGTTGAAGCAGGCCGGAATCGTCGTGTGCCTCACGGCGCGCCCCGAGACCATCGCCGTCCGGGTGGGCAACTCCGCTGCCCGCCGTCCAAAGCTGACCGAAGGCGGTCAGGCGCTGGAGCAACGAATTCGTACTTTGATGGCGGAGCGAGCCAGCGCCTACGCGCGGGCCGACGTCAGCATCGACACTTCCGATCTTGCTCTTGAACAGGTAGCCGAACGGGTGATCGATGTGTTCGTGCTGAGAGAACAGTCGCGATGCAAACCTTCAGCGTAGCACTCGGCCCGGCATCGCATCCGGTCCATGTAGGCGACGCGCTGCTGGACGGGTTGGGAGAGCTTTCCCGAGCTGCGGGCATTAGACCCGGACCGGTTGCACTGGTTACCGACTCCAACGTGGCGCGCCACTACTCGGCGCGCGCTGCGAGCGCGCTTGAGAAAGGCGGCTTCGTACCGAAACTCATGGTCGTTCCCGCCGGCGAAGCCAGTAAGTCTTCCGCAGTCCTGCAGGACCTCTATGACCACATGATCGGAGCCGAGATCGATCGCGGCGGCTCGATCTTAGCCCTGGGAGGTGGCGTGGTTGGCGATCTCGGAGGATTCGCGGCGGCGTCTTACCTGCGCGGGATCGCGGTGGTGCAAGTCCCCACCACGCTGGTCGCCCAGGTCGATTCGTCACTCGGGGGCAAAACCGGCATCAATCATCCGCGAGCGAAGAATCTCATCGGCGCGTTTCACCAACCCAGCGCGATCATCGCGGATGTCGGCACACTGATTACCCTGCCGGAGCGAGAATTTCGCGAAGGGCTGGCCGAAGCTATCAAGTATGGCGCCATCATGGATGCAGCCATGCTGGCGGACCTGGAGCGCGACCTCGACCACATCTTGGCTCGTGATCTTGGGATTCTCGAGGCCCTGGTCGCAAAATCGCTGCGTTTGAAAGCCGCGGTGGTTACTGCCGACGAGCGCGAAGCGGGGCTTCGCAAGATTCTCAATTTCGGTCACACGATAGGACACGCGCTCGAAGCCAGCGCCGGCTATGGAACCTATTTGCATGGTGAGGCGGTCGCGATCGGGATGGCCGCGGCAGCGACGCTCTCCGAGAAATTCGGCGGGCTTAGCACTGACGAGGGCTCGCGTCTGGTCCGTCTGCTTCAGCGTGCCGGGCTGCCAACCGAAATGCCGCCAAAGTTTCGCACCCCGGATTTCACGGCAGCGCTCAGGCTGGACAAAAAACGCCTGGAAAGCGGGATCGAGTTCGTGCTTTTGCAGCGCCTCGGTAAGGCCGTCACCAGGCGCTTGGATTTCGAGCAGATTGTGGCCGTCTTTACCAACTGAAATCCTTAATGGTGGAGGGTCGCCAAAGTTTCCCGCAGGCTGCAGGCACGCCGGTTGTTCTTCTCCAACGTGCCTGAACGATGAAAATTTGCATATTCAAGCAAAGTTTTGTTATTTAGGGCCTATTCGGTACTTGCGCGACGTAATCATCTTGTATGATTATGCTACGGTCCGACTCTGAACAGAGTCGGGGGCGGCAAGGGAGGTTATCCATGGAACGGATTGAAGTCTTGAAGGGCAGCGTGCTTACGGTGCAGGAAGTATCCAGCTATCTGCGCGTTCATCCTTCGACAATCTATAGGATGCTGAAGCGCAATCAGCTACCAGCCTTCCGGGTCGGAAGCGACTGGCGTTTTACCGTAGAAGCGATCGATCAGTGGCGCGCTCGCGCCGAAGCCGGCACTTTTAAGCCCGAAATTCGCCGAGTCGCCGCCCGCAAATAGTTCTGCGTCGATCGGCGCCCCGCGGTTTTTAGCCGAAGTAACGGCGCGGGTTCTCGACCAGCATCGCGCGGATTTTCTCCTCGCTCACTCCAGCCCGTTTCAACGCGGGCACTATATTCTGGAACACGTGGGTCGGCTTCCAATTTTCGACGAGCTTGGCGGTCTCGGGCGGGAGATCGAGACCTCGCCCCAACCAGCACCACACCGAGTCGTGCGAGAGAACGATCTGTTTCTCGTAGCCCACGCCGAGCAGGCCGATTAGTGCGGCGAGTCTCAGCTTGTCGGGATGGAGGAAGTCCAGCCCGAACCGATCGAAGCCAAGGAAGCATCCGCGGTCGAGCATGTCGCGGTGGTAGCCCAGATCTGCCGAGCCGCAGCTGTGGCCGATTATCACCCGCTGCAGATCGACACCTTCCGATGCGAAGATGTCAAGTTGCTCCCGGCCCATGGTGCCGTCCTCGGTGTGCGTGGTGATCGGCGCGCCAGTGCGCAGATGTGCGCGCGCCGCGGCGCGCAGGCAGTTTTCTTCGTATTTGGTCACCTGCCCCTTGCCGGTCGCGCACTTGATAATTCCGGCCTTGATTCCGCTGTTGCCGACGCCTTTTGTGATCTCACTGGAATAGACTTCGGCGATTTCATCGACGCTACGCTGTTTGAAGTACGCCGTGTTGCCCAGGTCTTCCTTGTAGAGACCGGTCGCGCACACGATGCGCACGCCGGAGGCCTCCGAAACCTCGGCCATGAAATTGACGTCGCGGCCGATATCCATGGGACACGGATCCACGAAGCTCTGTAGGCCGAGATCCTTCAGCTCCTTGAGGCGGTCGACCGCGTTCTTGAAGGCGGCGCGTCTTTCGAATTTTGGCGCTGCGCAGTCCAGTTCCCATCCGGCCCAGCCGATCAGCAGATGCTCGTGCATCAGCGTGGTGCCGAGCTGTTCGGCGGTGGTGGTTCCCGTGACGGTATTTATGGATTTCATCGGAGCAACTCCCTTCGCCCCCGAAGGCCTCGGGCTAGAAACGCAAATTAGACCCGCGCGGTCCGGGCCGTCAAACGCGGCCCTCCGTCAGCCTGGGGTCAATCTTTTTTCGGGCTTCGCAGCGAGCTCAGGACAATCAGGGCAACTCCAATCGTGATCGCACTGTCGGCGACGTTGAAAATTGGATAATTCCATTGGTAGTAGTGGAGACGCAAAAAATCCACGACCTGACCGCGCAGGCCCCGATCGATCAGATTTCCGCTCGCACCGGCCAGAATCAGGGCGAAGGCCAGGGTGGTCAGCGTCAATCCGTCGCTCCGTGCAATCAGCACGATCAGCACCACTATTGCCACCAGCGCCAGCCCCGCCAAAAAGGCGCCGCGAAACCACCCGGGCAGATTCGTAAACATGCTGAACGCGGCGCCCGAATTGCGCGTGTAGGTGATGTCGACCCAATGCGGGATGATCGCGATGCTCTCGAACAGCTCCATCCGCGAGCTGACGACGTGCTTGGTGAGCTGGTCGAGGACCAGCACCGGAAGGCTAACCAGTCCGATCACAACCAGCAGCGGATTTCGCCGGCGTCGCGGAGGCTCGCTCACCAATTGCGCCACCGCCGACTCAGACACTGGCGCCGACCACCTGACGGCAGCGCGGACAAAGCTCCGGATGTCCGCCGTCGTCGAAGTAACACCAGCACCGCTGGCATTTGATTCCCGGCGCGCGCATCGCTTCGATTTGGAGCCCCGCGATGGGAACTCCGTCCAGCTTCAACTGGGAATCCGCGAATTCGCGACCCATCGCGCCGTCGCGGCTCCTGATCTGGACCCCCGAAGCAATAAAAAGTTCCTTTAGCTGTTCGCGGTAACGGTTGAGGACGGCGCGAAGATCCTCGTCTGCGCGCAAATACACCTCGGCTTCCAGCGGCGCGCCAATGATTTTTTCTCGACGGCGGCTTTCGAGTTCGAGCAGGGTTTCATCGCGGATCTTGAGCAACCTGTCCCACCGTGCCGTTATCTCGGCATCCGCCCACTCGGAATGCGCCGGTTGAAGTTCGAGCAGGTGCACGCTCTCCTGCTCGCGCGCCGGACAATGCTCGTAGACTTCTTCGGCGGTATAGGGAATCAACGGCGCCAGCATCCGGACCAGCGCATCGAGGAGGTGGAACAAGGCCGTTTGTGCGGATCGCCGCTCGCGTGAGGCGTGGCCCGAGCAGTACAGGCGGTCGCGGGCGACGTCGATATAGAGCGAGCTCAGGTCCACGACGATGAAATTGAGCAGGGTGTGATAAGCCCCCTGGAAATCAAAGCTTTCGAATGCGCGTCGCACCTGTCCCTTCAAATGTTCGAGTCGCGCCAGAATGAAACGATCGAACTCGAACATCTCGGTATGTCTCAGCGCGTCGCGGGCCGGATCGAAGTCGCCGAGGTTGCCAAGCAGATAACGGAAGGTGTTGCGGATTTTCTTGTATGCGTCAGCGACCGCGTTGAAAATGGTCGGACCCAACGCCATCTCGGTGGTGTAGTCAATTGAGGCGTATACGAGACGAATGACGTCCGCGCCCACACGGTCCGCCACCTCGGAGGCATCTTCTGAGTTGCCGAGCGATTTGGACATCTTGCGCCCGGCCTCGTCGACGGTCAGACCGTGGTTGATCACGCTGCGGAACGGCGCGGCGTCACGCACCGCCACCGCACAGGCCAGCGATGATCCGAACCATCCACGCGCCTGCTCGACCGCTTCTAGGTATGCATCGGCCGGCCATCTCAGTTCGGGACGTTTGGCCAGTACCGCCGCCTGTGAACATCCCGAGTCAAACCAGACGTCGAGCACATCTTCCTGCTTTTCGAACGAGGTGCCGGCGCAGTCGGGGCACTTGAACCCGACCGGAACGAAGTCGGCGGTGGGGCGCTCGAACCACGCGTCGGATCCCTCCGTCTCAAAAATTCGCTCGACGATCTTCATCACCTCGAGGTCGAGCGTGACGCGGTTGCAGCGGTTGCACTTCAGCGCGGGTATCGGCACGCCCCAGGCGCGCTGACGCGACAGATTCCAGTCGGGCCGCGTCTCGGTCATGTTGCGAATCCGCTCGCGTGACCACCCGGGCACCCATTGCGCGCTATCGATCGCGCTTAGCACCCTGCCACGAAGCTCGGCGTGGTCGATACGCAGAAACCACTGCTCGGTGGCGCGAAAGATAAGCGGCTGATGGCATCGCCAGCAGTGCGGGTACTGGTGGGAAACCGTGCGCGCCGCGACCAGGGCGCCTACTTCGCGCAGCTTTGCAACGATCGAATCGTTGGCCTCAAAGACATTGCGGCCCTGCCACTGGCCGGCGTCTTTAGTGAACACTCCCTGGTCGTCGACCGGCGTATAGGGGGCCAGGCCGTATTGCGCGCCGATCACGAAGTCTTCGTAACCGTGACCCGGTGCGGTGTGCACCAGGCCGGTACCAGCATCGGCGGTCACGTGCTCGCCGTACATCAGCTTCACATCGCGCGCCAGGAAGGGATGCCGGAACACGTCCTGGCCATCCAGAGCCTTGAGTGCCTCGCGTCGCAGCGCGATGCGTCTCTCGACCCGTAGCTCGCACTCCTTCTGAAACGCCTCGGCAAGCCGCGCGGCGACGATGTAGTAAACCCCGCCCGCTTGCAGTGCGACGTATTCGAACGTCTCGTTCAGGCAGATTCCCAGATTGGCGGGCAACGTCCACGGAGTGGTGGTCCAGATGACCGCGAAGAGGTGGCCGCTGCGATGCGCGGCCGCAAGTTCCGCGCCCTGGGTTGGCTCGCTGGCGAGCGCCGCGGCATCGCTTAAGTTCGAGTTGAGCGCAAATGCGACGTAGATTGACGGTGAAAGATGGTCTTCATACTCGACCTCGGCTTCGGCCAGGCCGGTACGGTCCTGGAAGCACCACAGCACGGGCCGCTTGCCGCGATAGACATAGCCGCCCTCCACCATCGCACGGAGCACCGCAATTTCGGTCGCGTCGTACTCGGGCGCCATGGTCAGATACGGATGGTACCAGTCGGCGATGCATCCGAGCCGGCGAAAATCAATGCGCTGCAGGTCGAGCCATTTCTCGGCCTCGGCGCGGCATCGCCTGCGAAGCTCGAGCTTGCTCATGCTGCGCACCTGCTCGCCAAGCTCGCGCGACACCTTGTACTCGATGGGCATGCCGTGGCAGTCCCACCCGGGAACGAACGGGGTTCGATAGCCAAGCATGGAACGCGACCGCACCACGAAATCCTTCAGGATCTTGTTGAGCGCGGTGCCCAGGTGTACGCGCCCGTTGGCGTAGGGGGGTCCGTCGTGGAGAATCCAGGTCGAATGGTTGGCGCGGGTCTCGATCAGGCGTGCATAGAGGTCGATTTCGTCCCAGCGCTTGAGCGTTTCGGGCTCGCGCTTGGGCAGATTGGCCTTCATCGGAAACGCGGTTTTCGGCAAAGCGAGGGTCGATTTGTAGTCGGTTGCAGCCACGGACCAAAAATGCCGACGTTCGTTCGGCGCCGGCCTAGCTCCTCTGAGTGTTGGTATGAGTCAAGTCTTTCCAGACTAACCTACGCGCACCATGGGCGCGAGTGGACGCGCGGTTGAGCGTCGCGGTCACGTCTCCAACCGCGCGCGCTGCGGTTTGAATTGGGCGCCACGCCTCCGTATCATCGCTGGTTGCGAGCGTAGGTCGATGTCACTGCGAAAAGTCACCCTGTTCGACAAAGAAGGGTCCGCCGTCGATCCCACCGACGAAGACGGGCAGGCCAAGCCCGCCGTCCTGGGCGTTCGATGGGTCAATCCGCACACCTTTCAGACCATCCGTATTCGCGGCGGCAAACGTACCGGACCGAAGAACGAAGTCATCGAGGAAATTCCCCCGACCCTGGACCTGAGTCCGTTCGCCATCGACATCCTCGACCAAGCCCGCCGGAAACCGGGCAAGTGAGCGATCCCGGAGCCCTGGCAGGACTGCGGGTTCTCGACCTGAGCAGCTATCGGGCTCAGCTCGCTGGACGGCTGCTCGCCGACATGGGGGCCGACGTTATCAAGATCGAAGGGCCGGGTGGCGACCACGCCCGCACCATCGGCCCCTTCGTAAATGACGAACCGCATCGCGACCGCAGTCTGTTCTTCTGGTTCTACAATCTCAACAAACGATCGCTGACCCTTGATCTAACGCGACCCCGCGGCGTGGAGTTGTTTCGCCAACTCGCCAGCTCCGCCGACATTATCATCGAGAGCTTCAACCCCGGTCACCTCGCTTCGATGAATCTCGGGTGGGAGGATCTGCGTCGACTCAACCCCGCCCTGATCCTGCTGTCGGTCGCCCCGTTCGGGCAGACCGGGCCCTACCGCGATTTCGCTGCCGATGACACGGTTTTGACCGCGCTTTCCGGGATGCTTTACGTCAACGGTTTTCCCGGCCGCGCTCCGGTGCGCCCGCTCGGACTGCAGGCCTATCACTCGGCCTCGTACTATGGTGCGATCGCCGCGCTGTGCGCGCTGTTTGCGCGGGACAAATCCGGCGAAGGTGCATGGATTGATGTCTCGATGCAGGAAGCGACCGCGTCTGCCGTCGAACACGTCGCGGGTAGCTACTTTGAAAACCACATCACCGAACCCCGTCGCGGCACGCTGCACTGGAGCCGCTTTTTTCGCGTCGGCAAATGCCGCGACGGCTACATCATGCACTGCACGCTCGGCGACTGGACCTCGCTCATCGAATGGGTCAAGTCGGACGGCAAGGCGGCTGACTTGACCGATCCCGAGTACCAACAGGTCATGCACCGCTTCCTCAAGGCCGAGCATTTGTTCGACGTACTCGATGAGTGGGTCAAGGACTATGGTCGCGACGAATTGCTCGAGCGCGCACAGCTGCTGCGCCAACCCTACGCGATAGTTCGACGGCCCGAGGCATTGTTCGACGATGAACAACTGTCTGCGCGCGGCTTCTTTGCCGAGGTTCCACACCCGGAACTGGGCCGCAGCTTCCGCTATCCGGGCGCCCCGTACCTCTTCAACGGCACCCCCTGGCGCGTCTATCGGCGTCCACCGCTCACCGGTGAACACAGCGCGGCCATTTTGCGCGACGAGCTGGGCATCGATTGCGCGGAACTCGCCGCGCTTGCAAGTGAAGGAATTATCTAGCCGTGGCCGGGCTCCCGCTGGAAGGCATTCGCGTTCTGGATTTCACCTGGGTAGTCGCGGGTCCGGTCGCGACTCGGATCCTGGCGGATCATGGCGCGCAAGTCGTAAAGATCGAACGCAAGCAGCCTCCGCCGCTGGGAAATCGCAAGCTCGGCTTGCAGTGCGATCTGCATCGCAACAAGATTTCGTTGGCGCTCAATATGGCCGAGCCGCGCGGCGTCGAAATTGCCCGCATGCTGGCCGCCAAGAGCGATCTGGTGATGGACAATTTCTCCGCGCGCGTGATGCGCACCTGGGGAATGGACTACCAAAGCCTGCGGGCGGTGAAGCCCGACATCATCTGCGTAAGCATGTCGGGTCTCGGCCACACGGGCCCACGCTCGAGTTATGTCAGTTACGGACCCACCCTGCAGGCGCTCTCCGGCTACACGACCCTGATGGCCGACAGCAACGGGGAGCCGGCCGGCTACGGCTACTCGTACGCCGACATGTGCGGCGGGTACACCGGTGCACTGGCGGCACTCATCGCGTTATGGAGCCGCAAGCGTACCGGGCGTGGCCAATTTGTGGACTTGTCGCAGTTCGAAGCAGTGACTTCGGTCATCGGCGTCTCGCTGATGGACATCAGCGTCAACAACCGCGTGCAAGAGGCCTTCGGTTACACCTCGCAGGAAAGTCCATCAGCTCCGCATGGCGTGTATAGATGCCGGGGGAGCGAGCAAGACGACGACCGCTGGGTGGCCATCTCGGTGCACTCGCAACCCGAATGGGAACGTCTGGTGCGCGCGCTCGGAAATCCCGCGTGGGCCAACGATCCGAAATTCCGCACCCTGTACCTGCGGATGCGCAACCACGAAGATCTCGATTCGCACCTGACACGCTGGACGATGGAGCGCAGCGCTGAAGACGTGATGGTGACTCTGCAAGCTGCGCAGGTGCGCGCCGGTGTGGTGTCCAACGGGGCCGACCTCTGCCACCGTGACCCCCAGCTGAAGGCGCGCGGCTTCTGGCCAACCGTAAGATCGGTCGGCGACAAGACCACCGCCGTAACCGGCATCCCATTCAGAATTTCCAGCGGGTCGGGCGCGATTCGCTCCGCTGGCCCGGAAGTGGGCGAGAACGGCGACTACGTCTTAGGAGAGATTCTCGGTTTTAGTGTCGCCGAACGCGAGGAGTTGCTTAAAGCCGGCGTGGTATGGCCCTGACCTTCGCGATCGAAAGAGAACCCGCTTCGCTCGCCGGGTTCTCGCGGGCACGGAGAGGCGCTTGGGCGAATTGCTCCTAAGATCGCGGCCATCGCCGGGTGTTTGCTTTAGCGCGCTGTTCTGAATCTCTCTCAAAATCTTCATCCACCGGGGCGGCAAGCAGCTTTCCGGTAAGAATTGGCAACATAAGGGCTTGGTTCAGGGTCGCTCCAGCATAGATATGGACGCCGGCTATCTCGTTCCTTTCCCGCAAAGGCACTGATTTATGACTGAGGATGCTCTTCACGTGAGGTGGCGACGCAGGTCGATTGTCTATGAGCGCCGCACAAGTAGTTGCCCTAAGTCATTGATTTTAAAAGATATTCTGTCGATGTCCGCCTGTATTGCATTTGCCTGGTCATCGGCGTAGCTGATTTAACAGATAAGCACTGGTAATGCTCTCAGTGCACTCGAAGAGCGGTTTGCCACCCGCTCTTCAAGGGGAGGTTCGCCGATGAGCAGCATGGCAAAGATGGCTGTGTTCGCCGTCTTGGGATCCGGGCTCGTGGTGGTAGCACTGGTCGTTGCAAGTTACCTGAATACCGCTGCCGGTTAATCCGCTACTCGTCCCGGCGCTCCATAGCAGGAGCGTCCACCACATAGCAGGCCAAAGCAGTTCGACGAACTGCCCCGGGCGGTTTTACGCTTGAGGCCCCGGGGGGGTTACGCTTGAGCGGCTAAATCTGGTTTCGCGTTGCCGTCGCTGGATAGACTGGTTTGTCAACCCTTGCCCCTGCGCAAGTGCAGGCACGAAAGCCGCTCTGCGAACCGTACGCATTGCCCGCTCGTTCAGTCGGGGGAGAGATCACCGAGAGAATCGGCCATGGCCCGCGCGGCCTGCTGCGCTCTCTTACTTTCGTCAGCAAAGAAGTGATCCGAGGAAACCGAGAAGCCGGTCGC
>JAFAHS010000040.1 GCA_019237115.1 Deltaproteobacteria bacterium
TGGGTGTCAAGCCGCGCAAGCCCGGCTACGCCGAGGTGGAAATCGCGCCGTGGTTTGGTTCTCTACGCCACCTCGAAGGCAAGGTGCCGACGCCGCGGGGATTCATCGAGGTAACCCTCGATCGTGATCGCGGCGGCGAGATAGTGATCCCCGCGGGGGCGGTCGGGTACTTGCGGTGCGACGACGCACCGCTGGCGGCTGGCCGCTTGGCCGCGGGGCGCCATCGCATTGCGCCTCGAGCGGATTAGACCGGATTCAGAAATACGAGGGTTGAAAATTGATGTACGGTTCGCTGACTACGGGCGACCTGATTGTAACCCGTTCAAGATCTTTCTTGGGAGTGATGAACGCAGCACCCGACTACGGTGCTTAAGTTGACCGCGCGGACAGGGCTGGATATTTTGAATTGATGTCTCCCGATCAGAGCTCAATCGAGAAGATCATTCTGGCCGAGCCGCGCGGCTTTTGTGCGGGGGTGGACCGCGCGGTCGAGGCCGTACGCAGCGCGTTACGGGCCTATGGCCGCCCGCTCTACGTGCGTCATCAGATCGTACATAACCGTTTCGTGCTCGAAGCGCTGGAAAGGGAAGGAGCCATCTTCGTCGAGAGTCTGGACCAGGTGCCGGAGGGACAGCGCGTGATCTTCAGTGCCCATGGCGTGGCGCCCAGTGAATGGGATCGCGCGAAGGATCGGAGCCTGCGGGTCATCGATGCGACCTGTCCACTGGTCACGAAGGTTCATCTCGAAGTTGAGCGTTATGCCAACGAGGGTCGCACCGTAATTTTGGTCGGGCACGCCGGTCATGAAGAAGTGAAAGGCACGCTCGGAGTGGCACCCGGTAAAGTCGTGCTGGTGGGCCGCGTCGAGGAAGCGCGCGCGCTTGAGGTTTCCGACCCGGAACGTATCGCGGCGGTAACCCAGACGACGCTCAGCGTCGACGACACCCGCGACATCATGGACACCCTGAAGGAGCGATTTCCCGCACTACTTACGCCCAAGACCGACGATATCTGCTACGCTACCCAGAACCGTCAGAACGCGGTCAAGGAGCTGGTCGCGGTCAGCGACGTGGTGCTGGTGGTCGGCTCCCGACAAAGCTCGAACGCCAATCGGCTGGTCGAAGTTGCACGCCAGCGCGGCGCCCGCGCATTTCTGGTCGATTCTATCGCCGACGTTGAACCGGCCATGCTTGAGGGGGTGAAGGCGCTCGGCCTTACCGCGAGCGCATCGTCGCCCGAATGGCTGGTCGAGGAGATTATCGGGGCCTTCGCCGATCGCGGTGCCCAAGTCGAACTGCTAAGCGTAGCCAAAGAACGGGTTCACTTCCCGCTTCCCATGGCTGCCGACTAAGCTGCGGTTTGGGATTCCTCCGAGCCTCCACAGTCGGAGCGCGCAAAGCCCACTTCACTTCGCGGGTCGCCTGCTGGTGCTTCCGCAGTCGCCAGAGGACGCGGTAGTTTGCCTTGACAATTCCTTGAGCTTGCCCGAAAACTCATCGGGCGGCGAGCCGCCAAACCCAATTAAGGAAGAGTCCAGATGCGAAGAGCGATCGCGCGTGCGCTGATCATCCCGATATTGTTTACGATGCCGTTGCTCGGCGGCTGCCAATCCGAATCCAAGAAACATCTGTACAAGGCGGAAGACCTCTTCGAAAAGCGCGACCTCGAAGGCGCGCAAAAGGAACTGCAACTCGCGATTCAGGCCGACCCCAACAATGTCGATGCGCACAAATCGCTCGCGCACATCGACGAATTCCTCGGCGATCAGGACGGCGCGGCCAAAGAGTACGAAGCCGCATCGGCGCTGGACCCCAGCGATCAAAAGATCTTGCAGAAGGCGCGGATGTACCGCGCCATCCAGGAGATGGTCGACAACGCCAACCGGGCGGTCGATCAGATCAAGTCCGGCGATGCCGAAGGCGGGATGCGCGCGCTCAAGGACGCTCTGATGGCCAGCAAGAGCAAGTACCTGCGCGACAAGACCATCAGCTACATCAAGCAGGCGATTCCCATCCTCGTGCAGCAGGCCGAGCACCAGGTCAAGGACAAAAAGTACCAGGACGCCGTCAAGACCTACGACGAGGCCATCCGCGGCTTCATGCTTATAGCCGAGGCCAGCCAGAGCCATACCATGGACCCGGGCGCCGATGCGGTGCTGCACTCCGCCAACGAAGCCGCCAAGGATGGCGGTACCCCGGATGCGACCTTCAAGCTGCTGAACGACGTGCTCACCGTCGATCCGGACAACAAGACCGCCAACCTGGAACTCGCCCAGGTCTATCTGCGGCGCACTCCACCCGATTACGACACCGCCGCTGACCTGGAGGAAAGAGCCGGTGCGCCCGACGCCGACGTGAAGAAGCTACGCGCCGAGGCCAAGCGCCATCGCAAGGGCTAGCCGCAGAAAGCCCACACGCTCCGGAAAGACGGGGGCCCTGCGGCTTGGCAGCGCACAGCCGCTAAAACAGAAGCCAATAATGCTGCGCCGGCGCAGCTATCTGGCCGTC
>JAFAHS010000084.1 GCA_019237115.1 Deltaproteobacteria bacterium
GGTGGATGACCTGCATGAGCCATTCGCGCGGCGGGACGAAGTCGGCGTCGAAGATGGCGACGAATTCACCCTGGGCGATCTTGAGACCTTCGTCGAGGGCACCGGCCTTGAAGCCGTGACGGTTGGTGCGGTGCAGATAGTAGATGGGATATCCGAGGGCGCGGTAGCGGTCGCAGATGTTGGCGGCGACTTCTTTGGTTTCATCGGTGGAGTCGTCGAGTACCTGGATATCGAGCAGCTCGCGCGGGTAGTGGAGCCGGGTGCAGGCCTCGATGAGCCGGTCGATGACAAACTGCTCATTGAAGATGGGCAGCTGGATAGTGACGCGCGGGAGCCGCTCGAAGCGGCGCTGCGGTTCCCCGACGGCATTTTTGCGGTGCTTGTAATAGAGATAGACGAGCTGGTAGCGGTGGAGTCCGTAGAAGGCGAGGATGACCATCACGACGAAATAGGGGATGAGCAGCGAGGTGTCGAACCAGTTCCAGCGGTAGAGGTGCTCGAAGGTGTGGTCTCCGTAGTGGTAGCGGAGATAGTGGCGGAGGTCGTGCTTCTGCTGGAGGAGAGCGAGAATGGCGGTGTTCAAGCTGCTTGCGATGAATTGGAGAGCGTGTTGGAGCAGGGTCGTGCCTCCGGCGGGGTGTTCAAATAATATTGTACGGTGCCTGATCCCTCAAACACATTCCCAGCCAAATCACGTAGTACATTGAGCTTGTGTCAGTCTTGTCTGTCGATCTGGCTTGCCGATCCTACTCGGATATAGGCTGCGTCCTGCTGCATCAGGACGATAACGTTGTCTTATGTGACCTGATGGAGTTGAGCGGTTCGAATCCGCCTAAACCTGACGCTCTGGCACGCTTGTTAAGCGAGATTTGCTATAAAAATCGGGTCCATCTCATATTGCTCGACGGGCCTCAAGGCTGGAAAGCGGCGGACAATGGCCTGACACACTCGCGGGTTTGCGAGAGGCTCTGTAATACTCCGGCAAAAACCGGCCTTCCCTGTACAGTCAAGCCAGCAACCTGGTCCAGATTTGTGTCGTTTTTCGGTAGATGTATACGACCAGCTTTCGTTATTCGGCTGGCACAGGCTACATCACGAAGATTGGGCGGACCGGTTAACGATGGCTGAGTCGTTTCCGATGTCAGCCTGGAAGAAAATTGGAATTCCAGTTTTGCCGGCTAAGGGTAAAGCAAAACTGAGCGATATCTCAGATCGTCTGGGACGTCTCCGCGATTTATTTCAAGTTCAATTAGACGGTATCCCTTCTCATGACCAACTTCAGGCTGTTGTGGCTGGTTTGGCTGGAATAGCGATGGAAGCGGGTTGGCGGAACGGCTTCGAGACATGTGGAATGCCACCAACACTAGAGGATGGACATTGGCGCGAGGGTTTCATAGTGAACCCAACGCACAAATATCAGGACTGAGAGTCCGAAGACAGTCGCCTCTTGAGCTTTTCTTGTATGAGCTCTATCTCCCGATCAAATTCCTCATTCGTTGGGAGTGATTCGCGCATGTTCGGGTCGGTATGTGGGACTTCGGCAGGATCGAACCCCAGCTTGCGCACCTCTTCGCAGGCATCATCGTATCCCTCCTTCGTAACTGAATTGTTCAGAAGGAATTGGGCAATCCGTTCCGGGGTGTAGATTTCCACGTCCTGTTCCACGGCCGCCATCCCCTTGCGCGAGATGATCCTGATTCTAATTCAGGAACATCGTCCGGTAGAGCGTGTCTCGCTGGACGGGCTTGAAGCCGGCGTCGCGGATGATGCGGCGCAATTCTTCCTCAGTCGTGCAATTGGAGGTTCCGGCGGCCTTGACGACGTTTTCTTCGAGCATGACGGAGCCGACGTCGTTGCCTCCGAAGCGCAGGCCGAGTTGCAGGACTTTGAGCCCCTGAGTGACCCAGCTCGCCTGCACGTTCTCGATGTTGTCGAGATATAGACGGGAGATGCCGAGGACTTTGAGATAGTCGACGGCGGTGGCTTCGTCCCAGCCGCGTCCGCCGAGCGCGGTGTGTTTGGGTTGGAAGCTCCACGGGATAAAAGCCGTGAATCCGCCGGTTTCTTCCTGCAGGCGGCGGACCTCTTCGAAGTGATTCACGCGATGCTCTAGAGTCTCACCGACGCCGAACATCATGGTGGCGGTGGTGCGCATGCCAAGCTGGTGGGCCGTGCGGTGGACGAGGATCCAGTCGCCAGTGCTGCACTTCAGGCGCGCGATGCGATGGCGGACTTCGTCGTCGAGGATTTCGGCCCCGCCGCCCGGGATCGAATCGAGCCCGGCATCGCGCAGACGCATGATGGTGTCGCGCACGGAGAGATCGCTGTATTCGGCGATGGCAAGAATTTCGGAGGCCGCGAAGCAGTGCAG
>JAFAHS010000157.1 GCA_019237115.1 Deltaproteobacteria bacterium
TGAGGGAGATTGAATTCCGTTTGGTATTGTCCCCGACGAAGAACGGATAAGGAAATGCTCAACATCCCGGACATCGATCGCGCAACTCGAATCCATGAGGAGATGGAGGACACACTGCGTCAGCTGTCAGGCCTCCTGAAGACGGACGGCGGACATCTAACGCCCGCAGGCATCGCCGTCATGAACGAAGGGTTGAACCGTGGGATGTCACAGAGCCAAGTCGCCAGACTGCTCTCGGTCTCCCCCGCCGCGATTTCGTATCGCACGAGAGCGTGACGTCGCGCGCAGTTCCGCGTCCACGCGCCATTGGGCGCGCCTTGCCAGTTTGTCGCGCGCTGTGCTGCTCAACTCACGCCGTAGACCACGGTCCTGCCAGCCTTCCAGGCGGCGAGCGAATCCATGGCGCGAACGCGTTCCCACTGGTCAGCCTTGGCTGCGATCTCCTCCAACACGGCACTGGCGCGTTCCGGCGCCACCCATAGGGTTGCCCTGGCCGCCTCCGCGCGCACCGTCACGTTCGGCGAATCGAGCAGAGGCAGGAGGTCGCCCAACGCGTCCCGCCTCATCAGTTCTCGCATTATATCAAGCACTTCGCTAAGACGGCGATTGTAGAGCGACATATCGGTCGGATCGTCCCGGTCGACCATGCGGGTGGCGTATTCTCGCAGTGCCGCATCCTCGAACCGCTGAACAAGCGCGCTCGTCGTCAGCTCGCCGAGAGCAGGTTTGTTTGGCGGCGGACTCACAGCGCGGCGTTTCAAGTCGAGCACCTCGCGCGCCGGCATCTTGTAGATCAATCCATCAAAGGTCGCCGACGCCCACTCTGGGTCGATCGATAGGAACTGACCAGCGGCCCAGCCGCGCACGTCGGTGTCCTCATCTTCGAGGAGCGCGCGAATATCGGCCATCGCTCGCCGCGCGCGAAGCTCGGCGCTGATCACCCGCATCTTCTCGACCAATCTCTGCCTTTCCGGTGTGCGCCTGAGCTTTTCCGGAGCCGTTGACCCGGTGAAGACCGTCCCGGCCTGTTTCGCAGTTTCCTTGAACTCTTGGACGAGATCGCCCGTGCCCTTGGAGGCAAGATCGCCATTCGTCATTGCAGAACGCCGAATTCACGCAGAATTGCCAAGCCTGTTGCCTGTTGTTCGGCAAAGTCCATGTCGTTGATCACTCTCCATCGAACTCGCCCTTCCGGGTCCTGGTCGTCCACACTGTTGTAATAGGCAGTAATCTGCTCGTGCTTCAGGCGTGGAATCCAAGCGATGTTATCGGGATCGTCGATCTTGTCGCGGCCGAATTTTTCGAGGATAGGCGGAACCATCAGCTCCTGTTTCGCGACGTTATCGGGGTTTTGACCCACAATATGATGTTGCTCATAACCGAGCCCGTTGTCGGTCTGCGGCGTCCGCAAATCTTGAAAGGTCTTCGGCGCGTCGAAATTCGCATACAACTGATCGAGAATCCGCTGTTCCCCCGTGTTCAGTTCTCCCAGTCCGAGCGCCTCAACGAAGGCTCCTATGGCGTCCGCGACTGGAAGCGCGAAAATGAGTCGCTCCTCTCCAGAGGCCATCAATTCGCCGGCCGCCTCGGCGACCCATCTCCTAATCTCCTTGCTGATCTCGGCCGATGGCCAAGCTCGCCGCGGGTTCGAAGTCGCGGCGAGCTCGCCTGCGAGGCGATGCAGATCGTCCCCGGACCCGGCCTCCTTGGTCAAAGCCGCAGGGTCGGGAAACTGCAGCAACAGGGTGGCGACCTGGGCCTTCGCGATGTCGCCGCATTCGAGTGCGTGGGCGACGACGGACATTCCGCCCAGCTTGCCGCCGACATCGACCGGAAGTCGGAAACGCGACACCAAGCTCCCGGTTGAGAGCCTCGATCGGCCGTACGCGCCAGCGCTTCGCGGACTCGCGCTCCAGCAGCGCGACGTCGGCCACGCTCGCGCCGCCGCAATCGCATGTCACTCCGCCGACCGCCAGTCGGAAGACACGTTCAGCCTTCAACTCGCCCATTTCTCCCGCCCCACGCCCAATTGAGAAATCATGCGATCATTAGAACATAGTAAGAACGAGAACAACAGTCAACAAGAAATTGTCGCGGCTTCGTCTAGCCAGGATATATGGTTAACTCGCATTGCAAGGCGTCCAGAAGAGAGCAGACCCGCCGCATGTCCCCCGAGCGTCACATTCTCACCCTGTCCTGCGTCAACCGGCCCGGCATCGTCGCCAAGGTATCGGCGGCGCTGTTCGAAGGCGGTTTCAACATTCTCGACGCGCAGCAGTT
>JAFAHS010000430.1 GCA_019237115.1 Deltaproteobacteria bacterium
CATCGGGGCGGATAGCATCTGCAATTGGCGTGAGGGCTGCGCGAACATGAGCTGAAGGAATAGCGATGACCAGCACGTCGGCCGCAGCGGCTGTTCGCCAATCGGTGACCACGCCAAGGGCTTCCGGCAGTTCGATTCCGGGCAGATAGGTGGAATTTTCGTGAACGCGACGGAACGCATCGAACTGGTCCGCGCGTCTCACGCACAAGGTCGCACGCTCTCCTGCCCGAGCAAGCATGACGGCCAGCGCTGTTCCCCACGCGCCCGCGCCGAAAATCGCGGTGGTGACGCCGGGTGGCATCCAAGTTCACAGTATCCGCAAGCTCCTTCCCTGAAAAGGAAGTCCGAGACACACGTCCTGGCCCGGTTCGCTCGGGTGGCCGCGCAAAAACCTGGAGCTGCTCGGGCAATTCAATTTTGAAATTCGCGCTGGTCGTTTCTCCGGTCGCTGGGCGCCGACCTCACCCCATCGATCTCAGTATTCGATACAGCGGCTCCAACTCGCGGAATGCGTCGAGTAATTCGGCGCGATCGAGTCGCGCGGCCTGAGCGGGAGGCCAGCCGAAGCCAAGGTCGATTCCGCCAGTCCTTTTGCGCAGCGAAGTACTCACCGCGGTCAGCAGTTCCGTACTGGCCGGAACTTCCTCCGGCAGTGTCCCGAAGTCCCAGTCGTCGTAGCGGCCGATTCTTGTGCCACGCCAGGATTTCTGCAGGTCGTCGGCACGCGCAACGATCGCGTCAGCCATTTGCACGCGTCCGTCCGCTTCGGATTTCACGACCGCGCGTGCGTGGAGACCGGCGCGCGAGACGCACAGTGCCAGGTAGCCATAACGTTTGTAGCCTTTGGGCGACGGCCCAAACGCGGCCCAGGTCTCGGGAGGCGGGTTTACCGCGCGCCGTGCGTGTTTGGCGACGTGGGGAAAGAATTCCAGCTGCAGCCTGCGGCCCAACTCCGGCGCGAGTTGCGCGCCCAGCCTGAGCAGGCGGGGCCGGATCCGCGCGTAGATCTCGTTCATCCGGGCGCTGAAATCTTCGATCCTGAAAACCCCAAAGTCATCTCGCGTAAATCCCAGCGTCGCCATCGCCGGGCGCTACTTTTTGCCGCGGCGCGCGCGGTTGCGTTCCCTGAGCGCGGCTTCCCAATTGCGCCCATCGAAGGTCTTGATGCGAAATTTGGCCAGGTCAACACCTTCCAGGCAGCGCACGTTCACGTCGATCTTGTCCGGGTCGGACCGCGGGATATAAAAGGATGCGACGCCGCAGGTTGGGCAGAAGTGGTGCTGGGCCACGCGGGTGTTGAAGCGATACGTGGCGAGGTCGCTCGCGGGAGTAAGCAGGTGAAACGATTCACGCGGGACGAACCAATGAACGTAGGCCTTCTTGGCGCAAATCGAGCAATTGCACTCCTCGAGATCCTCGATGGTTCCGGACGCCTCGAATGCCACCCGCCCGCAATGGCATCCGCCACGATAGGTCTGCGAGTTCTTTTGGGGCTTGCTCATCGACCTCTCAGCTCGTAGCACGACCATATCGCTCGCGCCATCGGGCGAACCGATTCGGTCCGCGCGCGACTTCGGTCCCGGGTCGCGCCAAATATTCGCACGCGCACTTGCTGGAATGTTCTTCTGTCGGAAAGCGGTGAAGACCATCGATCGCGAAGATCCTCATGACCAGAAACTTCGGAGAGACTGGATTCGGGTCAGCCCGGAGTCCGTGGGACTCTGCCGGCAGCGACGTCCCGGCCACCCCCCCTTTGGGCGCGTACTTCCCTCGTCGAGCACGAAATCAACGGGCCTTGAGTAACTGCTGCGGAAGGGGATTTACTAACCTCATGGCTCCTTCTTTCCCGGCGTCAGGCTTCAACGACGCACTCGCCAATCACGCTCTGGGCGTTCTGACCCGCGCGGTGCCTCACACCCTTCAGGTCAACGTCGGTAAGCTGTGCAATCAGGCGTGCCATCATTGTCACGTCGACGCGGGGCCCAAGCGGACTGAGCAGATGGCGTGCACAACCGCAGAGCGCGTGATCGAATTGCTGAAGCAGAGTCCTTCCATCGCCACGCTGGATATCACGGGTGGCGCGCCGGAGTTGAACGCCAACTTCGCGATGCTGGTGGAACGTGCGCGGGAGCTAAGGCGGCGCGTGACGGTGCGCTGCAATTTGACCGTAATCCTCGTGGAAGGAATGGCGTGGCTGGTAAATTTCTATCGCCGCCACCTCGTGGAGCTGATTTGTTCGCTGCCGTGCTACACGGCGGACAACGTCGACCGGCAACGCGGCAACGGGGTTTTCGACAAGAGCATTGCGGCGCTGAGACTTCTCAACCAGGCCGGATTCGGACGCGGGGAACTGACCCTGGATCTGGTCTACAACCCAATAAACCCGACGCTTGCACCGGAGCAGGCCGAACTAGAAGCGCGCTATCGCGAGGTGCTCGGCGAAAATTTCGGAATCAGCTTTGATCGCCTGCTGACACTCAACAATATGCCGATCGCACGCTTCGCCGACCAGCTCGAGCGCGCGGGAACGCACGCCGAATACATGGGCTTATTGGTCAATCACTTCAATCCGGCCACCGTCGAGCACCTTATGTGCAGAACCCTGGTCAGCGTGGGATGGGACGGTGGGCTGTACGATTGCGATTTCAACCAGATGCTGGCGATTCCGCTCCGCGTCGAAGGGCGCGCGCTCACCATATACGACGTGGATGATCTGGGTGCCCTTGCAGGAACCCGGATCACGACCGCATCGCACTGCTTCGGATGCACGGCCGGCGCCGGATCGAGCTGCGGCGGCGCTCTGGCCTGAACTATCGCTCCGATTCCCGATCTCATCGCCAGTGCTTCGGAGTAGCAGGGTTGCTGGATTTTCCCGCTCATCCGGCACCGCTCGGGGGCACTTATCGCAGTCTTCCCTTGGACAAGCGCGGGGAGCCGGAGTTAGGTTGTTCGCACTAAGTTCAACGATTAAGAGAGGCGGCCATGACATTGAGAATTGAGGGAACCTGCGATCCGAAATTCAGCCGGATCAAGGATGTATTTGCCGCCAATTTCGACAGCGGCGGTGAGGTCGGAGCGGCGGTAGCGATCGTGCTCGACGGCCGTCCCGTGGTTGACCTGTGGGCGGGCCACGCCGACAAGGCCAAAAGCCGTCCGTGGACCCGCGATACGCTGGTCAACGTCTACTCGACGACCAAGGGGCTTGCTGCGATATGCGCTCATCGTTTGGTCGACCAGGGCAGGCTCGACCTCGATGCTCCCGTGGCACGTTACTGGCCCGAATTTGCGCAGGCTGGCAAGGGGAAAATCCCCGTGCGGTTCCTGCTGAGCCATCGTGCGGGTCTTCCCGCCGTGCGCAAGTCGCTGCCGCGCGAAGCGTTCTTCAAATGGGATACCATGTGTGCCGCGCTTGCGGAGCAGGAGCCATGGTGGGAACCGGGGACGAACTTCGGCTACCACGCGCTCACCTATGCGTGGCTGGTGGGCGAGGTCATCCGGCGCGTGAGCGGAAAGACTCCGGGGACTTATTTTCGCGAGGAGATCGTCCAGCCGCTGGGTCTCGATGCGCACATCGGGCTCGCCGCGGCCCACGACCAGCGAACCGCGGATATCATCGGGGCGCCGCCTCCCAAGCCCGGCGAGGCCAACCCGATGATGGAGATGCTGCGCGACCCGGAATCGATGAGCGCAAAGGCCATCGCGAATCCGCCCATCGATATCGTGGGCGATGCCAACTCCCGGGCGTGGCGGGCCATGGAACTCCCTTCCGCCAACGGTCATGCCACCGCCCGCTCGCTGGCGCGGGTCTACGGAGCGCTCGCCCGCGGCGGGGAGGTTGACGGTTACCGGGTCCTCACCCCCGCAAGCATCGAGCGTTGTTACACGGAACAGTCGAGCGGTACGGATCTGGTGATGCGGGTGCTTGCACGCATCAGCCTGGGGTTCATGCTTAATTCGCCGCAGATCCCGATGGGCCCGAATCCGCACCCGTTCGGCCATCCCGGCGCCGGCGGGTCCCTTGGCTTCGCCGATCCCGACGCGAAAATCGGCTTCGGCTACGTGATGAATCAGATGGGTGCCAGTGTGGGCCTGGACCCGCGCCCCAGGGGTCTCATCGAAGCGGTTTACCGGTCGCTGTGAGGGCGGAGGGATTCGCGAGCAGCGTGCGAATATCCGCCAGGTGCTCGCGGCCCCAGAAAAGCTCGCGGTCAATGACGAAAGTAGGCACGCCGAATACACCTGCCGCCTCGGCCTGCCGACAAATCTCCTCGTGTTCGGCGCGCCCCGGCCCGGACAGGTAGCTGCTGAAGCCGGAGGGGTTGGCGCCGGCGGC
Source organism: Deltaproteobacteria bacterium (assembly GCA_019237115.1). Lineage (GTDB taxonomy): Bacteria > Desulfobacterota > Binatia > Binatales > Binataceae > JAFAHS01. Next base: position 4,334 of record JAFAHS010000430.1, read on the forward strand.
CGTGAGGGTTGCAGCGATGACTTCTGGATCTTCGATGTCGAGCTCGCGCTGCCAGAATTTTTCAAACACGCGGTCGTGATAGTTGCGAAAGACCACGGCGCCCTGGCGCTTCGCCCGTAACATTCCAATCGCGGCCACTGACGAATCCCAGATCTTGCGCGGGCCAAGAATCGTGAGCCCACGCCTGCGCGCCTGGCGACGGCAATCCATGTAGGAGTATCTCACCCGCCGCCATTGATGCGGGTCTCGATTCGATTCAGTCACGTTGCCGCGCTCATCGACCCGCGCACTTCCCAGGAAACTCGGAATGTCGAGGGTGTACGGCAACCAATCGACGCTCACCGGAAGGTCGCGTTCCAGTTCATAAACCAGATCTTTGGCGAGATAGGCGTACGGACTTTTGTAATCGGTGTATACTACGATGGTTTTTCTGGAGTTCATCCGAATTGCGCTGCGAGGACGGTTTAATCCAGGCCGTCCGTTCGGCGATCCCGCTTGAGTCGTTGTTCGACGAAATCCAGCCGGTCTTTGCCCCAAAACATTTCCTGGTTGACGAAGAACGTCGGCACACCGAATACCCCGCGCTCCGCGGCATCACTGGTTATCTTTCGAAGCTCTTCTCGAATCTCCTGCGAGTTGGCGCGAGCGATGATCGCGTCCGGGTCGAGCTTCAGACCTCTGATGAGGCTCGCCAGCACTTCGGGATCGGCAATGTTCTCGTCGCGCTCCCAGTAGGACCGAAACAGGGCTTGCGACAGGTTCATGCGCGCACGGGCTTCATCGTTGGCATCCAGCCCACCCACCGCCAGCACGCATCGCAACGCCAGCGCGGTTTTGATGGGAAAACGCGACGGGCGGCGAAACGGCAGTCCGGTAGCCTCCGCATACCGCGCATGGTCGCGCCACAGGTAGCGGGCCTTGCTCGGCGCCATCGCCATAACATCGAAACCGGTACCGCGAAAGAGCGCGGCCGAATGGAGCGGAAGCCAACGCGTCACCGCCCCGCTGCGCGCACAAATTTGAGGAAGCATGAACGCCGCGAAGTAGCTATTGGTGCTCGAGAAGTCGTAATAGAAGTCGACGCTGGGCATAGGTGGTGACCTCAAGCCGGCGAGCGCAATCCCCTTAAAGCTCGGCTGCTCACGACCACAATGCGGCTCTCAGTTCCCGGGGTACCGGGCGATTCCGTCGACGATCAGCTTTCGCGCCGAGCCGCGATCGACCCACCCGGTGACCTTGACCCATTTTCCCTTCTCCAGCTCCTTGTAGTGGCGGAAAAAGTGTTCGATTTGGTCACGCAGGATTTCCGGAACATCGGTCAGTTCTTCGATGCCATCGTAGTATGGATTCAGTTCGTCCACCGGCACCGCAAGGATCTTTTCGTCGACCCCGTGCTCGTCCTCCATGAGCAGAGCTCCCACCGGACGGCATCGAATCACCGCGCCCGGCACCACCGCAACCTGCGACAGGACCATCGCGTCGCAGGGGTCGCCATCTTCGGAGAGCGTATTCGGAATGAAGCCGTAGTTGGCCGGATAGTACATGGCGGTGTGAAGGAAGCGATTTACGAACAGCGCACCCGAAACCTTGTCGAGCTCGTACTTGACCGGAACGCCGCCAGTTGGAATCTCGATTAGCACGTGAATTTCGTCGGGCGGGTTCGTCCCTGGGGGGATCTTGTTCACGTCCATCCAAAGACACCTCCATTCAATCAATAGAGCACGCGACCCTCCATCCGGCCAGCCGCGAGCGTTAAGGTGTTGGGAAGCGACTGCCCGACCTGCACAGGTTAGAGTTTAGAGCGGTCCACACGCGGGCATTTAATCCAGCTCCGGAGTTTAATGAATACCAATCTGAAATCCCCGCGGCGGCCCTCAGTAGTCATTCTCGGAGGCGGTTTCGCTGGACTGACCGCGGGCCGCGAGCTTGGTTCCAAACCGGTTGACGTGACGATAATCGACCGGCGCAACTATCATCTCTTTCAGCCGCTCCTGTACCAGGTTGCTACTGCTGCGCTGGAGGCCGCCGAGATCGCGGTGCCGATCCGGCGCATCTTTCGGCACGCGAAAAATATCAGCGTATTCCTGGCCGATGCGCTCTCGATAGATGTCGCCGGAAATCGAGTGATCCTGCGTGACGGCAGGGTTGGTTACGACTATCTGATAGTCGCGGCCGGCGCGACGCACTCCTACTTTGGACACGACCAGTGGGAGGAGCCGGCGCCCGGGCTGAAGACCGTCGAAGACGCGATCGCCATAAGACGGCGCATGCTGGTGGCGTTCGAGGCCGCCGAGCGCGAGACCGACCCTGCCACTCAGCGCGAGTGGCTCACCTTCGTAATCATCGGGGGAGGCCCGACCGGAGTCGAGCTGGCTGGAGCGATCGCGGAAATATCACGCAAGGTGATCGAGCGTGACTTTCGGCGAGTCCGCGGCTCGCGCGTGGTGCTGATGGAAGCCGGGCCGAGGATCCTGCTCTCGATGTCGGCGCAATCCTCGGAAAGCGCCACCCGACAACTTAAGCAGCTCGGCGTCGAAGTGATGGTGAGCAGTCCGGTCACCGGGGTGGATGATGCCGGTGTGGAATATCCGGGCGGCCGCATTGCATCGCGCACCGCGATTTGGGCGGCGGGAGTCGCGGCCAATCCGCTGGGCGCATCTCTTGGGACCCCTGTACCTTTGTGAGTGTACCAAACGGCCGGCGGATAGGATTGTGGAAAAATAAAATAGATGCGTTGTCCACAAGTCCACAGGCGGGATTGTTAGCCGGATCCCAGAGCCTGTGGGCTTTGTGGGCAACGCCTTCCTCTGAATTGCACCGAGCGACAGATAGACTGCTGCGGTTACAACTCGGCCGCTTTGCCGGGAGCGCCTACAGGACCCGTGCGCTTGGAGTCGCCGCGAGAGGACCCGCGCCCCGGCGAGGCCGGTCGTTGATGCACGTCCAGTGGGGAGTCGCGCCGAGAGCGCCAGTACAGGGGCGATGAGGCATCAGCGGCGGCCGGGGAACAACGGAGGTGGAGCGGTGGAAAATGAGTATCGGTTCTATGTCGGGATAGATTGGGCAACCGAAGCCCACCAGGTCTGCGTGCTCGATGCGGCGCGGCGAATTGTCAGCGAACGGTCGTTTGCGCACGCCGGGGATGCCGTCGCAGCGTTTGCGGAGTGGCTCAATGAGCTGGCCGGAGACGATCCTGGCGGGACCGCCGTTGCGATCGAGATTCCGCGCGGCGCAGTGGTCGAGACCCTGGTCGAGAGGGGCTTCCACGTCTACGCCATCAACCCTAAACAGCTCGATCGCTTCCGTGACCGCCACGGCGTTGCCGGCGCCAAGGATGACCGGCGCGATGCGTTCGTACTCGGCGATTCGCTGCGCACCGATCGAGACTGTTTTCGGCGCGTGCGTCTGGACGATCCGGTGGTAATCCAGTTGCGGGAACTCTCACGGGTGGATGAAGACCTAAAGCGCGAGAGCAATCAGTTGGCCAACCGCCTGCGCGAACAGCTCCACCGCTTTTATGTGCAGGCACTCAAGCTGTGTCCCGCGGCGGACGAGCCCTGGTTGTGGAGT
>JAFAHS010000500.1 GCA_019237115.1 Deltaproteobacteria bacterium
TAGGTCTAGAACGGGGAACCGGGGAAGAGCCGGCCGTACACTGCTGCGATGCCAACACGAGCCCACGTTCGCGGTCGCTTGGGTCCCGAGTACCTGAGCACCTGGGTGAGGAGACCATGAATGGAAGGAACGAGAATCAGCAATCAGGGGCAATCCTTTTGGCCGGGGGTGAAGGGAAGCGCCCGGCATCACTCACCCGGGCGATAACCGGCGATTCCACACCCAAGCAGTTCTGCCCGTTGGTCGGCAACGAATCCATGTTCGAACGGACGCGAACACGGGTTTCATCGCTAATCAATGCTGACCGCATCATCAGCGTTCTCACGCGCACCCGGGAACGCTTCTACCGGGCTATAGTTGGCGAAACTCCATCGCGCAATCTGGTTATACAGCCCGAAAACAGAGGAACAGCACCCGCCATTCTCTACGCGCTGCTGCGGGTCGCCCAGCTAGATTCCTCCGCTCGGGTCGCGGTGTTTCCGTGCGATCATTTCGTTGACGACGACCGCGAATTTATGCGGCACGTCGAACTGGCAGTCGACGCCACTGACTCTCGACCTGAGTTGACCGTCCTTCTGGGAATTGCGCCGGATCGGCCGGAAACCAGCTACGGCTGGATCGAGAGCGGCGAAAGCGTTGGCAACGGGCCCGTTTTTTCCGTCCGTCAATTTTGGGAAAAGCCCCACGCGGAACTTGCCGCCGAACTCTTTTACCGAGGATGTGTTTGGAACAGCTCGGTAATAGTCGCCCGCGCATCTACGCTGTTGGGCCTGTTCATTATCGCACTGCCAAACCTCTATTTGTCATTCAAAAAGGTCCAAGCGACGTTCGGCACTACTTTCGAAGACGAAACGATCCGCCGACTCTACCCAGACTTGTCGACTACTAGCTTTTCCGACGATGTTTTGGTGCGGCACGGAGTGAATTTGGGTGTTCTTCCGGTTACTGGAGTGCGCTGGAACGACCTGGGCGAGCCGCATCGATTATTTGAGACACTCGACGGATTGGGCATCCGGCATTTCTGGCAAGCAGCGTAGTTGCGGACCCGCTATTCCTCTACGCCCTGAATTTTGATGATGAGAATGCAAAACCTTACGAAGCGGGAAAGTGGGAAGCGAATACTCGCTTCTCGTTACAGCAGAAAGGGCCGTCGCGCTCAGCGGTAAACGGCTCGCAGACCCGGCTTCGCCGCACTGGGCAGAGCCCGACCGCCGCTGCGAGCGGAGCAAGAGGAGCGGTCGGAGCCGGCGAGCTGATGAGACGCACAGGCGCGCAGGCAGAGCCGCAGTGGGGCGTGGGGTATTGGTGTTGGCCTCACGCCCCAACGACAGCGAGGGGTCTTTTGGTGGTAATCGCGCCGCATCGAATGGCATCGACCATCTTGCTGGTGGGCAAGGTGAAAGCGTACCGTTCGCGACCTTGAGCGCGCTCGCCAGCCGTATCGGGATGACGAGAACATCGCGATTGGAACCGATCGCCAGGAGGTCAACCGCATTTCGTGAGCGCCGGCACCGTCCTTGAGGGACTTGTTTCGACGATCGAGCCCTCCCTCCGGAGCGTTTAACCCCACCGGTCCCGACCTGCTGACCGACCCGCGCGAGATGGACTACAGCTAGCCTACCCTTGACAGGTTATGGACGGTTTCTGTGCCGTCCCTCACACTCGAGGGCTGGGCCTGATGAACGTCCGCCGGGCGCCGTGCAGCCGTTTGACAGTAGGTGCGGAACAGGTCTAGTCGGGACGCAGGAGAATCGCCATGGCCACAGCACCAAAAGCATCAACGCCCGCTTACGCGCCCCTCGAAGTGGGACCGCGCACGATCCCGATGCCCACGCACGTCAGTCCCGAGGCCAGGGAGAACATCGCATTGCCGCGGGTCCAACTGCTGGAGCCCAGCAAGTTTCCGCCGGTGAGTGACAAGGAAGGATGGCGGAAACACATCGCCGAAATAAACGAGATGATGAAGATGCTGGACGACATGATCCTCCCGCTCTGCCCGGTCAGTGTCGAGCGCACGACCATGAACGGAGCGAAGGTGGCGATCGTCACCCCGAAAACCGTCGCGTCCAAGCATAAAGATCGTGTGCTGATGAACATCCATGGCGGCGCATTCGTATACGGCGCCGGGATGCTCGCGGAGGCGGCGATCGCGGCTCACGTGGGCGAAATCAAGGTCTTGGCGGTCGACTACCGGGTTGCGCCGGACCATGGCTTTCCTGCGAACGTGGAGGACAGCGTCGCGGTGTATCGCGCGCTGCTGGAGAAGAATCGTCCGGCCAATCTCGCGATCTTCGGGACTTCGGCAGGCGGCACCACTACGATGACGACCATCCTGAAGCTGCGCGAGCGGGGCCTTCCGTTGCCTGCCGCTGCCGGAGTTCTCACGCCGGCCGCCGATTTGAGCGATGCCGGCCCCGGCGACACCAGCTTCACCAACAATGGTGTCGATAGCACGCTGTCGGGTCCGCAAGCCGAGGAAGGGACGGGGCCGCTCGCGCTGTTCATCGGCAATCACGATCCCAAGGACCCGCTGATCTCGCCGATCTACGCCGACTACACGAAAGGCTTTTGCCCGTCGTATTTCCTGGCCGGCACGCGCGATTTTCTATTGTCGTCGACGGTGTTGCTGCATCGCGCGGTGCATCGCGCCGGAATCAAGGCGGAACTCCACGTGTTCGAGGCGATGTCGCACGGCTTCAACATCATGGCGCAGCTTCCGGAAGCGCGCGAAGCAACGGCGGACATGATCCGATTCTTTGACGAATGCATGGATGCGGCGCGATAGCCGTTCACTTCATCAGGTGGGTTACGAACCAGTCGCTCGCAGAGTTCGCCGCAGTCTCGAAATTATCCTTGACATATGCGTCGAAATGGCCACCCTCGAGCAGCACCAGACGCTTGGGCTCCAGGGCTTCATTGAAAGCAGTGATCGCCAGATCGGCGACCGTCAAAGTGTCGTTTACGGCGACGACCAGCATCAGCGGCGTCGGACTTATCCTGGCGATGTAGCTGCCGGGCTCGTACTCCATCAGCATCTCGAGCGTGCGCAATGTGACCTCATTGCGCCATGACCTGGCGCGCTCGCGGCCGGTCTCGATGAACCACTGGTAGGAGTCGGGCGTCGGCAACGCCGATGGCGCCAACGGATCGGCGGCGACCACTGGTATCATCGCCGGCACTTCGCCGCGGAAGCGTGCATCGCGGTCGACATCGAGTTGGGCTCGCAGCGGACCGATAAAGTCGGGACGCACCAGGCGTTGAATGGTGCGGTAGCCACTTATCAGGGGCACTTGGGAGACCACGCACTTGACTCGACGATCGATAGCGCCAACGACGAGTGAGTGGCCGCCGGAGTAACTCGAGCCCCATACGCCGATACGATCGGGGTTGATCTCGCCCTGGGTGCGGGTCCAGGTAATCGCGTGGCGATAGTCGCGCACCTGGGCCCACGGATCGATTTCCTGACGCGGTTGGCCGTCGGAGGCGCCGAAGTTGCGATTGTCGAACACCACCGCCGCCAAGCCTGTCGCGCAGAAGTGCTCGGCGAAGCGATCGAGGTACATCTCTTTGACGGCAGAGAAGCCGTGTGCCATCACGATCGCCGGTGTCTTGCCGCTCGCGCGGTCAGGCGTGTAGAACCATCCGCGCAAAATGGTTCCTTCCGCTTTGATTTCGATATCCCTTCGCATCACTTTCTCCTCGTCGGTAAATTTTCAAATGATTCGTTGCGCGGACTTTTGTTGCACGGGGGCAATCCTCTGAAACAAGTTAGGCCACTCTCACTACAGTTGTGAAGAAGCGGGTCTTTCGAAAGTGCGACGAGCGCCGAGGCTGGTTCATAGTGGTTAGTGAGGTACTCTTACCAGCGCCGGTTTCGCGCTATTAAGGAGCGAATTCTCACGCGAGTCGTTTTCGGTGTCCGGTCTCATCAGATACTTCAGCTACGGTAGTAACATGCACCGCGGCATCTTCGAGGATCGCCGCGGTATGCGCCCAATACGAGCGCAACCAGCCGTGCTCGCAAATTATCGATTATGCTTCAATCTGCCGGTTGGTCGCGGTGAGCGCGGCGTCGCCAATCTTGAGTCTTACGAGGGCGCCAGGGTACGGGGGGTGCTGTACCTGATCACCACCGAACGGGCCGAACATCTCGACCGCACCGAGGGCGTTCCCTCGGGCGTGTACCGGCGAATTGCCGTAAACGCGATCGTCGATAGCGGTGAAGAAATCGAGGCTTTCACCTATCAGTCCGCCAAGATCAGCCTGGGACTTAAACCCTCTCCGCGTTACATTGCGTTGTTGGTCGAGGGTGCCGTACAGCATGGCTTGCCGCCTGACTATATTCACTACCTGCGAAGTTTCGAGTTGGCCGTAGACGAGCGGCTGTCAGAACCGCAACGATCCTAAGAGTCCTGTCGGTGTAGCGTTGGGTTATTCGTGCGTAGTAAAGCGACTCTGTTATCTGCGATTCAATCGGACTCAAGTCGGAATCTCACTTTGGGAGCCAGGAGGTCATCGAAATGGGAAGGCTCGATAACAAGGTCGCTGTCATAACCGGCGCGGCAAGCGGCATGGGCCGCTCGACTGCGATTCGTTTCGCCGGCGAAGGGGCAGCAGTGGTGGTTGCGGACCTCAATGAGGAAGGCGGCTCGTCGACCGTGCGTCAATGCAAGGAGAATGGAGGCCGCGCCGTTTTCCAGAAGGTCGACGTCGCGGTCGAGGCCGACGTCCAAGCGCTGATTGCGCGCGCGGTCGGCGAATTCGGGCGCCTCGATATAACCTTCAACAACGCCGGCCTGATCGGAGCAGTCGGCCCGCTCGAGGAGATAACCGCCGAAAGTTGGGACCGCACACACGCGATTCTCCTGCGCGGAGTTTTCTTCGGCATCAAGTATTCGATTCCCGAGATGCGTAAGGCGGGAGGCGGTTCGATCATCTCCACCGCTTCGATGGCGGGGATGCAGGGAGGCTTTGGCCCGACGATCTACAGCGCCGCCAAGGCGGGTGTAATCAACCTCACCTATTGCGCAGCGGTCGAATTGGGCAAGGATCGCATCCGCGTCAATTGCATCTGTCCCGGCGGTATCAATACCCCGATCGGAGGTGCGACCAGCGAACGCAGCGAGCGGGCTTTGGCGGAAGCGCAACCCATTCGGCGTGCAGGCCAGCCCGAAGATATTGCCAACGCGGCGTTGTTCCTTGCCGGCGACGAATCGGAATGGATCACGGGAACGGCAATGCTGGTCGACGGCGGCTTCATGGCGCGGGCTCGGTCGTTCGCCCGCTTCTCCTCCGATGAATGGAGCGGATCGGTCGGATTCGTCGGTCCCTCGTTCCAGTTGCGGTGACGCTGCCCGGAACATCCTGGAAAACGCGGTAAAAAGGTCGGTAGGCATAGGTACCTGAGAGGAAGCCATCGATGTTCAAGGTCGGAAAAGAATTTCATCTACTGCATGTCGTGAGTGACTTGGATGTGGTCGACGGGTGGTACGACGAGATCTTCGCGGTCCGCAGATTCGTTCGCAACACGATGAAAGCAGCCATGCGAAAAGCGTCTCTGGTGTTGATCGGCGACTTCGTCCTGGAGCCGGCCCAACCGTTGCGCCACATGCAGGGTTGGGAAAGATCAGCTTTGGGCAGGTTCTATTCAAAGTATGGCCAGCACTTCCACTCCATCGCGTGGTACGTGGACGATCTGACCGAGATGTGCCTGAGATTGACTGAACAAAAGATCCGGCTGTTCGACATGGTTGGAAATGCGGTCATCAAGCCGTCCCGCAGAGACGGCGCCGTATGGACACATCCGCAGGATACGCACGCAGCGTTTGAGTTCGCCGCGGTGCCAAAATTCTTTATCGATCCACGACTACAGCCGGGTTGGACAACTGACTATTGGCGCGATCGGCATCCGCTGGGAATCGAAGGCGCCTCGCATATGACGGTCCTGTTTCGCAATCTGGAGGACTCGCGACTGGTTTATGAGAAGGCGCTGGGCGCAGAGGTGATTCATCATGGGCAGATACCGGGGCGCAAACGAAGCCTTTATTTCGCGGTAGGAGAAGATACCGTCGTGGAAGCCGCACAGCCGCTTTCTTCAACAACTCCAGAAGGAAAGGACCTGGCGCGCGCAGGCGAAGGAATATTTTCGGTGACTTTCAAGACGAGGAACCTGGAGCGCGCGGCGGACTATCTGCGTTCCAAGGCACAAGAATTTACGGAAGAGGGCGATTCACTGGTGCTGAACAGCGATCAAGCCTTCGGGATGACAATCGGATTTACCGAGAGCAACTTGCGATAGGTCGCTAGCTACGATGTTTCGCGACACTCGCTAGGCCACGGTACCGCGCCCGCAAACGCCATCGCCTCTCTCCACAACAAGTCCAGATGGCGCTCGAACTCGGCCTCAACCCCAAAAAGCTCGGCAAGCTTGACAATCATCGCCAGGAGCCCTGGAAGTTGCCGCTGCCGGCATTCATCGAGCAGCTCTATCGCAAGCGGTTCGGCAAGGACCGCCCCGACGTGGTGCTCTCTCTCGAAGACGTGCGCGAAAAGAAGAAAATGGTCGGGCGTTCCATTTGAATGCTGCCACAACGATTAATTTCAGGCAGCTCCCGAGGGGATTCATCGTGCAAGACATGCGGGGGCTTTTCCGGTAAGCCGCCGAGGCGCCCTTCCACGTCACACAACTTAACCAAAAACCGGGGCACAACAGCTTCGGATCATTGCTTGTAGTCCCAATGTGAACTACACTCTTAAGGGTGCCGAGGCGAACCGTCCAGCTCGGCCCCGAGGCGGTCCGGCAGTTCAAGGCGCTCAGAGCGGCCGAACGCTCGCGGCTCAAGACCGCGATGCAGGCTGCTCTAGGCGAAGATGATGCTACTGTCGAGAATATGAACCGCTTCCGTTTGCGCCGCCCCTCCGGACAGGTCGAATTCGAGTTCCGCGACGGCGAGCTGCGCGTCTTTTACCGAGTCGAAGGTGCGCAAGTGTTGGTCGACGCGATCGGGCGCAAGCGTGGCAACCAGCTATTAATCAGCGGCCGCAAGGTGACGCTATGAAAATCGAAAACATTCGCGAGGTCAAAACACGCTTCAGCCGTTACGTGAAGGAGCTTTCCAAAACCGGCTCAATCGTGATCACCAAAAACGGCCGCCCCTGCGCGGCGCTGATGCCTGTCACGGAGGACACTGACCTCGAAGTCTTGGCGCTCTGTCAAAACAAGCGCTTCTGGAAACTCATCGACGACGCCATCGCTGCCGGCAAAAAAGAGGGCTTAGTCGATTTGGCGGAACTCTGAACGCGATGCCCATCGTTAAACGCTTGGCAGAATGATCGCCAACGGGCTGTCGATCGGCAACTCCTGCGCGGCACTACGGTGCACTGTATCCGGCAGCAGATACCGGCCACGCCGAGGTGCAGGCAGTGAGTGCGGGGATCTGCGTGGATTTCCGAGCGTAAACTTCTGCGTCGGCTCATGAACTTTTCGGGCGTTTGGTGCTGCACTTGACTGACCGGACCCGGTCCGGTTTCTCGAGATTGTTGGGGTCTTTTTGGGCCGTTTTGGGCTTGCCGAAATGTTCCGGCAAATCACCGAAAGCCCCTGATTTTGCGGGGGAATCAAGCACTATCGCGGTAAGCGAGTCCGAATTCCGAGAGCGTTCAATTCCCCCGCCTCCTCCAAAATTGTCTAGGAAATTCAAGTCTTTTTCCCAAAACCCCCAAGGGGGGTCCGATCTTTTCGCCATATCGCCCGAGGAGTCGCGCCTAGTGAATCACTCCTTCGACCTTGTAATTCATTAATTCGTCATTTCTCAGACCAAGCTCGCGGAGTACTTCGTCCGTATGCTCCCCCATTTCCGGCCCGCGCCTGAGGGCCGGTTGGGTTTCGCCAAACTGGACCGGATTTGCGACCAGCGAGAAGCGTCCGCGCCGACCGCCATCGACCTCTTTTAAATACTCGTTGGCAGCGACTTGCGGATCCTCGTGCAGCTCGCGTGGGGTCTGCATCACTGCCCACGGTCCTTCCATGCCTTCGAATGCGCGCCGCCATTCCTCCAGCGTGCGCATCGCAAACGCTACATCGAGCTCTGCGGTGCAAGCTGCAGCATTTTTCGCGCGCGAAACCATGTCGGCGAATCGTGAATCCGTTGCCAGCTCCGGCCGCCCCAGCCGTCTGCACAAGTCCGGCCAATAACGGTCCGCCTGCAGATGAACCAGGATCAGCCAACGGCCATCCTTCGTCCGGTAGTTATTCACCGCCGGGTTCGGGCGCGTGGCCCGCGGACCGATCGGAAGTTGCGGCTGGTTGATCAGCTTGCTGGCGACGATATCGGGTGACATCACCCACGTCGCGGTGCCCAGCAGCGAAACATCGACCACCTGCGCTTCTCCAGTCCGTTCACGATGAAACAGCGCTGCCGCGATTCCGCCCGCCAGCGTCATCCCCCCAATTCCGTCTCCAAACGCCGCGCGCTGAAAGGGAGGTTCCCCCGAGCCGGGCGGCGTTAGCGTCGCCGCGACTCCCCCGCGGGTCCAGAATGCGGTCGCATCGTAACCTCCGTTTTCAGCCTCGGGCCCGCGCGCTCCGTACGCGTGACCGCGCGCATAAATGATTCTCGGATTCCGCGCGCGAATATGCCCGACGTCGATTTGAAGTTTGCGACGGGTATCGGGCAGAAAATTGGTCAGAAACACATCGCAGGTTTCCGCCAGGCGGTAGAGCAGCTCACGGCCCGCCGGATGCGCGATGTCGATCCCGATGCTGCGCTTGCCCCGATTCGGCTGCTGCACCAGGAAATCCACCCCGCCCGCCACTACTGACACGCCGGCAGACGCGAGCCCGCGCTGCGCGTCACCGCGCTCGGGATGCTCGATCTTCAGCACGTCCGCTCCCCAATCGGCCAGGACCGCCGCCGCGCTTGGCACGAACCAGAACTGCGCGACTTCCAAAACGCGGATACCCTTCATCACATCGGTCATGATCGCGATGACCTCCTGGATTCAGCGACCGTACAGCTCTATTCCCTGGTCGCTAGCCAGCCTTCCCAGAGCTGCTTCCAGCGCCGAGCGCTCTTCCCCCCATACCTGCGCCGCGCCCGCCGCATCGTGCGCCTCAATTCGTTCGAGCACATGTTCGTAAAGCGCGATCGAATCGGCTTTCAGCTTCTCGCCGATAGACCGGAGCATGGCGATGCGCGTGCGATACAGATCCCGGGTCAACGTGTGCAGCGTCTCACCAAACATGATGAGGGTCTTGTTCCGTGCGGCGCGGACAAGAGCGATATGAAATTCGGCTGCAATCGGCCCGAAGTCAGCGACGTCATTCACGCGCCGTGCCTGCTCGATCAGGTCCCGCAGCGTCGCCAGGTCGGCCTTGGTGCGTCTCTTCGCTGCCAGCGCCACCGCCCCCGGTTCGATCACTGCCTGCGCCTCGTACAGGTCACGCCAGGTCGCGCCGCTGCGCTGCAAATGCAGGCCCGCGCGGCGTGCCAGCAGCGAAGGGTCCGCGGGCCGGACCCTGGGTCCCTTCTGCGCTCCGCGCCGTGTGATGATCAATGACTCGGACTCGAGAATGCGGATCGCTTCGCGCATAGTCGGGCGCGCGACCCCGAATCTGGTCATCAACTGGGTTTCCGACGGGAGGCTGTCGCCGGGCTTGAACTCTCCTCGCGCCAGTTGCGCACGAATCCGGTCCGCCACCAGCTCCGCCATTTTCGGCAGTGCGATCTTCTCTGGATCAGCCAGCACTCCCACGGCCGTCCTCCTCAATCGTCATCGCCTTGAGGAGTGTGCAACGCGAACAAAGTCGCCATGGCTTCTCGCCTCCGGAAAGCTTCGCGTCAGCGAAGCCAGCACCGGTTCCTCGTCCGCGAAGCGATCCTTTTGTTCATCACCTGGATTTGCATTTCCAATGATATAGCGCTAAGTACGCTAGCGTAGCAAGCGAAGCTCACGCAGGGGCATGAAAGTCACGGTTGATACCGCTACGTGCCAGGGACACGCACGCTGCCGCGCGATTTGTCCGGAGCTGTTCGAGCTCGATGAGCTCGAACAGAAGTCGCATGTGAAGTTGGCTACCGTGCCGCCCGAGCTCGAAGGGCGCGCCAAGCGTGCAGTCAATGAATGTCCGGAGAGTGCGCTTTCGCTGGATCGGTAGGCGCAGCGCATTCGTTCAAGGAGAAAAGCCGATGGGCAAAGCGTCAGAAGCGCCGAATCCGGTTCCACAATTTCCGCACTTAAACCACGAGAACGATGCCGCGATGACGCGTGAATATCCCGCCATATGGGACACCCTCCGTCACGAGAGCAATGTGTTTGGCGGCAATGCGGCCGGATGGAAAGTCTGGTACCTGCTCGGCTTCGATGATCAGCGCGAGGCCTTCCAGAAGTCCGACATCTTCTCCAGCCGCGTCGTCAGCCCATTCATCGAGGAAAAGGACCAGCCTTCCTGGATTCCACTGACCCTCGATCCGCCCGAACATCAGAAGTATCGCCGCCTGCTCAATCCGTGGTTCAGCGAGGCAACCGCGAAGGAAATCACGCCGCGCGTGCGAGAGCGCTGCGTCGAGCTTATCGAATCCTTTCGTGCCGCAGGCCGATGCAATCTCGTCGCTGATTTTGCGCGCCTCTATCCGACCCACATCTTCATGAAGATCATGGGCTTGCCGGTCGAGGAGTCAGGCAAATTCCTGGGCTGGATAGACGAGTTGATGCACACGGGCGACGCTGCGGACCCCAACCGTTCGCTCCGCCTCCGCGCTCAGCAGGAGATCGCACAGTACTTGGGAGAGTTGATCAACCTGCGGCGCAAGGACCCCCGCGACGACCTGGTCACCTACCTGACGCGCGCGGCCGTCGACGATCGTCTGCTCACCGACATGGAGTTGCTCGCGATTTCGTTCCTCCTCTATATGGCAGGCCTCGATACGGTCGCCGGCATGCTCACCTACATCTTTCGTCATCTCGCGGAAAATCCGAGTCATCGCGCGAAGCTGCGCCAGCATCCCGAGTCGATTCCCGATGCGGTCGAGGAATTTCTTCGCTATTACGCGATTGTCACCACCGCGCGGGTTGTCGCCCGCGACGTCGACTTTGCCGGCTGTCCGATGCACGCCGGCGATCGTGTTGTGCTGCCCACCGCTGCGTCGGGTCGTGACCCCAGGCAGCTCGCCGAGGCGGGCAAGTTCATGATCGATCGTCCGCAGAACCGCCATCTCTCTTTCGGCGCCGGGCCGCATCGATGCCTCGGCTCGCACCTCGCGCGAGTCGAACTCGCTGTTGCCATCGAGGAATGGCACAGACGGATTCCCGACTATCGCATCGAGCCCGGCGCGAAGATCACCCAGCACGTCGCCGGTGTCGCGGGTCTCGATACTCTGCCCCTTGTCTGGGAAACCAATCGATGAAGCAGGATTCATTTTCGGAGGCGCACATAAAATGAAAATCATTTCCGCTGACGATCATCTCGCCGAAACCCCTGATCTGTGGCAGAAGCGTTTGCCGCCGGGACTGCGGGAAAAAGGCCCTAGGTTCGTCCAGCTTCCGGCCGGCGGCGAAGGATGGATGATGCCCGGTGCGTCCGCACCGCGGCCGCTCGGTCTCGATGTAATGGCGGGCCGGAAGTACCAGGACTACCGGGCTTCCGGTATCCGATGGCAGGACGTTCGACCTGGATGCTACGACCCGTCGGCGCGCCTTCGCGACATGGATGAGGGCGGCGTGTGGGCGACCGTTCTCTACCCGAACGTGGGTCTCGGCTTCGGCGGCGGCCGCGGCTTCTCCGGCGATTGGGAGATGGCGATCGCGTGCATGCGCGCCTACAACGACCATCTTTCCGAGTTCTGCGCGCAGAATCTGAAGCGCTTGTCGGGCGCTGCCCTGGTTCCTATGGCTACGGCCGAAACCGCGGTTGAGGAGGTGAAGCGCGCCGGCAGGCTCCCGGGTATCCGGGCCGTGATGCTCCCGGTCTATCCGGCCGACGAAAAGGAATGGAACCATCCTGACTATGAGCCGCTGTGGGCGGCGCTCGATGATCTCGGCCTCTCGGTCAGCATCCACATCGCCGAAAAACGCGGCCAGAAAGTGGCGCCGTGGGCAATGGTCCATCCGGGTGGCATTGAAACGATGATCAACACCATCACGCTCGGTACCGCCGAAGCCTTCTCCTACATGATGTGGAGCGGCGTGTTCGATCGCCACCCAAGTCTGAAGGTCGTTTCCGTTGAGAGCGGCATCGGATGGCTCGGCTATTTCCGCGAGCGTGCCAACAACGTCTACAAACGGCATCGCTACTGGACGCATTCGAAATTGCAGCACGAACCGGGCGAATACTTCGGCAAAAATATTTTCGCGACTTTCGAAGAAGACCTCGTGGGCATCCGCACCCGCGACGTGATCGGCGTCGATGCCCTCCTCTGGTCCAGCGATTATCCGCACACTGACACTTCGTGGCCCAAGTGCCGTGAGAACATCGAGGAACACTTCGTCGGTGTCTCCGATGGGGACAAGTGCAAGGTCGTCGGCGAGAACGCCGCGCGCGTTTACGGATTCGATCTCAACTGACGTACGATGCCTCGCGCATGAGTGCCCGCCCGCCGTTGCCGGAGCTGCAATTCGAGAACGTCCCGTTCTGGACAGGCGGCGCGCGTGGCGAACTGTTGATCACACGGTGCAAATCCTGCGCGCACTGGATTCATCCTCCGCTTCCACGATGTCCCAAATGCCTCAGCCAGGAAGTTGCGACTGAACCCGTGAGTGGCCGCGCTCACGTCCACACCTTCACCGTCAACCGCCACCCGTGGTTTCCTGGCCAGCAGGTTCCGTACGTGCTTGCGATCGTGGAGTTGGTTGAGCAGTCCGGTCTGCGTCTTACGACCCGCCTTGTCGACGTTCCTCCCGATGCGGTCCGCATCGGCGCGCCGGTCCGCGTGCAGTTCGAGCAGGCCGGCGACGTGTGGTTGCCGCTATTCCGAAAGGACGACGAATGAACATCGGCGAACGCGCAGCCGTTATTAGCGGCATCGGGCAATCCGCCATCGGGCGCAACCTGAATCGCTCGCCGCTCTCGCTAACCGTCGACGCGGCCATCGAGGCTCTCGAGGATGCCGGCTTGACGCCTGCCGACATCGATGGGGTCGCGACCTGGCCAGGCGCCGCCGCCGCGACTCCCGGCTTTTCGAGCGTCGGGGTTTGG
This sequence comes from Deltaproteobacteria bacterium, assembly GCA_019237115.1. Lineage (GTDB taxonomy): Bacteria > Desulfobacterota > Binatia > Binatales > Binataceae > JAFAHS01. The sequence goes on from JAFAHS010000500.1 coordinate 13,193, forward strand.
AACATCAAAGAAGCGCTCGACCTCGAACTTCGATGGTTTAGCGGCGGTTCCGAGGCTGCGGGGCAGCTTGGCGGTATCTTCGCGGCGTGCGCCGCGATCGCTGCTGGTCTCGCCACTCATGTCCTGTGCTTTCGCACAGTCTGGGAATCGACTGCACAGAGTCCCCAGCGCCGTGCCTCGCTGGTCGGTGGTGGCCATTCGCGCATCAGCGGCGAGTATCAATGGCACGTGCCGTTCGGCGCGCAATCCGCGGCCAACTGGGTCGCAATGATGGCGATGCGGCACTTCCACGAATTCGGCACCACGCGCGAACAGCTCGCCGCAATCGCACTCAACGAACGCGCCAACGCAGCGCGAAATCCTAAGGCAATCTTTCGCGAGCCGCTTACGATGGACGATTACCTCGCAGCGCGCATGATCTCCGACCCTCTGGGCCTCTACGACTGCGATATCCCGATCGATGGCAGCACGGCGGTTGTCGTGTCGGCGCGCGAGACCGCTCGCGAGTTGCGCGGCTCACCAGTCAAGGTTGAAGCAATCGGATGCGGTTTGCGCGGCCGCCCATCATGGGACCAGTTCGACGATCTGACCACGATGGCCGCTCGCGACGCCGCCGCTATGCTCTGGTCGCGCACCGACCTGAAACCGCGGGACGTCGATATAGCGGAGCTCTACGACGGCTTCAGCTTTTTGACCATCGTTTGGCTCGAAGCGCTCGGTTTCTGTCCGAAAGGCGAGGGCGGCCGCTTCATCGCGGGCGGCCAGCGCATCGCGCTCGATGGTGAACTTCCGCTCAATACCAACGGCGGCCAGCTCTCAGCGGGCCGCCTGCATGGCTACGGCTTTCTTCACGAAGCATGCACGCAATTGCGCAGCGCAGCTGGCGACCGCCAGGTGCCCGGCTCGCCCGAGGTTGCGGTCGTCGGAGTCGGCGGCGGACCGTTAGGCGGCTGCGTCCTTTTGACGCGCTGAGCTTAACGAGGTCTCTCATGCCAATTTCCTGCGTGACTATAGGGTAGTATGCATTGACGGAAAGTTGGGAGCCACGGAGAGGGCGAACCAGTCTTCAATCCAGTAAAGAGGATGTCATCATGCACGCGTGCTGCTGGATAAGTTGAACAAGTGAATGCGTGTAGCATCGAAATTACCCTGCAGGTCGGGTTACGCGCGCGTTCCCTCGGATATCCACGGCGGTCATCTCCGCTTCGACCGGTGCGCCGCTTTTTTCAATTGCCGGTAGTGACATAGCGAGGTCCTCGGGCGTTGCGCCTATCAGTGAAGCACTCGCGCGCGCGCTTGGACCGCTCGAACAGACCACCGTTGAGAACTGGGATCGCACTCTCGCAGTGCTCTTGCGCGGCGTCTTCCTCGGTATCAAGCACGCAGTGCCCGAGATGCGAAAGCGCGGACGCGGCTCGATCATCTCGACTGCTTCGGTGGCAGGACTGCAGGGCTTCAACGGACTGCACGCTTATTGTGCGGCCAAGGCCGGGGTTATCAATCTCACGCGCTCGGCCGCTGGCGAATTCGGGAAAGATCGGATCCGCGTGAATTGCATCTGTCCGGGCGTGATCAACACTCCACTAGCGCAACGGGACGTCCCTGGTGGCCGCGAGACGGTTGATCAGCTGTTCAAGACAGCTCAGCCCTATCCGCGCACCGGGCTTCCCGACGACATCGCCGCGATGGCGTTGTTTCTCGCCAGCGATGACTCCGAATGGGTGACCGGCCAGGCACTGGGCGTGGATGGGGGCCTAGTAGCGGTGAACAACCTGTTCGGACAGTTGGGCGCTGTGCAGGCTACAGGGGCGACGTTTTCCGGACCTTCGTTTGAGAGGCGGCAGGCGTAGCAGGCTGAGCAGGGAGCGCGTGCGGTGGTCTAGGAAGCCACTCAGAAACTCCGAAAACCGAATACCACTTCGTCCGGCAAATGTGCGGTATGCCACTTTCCGCTACTTCAACGGGACCGAGTGTTCGAATCCACTCCGCTAAGGCGAACAGTCCGATTTCGGGTGCTGTTTGTGGCGAGCAAATTACAAATCCATCGGCCGTGATAGCACTCCCTGAAGGCTGCGGGACACACGACAGCTACGAAATGGCGAAGAGGCGACGCCCGCAGCGTGGATCAGAGTGGTCCTTCCGCAGACGCGAGAGCCAACCAGCCTGACCAGTTCGTCGCGGCGCACCTCGATATCGACCCCACGGAGTGCCGGGGCTACTGCTTCGCCAGCGCATATTTCTTGGTGACGCCGCGGCATGGAACCTCGAGCCCGTTGTCCTGAGTCGGTTGCGATCCCGCCATGGGCGAGACTCAGTCTAGGGCCACAAGGTCGGAACTCACGCGGATTGCTTTTCTTGACGCTTTTGATCGTACACAACTGCAGCGAGAATCACGGACGCCGAGTTTGGGAACGCAGAACCAGGGTGGTGGCGCGACGTCGCAATTCGTTCTGCCGGCCCCGATGATCGCGAAAGTGGAATCCAGGCCATCACACGAAGCCTCGCGATGGAATATGCAAAAGATGACTGACGAAATCGGCAGCCCTCGAGGCGGCGGAGTATCGTCCGGTGGTCAAGCGTCATCGGTCAATGTCGGCGATGCGGCTACTCACCCGGCTTCGCCGCCCACGGGCCGATTCCCGAGAATCGATCCGGCGCGATTCGGGTGATGTAGCCGGGGATGTTGCGCATCGAGGCCGGCGGAAATTCGGCCTTCGGTCCGAGGTAGAGCGGAGTCAGGCGCTGCAATAGCGGCACCGCGCCGCCCTCGGTAATTCGCGCGCGTCCGTACGCGACGACGTATTCGCGCATTCCTTCCTTGCTGGTGTTCTGTCCAGTGAAAGATAGCGCGACGCGTGGGTCGCGCCGGATGTTCTTGATCTTTTGGTGCAGCGCCAGGTGTCCGATCACGAACTCCTGGTCCTCAATTCCGACCCATATCACGGTAACTTGCGGGCCGCCGTCCTTGTTGAGTGTGGTCAAATGAGCGAGCGGTCCTCTTGCGATCTCGTCGCGCACCGATTGCGGAATTTTCATATGACTCTCTCGATGAGACGAAGGCATTCGGTCATTCTAGCGCGCCGACCTCTCAGAGGCACGACAGACTGCAGGTTCGTTGAACGCAGTCATCGTTGCGGAAGACCCTATGAGTGTTCTGAACCATCTGCGCGCTGCAAACATAGACGCCTCCGTCGAGAGATAACCGGCAAATCCAGGCTCGTCAGATGGCGGACCCCGTTGGTCTCCTTAGGGCTTGGTCGCATAGACCGATTGCGACGAGAAGGGCCGTGCGGACGGCGCTGGCGGCAGAACGGGCGGGGATGCGAGTTGGCCCCGCGGTTCTTGCGGGTGCCTATTTGGTGCCGTAGCTGGCTGAAAAACTATGAACTACGATGAAAAGCTAACCACTGCGTTTCGCTGAGTTCGCTGATCTTTTCTCAGGGTCGTGAGCCATTGTCAGGGTCTCACGCTTATTCGTAATCAGCAGGTCGTCAGTTCCAATCCACCGATGGCTCCAAAAAATCAAGGGTTTTTTCTCTTCCAACTCCACAGATTCTACGTGGTGCCTGTGTCTGGCGAATCTGATCTGCCAGAAAATCAGTAATTCGCCACACGCAGGCTTAGCCCTCGCGGACAATTCTCCTATAACCTTCGCAGCAGCTCGTCAAAAGCTTTAGCTGGCCCGCCGAGGATAGAGAAAGCCAGATCGAAGGCCTGGTCAACGGCCCCAGAATTCGCCGCAGAGGTCAGCTCAAACAACTGACTGGCGCGACTATTGAGATGTCGAATGGTCCAGTCGATTCGGTATCCGAAAAGAACCAGCGGATGTATTCTCCGGGAAGGTCCGCAAGCGCTGCCAGTGGGCAGCGCGGCAGCCAGCTCGGGGATCTTGCGGCTGGAGGAGATTACGAAACATGGGACGTCTTCAAGGGAAGGTCGCGTTTATCACCGGAGCAGGATCAGGAATCGCGCGAGCAGCGGCGCGGTTGTTCGCCTTGGAAGGTGCGAGCGTCGCGATCGCCGAATTGAAGCCAGAGTTGGGACGCAGCTGTGAAGCCACGGTTCGCGGCTCCGGCGGTGATGCGGCTTTCGTCGAAACCGATGTCACCAAAGAGGAGAGCGTCAAAAGCGCGATCGAGCAGACGGTCAGGCGTTTCGGCAAGCTGGATATACTTTACAACTGCGCGGGAGGGTCGATCGTCCAGGATGCGCCCGTCACCGAAGTCGATATGTTTGTATGGCAGCACACGATGTCTCTCGACCTGCTAGGGACCTTTCATTGTTGCCGTCATGGAATTCCGCAACTCACCAAGAGCGGGGGTGGGGCAATCGTGAACATGTCGTCGGTCGCAGCACTGCGCGGCTTCCCGGGGCATGTGTACGCTGCCGCGAAGGGCGGGATCATCTCGTTCACGCGGGCGCTGGCTGGCCAGTATGCGAAGAACGGGATTCGCGCCAACGCGATTTGCCCAGGATTAGTGAAGACCGATCGGGTGCTGCAACGTTTCGGCAACCCGGATGATCCGAACTCGGGAACGCCTCAGGCGCAAGCGATGAAGGGGCAATTTCGGCGCTATCCGTTTTCAGTCGGTGAGCCGGAGGATATAGCTAGAATCGCATTGTTCTTGGCGTCGGATGAGGCGCGGATGATCACCGGCGCCATAATTCCGGCGGATGGTGGGCTCTCGGCGTACTAGACCGACCTCGATCCGCGGTCAGAGACACGCTACGGCACCGACGGTTCGAATCCACTTTGCTCGGCCAACGTGTCCGTGGCGAATTCCAACTTAGGCGGCAATTGGGGTCTGAAAAAAAGCGTTGCAACGCTGCAGCCTGGAATATGAATCAAGTTTTGCGATTCGCGGCGGGGATGTGTCATTGCGTTCTGCGGGGAGTAGTGCTTACCCAAAACCTAGACCCGAACATAGTGATGATGCAGGCGGTGGGATTCGCAATTAGATTGTAATACCAAGGCGGATTACGAGGGGCGCCGCCATACGATGCGATTATTACTAGGCTATCTCCATCGCGCGAGTAGCACAGCGGGCGCACCAGCGTCCGTCCTGTTTTAGCTCCAGTCATCGTAAGCAGCAGGATGGGCCAATTCTCCAGCGGACCACCTAGCCGGCCTTGGTTGGCCCGAAACTCCTTTATGGCG
>JAFAHS010000149.1 GCA_019237115.1 Deltaproteobacteria bacterium
AGTCAGCAAATCAAACCACCTAAATAACGTAAAGCACTTCGGACGGTACGAAACAGCGGCCCAGATGCCTGTTTGACAAATCGCGGAACTAATATAAGTGCCCTATCATGCTAAGCCCGTAGGCCGAGGATTGTTATGTCGCTTCAACAACCAGATAGTAACACCCAGCGCGGAAGACGATTCGCGCTCACTGCAGCCGCGGCCGAGGCCAACAACGTTATTATCGGGCGGATCTGGCTCGATGCCGATCTGGCGAGGGCGGGCGACGCACTGGGCCTCTCCAAGGCCGACCGAGTCAAGCTCCGCGATCTCGGGCAGGGCGAGTTTTACGCCTTTGGTCCGGCGTTGGGTAAACCGGGAGTCGTATACTTCCGCATCGCGGATGCTTCCATCCTGCCCCGTGTAACCTACCGGCAACACGATGGCGCCATGCGTCGCGATCGGCGAACGTGCCGCAGAGATTCTGCGCGCGGTAACTCCGATGCCACGCTATTGCAACATGGCTTCGAGAAAGTGAGCCCCAAGGTCTTACCGGCGCAGGTTTCTCGCCGGCTGTTTGCGCACGACCTCAATAAGCTTGTGTAAGGCAGGAAGCTTGTTGTCGTCTCTCCATATGGCAAAGAAATCTATTTTGATGCGCAGGCCTTCGATTTCCCTTAGCACGACGGTGTCGGGCTTCGTCCGCGCTGCCGACGCGATGGTAAACGAGAGGCCGATTCCTCCCGCCACCAGGCTTAGTATCGTCGTGGGACTGTTCCCTTCCTGCACGATATTCAACGTGACACCTGCAGCATTGCAGGCAGCGAGAACGCGATCGTATAAGAGAGGAGCCACCGCACGCGGAAACCATACAAATGGCTCTCCGTTTTAGATCTCCAAGCGTCACGCGCCTACTTTTGGCGAGCGGGTGCGCACGCGGGAGAGCGAGCACCCATCGCTCGGTGCCGATCCTGCAGGACTTCAATTCGCAAAGATCCGTCGGAAGTAAGTACACGAACCCGACGTCCACCTTCTGCTCGCGCAACTGCTGACCGGCCACGACGGAGCTACCGGGGAAGAGCTCCAGTCTCACATCCGGCCAACGGGCGCGAAACTCGCGCAGAATAGACGGCAGCTCCCCGCTATAAGTGGCGGTTTCCGCGAATCCAACGCGCAGGCGCCCGACCTTGCCTTGAGCCACCAGTCTGGTTCGGTCTATTCCCCGTTCAAGTTCTGAGAGAAGTTGCTTCGCCTCTTCGAGGAACGACCTGCCGGCTTCCGTCAGACGCACGCCTTTTTTCAATCGCTCAAAGAGTGCGTATCCGATCTCTTCTTCAAGCTGCCGCACTTGGCGCGTGATCGCCGGCTGCACGACATGCAAGCGCTCGGCGGCCCGTCCAAAATGCTCTTCTTCGCCGACGACGACGAAGTAGCGAAGGTGCCTCAATTCCACAGAAACTCCAATAGCGCAGAGCTATCAATCTGATGAGATCAAAGTATTGGACGCTATCATAGTTCCAGAGCTACGATCGACACAACTGATGCAATAGACACAATGAAGAAGATACCAAGAAGAAAGGAAGCACACCGAGGAGTCGATCATGGCAAAGCAACCAATGCTGAGCGCCGACCAGCAGAAACTAAATGACGCTTGGGAAGAGCATGTGCGTGCAGAATTCAACTCGCACAGTGCCGATGACGCCATCGCGACAATGGTAGCGAATCCACTCGTCAACCAAGTGCCGGTGATGATTGGCGGCGATGGCAGGGAAGAGCTGCACGAATTTTACGCCAAATATTTCCTGCCCCAGATCCCGCCCGATACGGAGATGGTCCCGGTCTCACGGACTATCGGCCAAGGGAGGCTGGTAGAAGAGATGATCTTCCGGTTTACCCATACGATCACGATGGACTGGATGTTGCCCGGCATCGCACCTACAGGGAAGCGGGTTGAGGTAGCGATGCTAGTCGTGGTGCAGTTTGACGGCGACAAGCTTGCGCACGAGCACCTGTACTGGGACCAGGCCTCGGTGCTGGTGCAGCTTGGCCTCCTGCAACCAGGAGGTCTGCCGGTCGTAGGAAAAGAGGGCGCGCGATCAGTGCTCGATCGGAGCATCAGGCTGAACGAACTCATTCATCTCGCCAAGCGATTAGGGGCAACAAAATAGCTAAACACACTCTCATTCACGAACAAATAGGAGATTCCAATGTCCACTCTCGCAGGCAAGACTGCCGTCATTAGCGGCGGAACTACCGGTATCGGTTTAGCGATCGCCCAGCGGTTTGTCGCCGAAGGCGCTTACGTCTTTATCTTCGGCCGTCGGCAAGCACAGCTCGACGAGGCCGCCAAACGGATCGGACGCAATGTCACCGCTATCCAGGCTGACGCCGCGAACCTCGATGACCTCGACCGTGTCGCTGCGGCAGTAAGGAACGAAAAGGGTGTCGTCGATATCATCGTGTCGAACGCGGCCCTGGTGGAGCACGCTCCGATCGACAACCTCACGCCTGAGCACTTCGATAAGACATTCAACCTTAACGCCCGCGGCCCCGTCTTCCTGGTGCAGAAGCTGCTGCCGCTGATGAGGCGTGGTGGATCGATCATCTTGGTCTCGTCGGCCATGCACGTCATGGGCATTCCTGGCCATACCACCTACGCGGCGACCAAGGCGGCGTTGCGTTCTT